>DATBRS010000237.1:0-65618 GCA_036560185.1 Myxococcota bacterium
GCCGAGTGCTAGCAGTCGACAACGCAGGCTGAGAACCCGGATCGAAGAAGCCGGAGGAGGAGGAACAGGGATGGGAGCGAAGATCATCTCGTTCGACGAGGAGGCACGGCGAGCCTTGGAGCGTGGCATGGACCAGCTCGCCAACGCGGTCAAGATCACGCTCGGCCCCAAGGGCCGCAACGTGGTCCTCGAGAAGAAGTGGGGCGCCCCCACCATCACCAACGACGGCGTCTCGATCGCCAAGGAGATCGAGCTCGACGACCCGTTGGAAAAGGTCGGCGCCGAGCTCGTGAAGGAGGTCGCCAAGAAGACGGACGACGTTGCCGGTGACGGAACCACGACGGCCACCGTGCTCGCCCAGGCGATCGTGAAGGAGGGCCTGCGCAACGTGGCGGCCGGCGCCAACCCGATGTCGTTGAAGCGCGGCATCGAGCGTGCCGTCGAGCTCGCCGTTGAGGCGATCCGCAACCAGTCCAAGGAGGTCGACTCCAAGGCGCAGATCGCGGACGTCGGCGCCATCTCCGCGGCCGACCCCGAGATCGGCAAGGTCATCGCCGAAGCCGTCGACAAGGTCGGCAAGGACGGCGTGATCACGGTCGAGGAATCCAACACGTTCGGCATGGAGCTCGAGTTCGTCGAGGGCATGCGGTTCGACAAGGGCCACATCTCGCCGTACTTCGTGACCGATCCCGAGCGGATGGAAGCGGTCCTCGATGACCCCTACATCCTGATCGTGAACAAGAAGATCTCGAGCGTGCAGGAGCTGCTGCCGCTGCTGGAGAAGATCATGCAGTCGGGCAAGCCGCTCGCGATCATCGCCGAGGACATCGAGGGCGAGGCCCTCGCCACGCTCGTGGTGAACAAGATCCGCGGGACGTTCCGTTCGGTCGCGGTGAAGGCCCCCCGGTTCGGCGATCGCCGCAAGGCGATGCTGCAGGACATGGCGATCCTCACCGGCGGTCAGGTCATCAGCGAGGAGCTCGGCCTGAAGCTCGAGAACGTGACGGTCAAGGATCTCGGCCGCGCGAAGCGGATCGTTTCCGACAAGGACAACACCACGATCATCGACGGCGCCGGCGCCAAGAAGGCGATCGAGGGTCGCATCGCCGAGATCCGCGGCCAGATCGAGAAGACCACGAGCGACTACGACAAGGAGAAGCTGCAAGAGCGGCTCGCCAAGCTCGCGGGTGGCGTCGCGGTCGTGAAGGTCGGGGCTGCCACCGAGACCGAGATGAAGGAGAAGAAGGCGCGCGTCGAGGACGCGCTGCACGCGACTCGCGCAGCCGTCGAGGAGGGCATCGTGCCCGGCGGCGGCGTGGCGCTGATCCGCGCGCAGGGCGCGCTCGACGGGCTGGAAAAGGATCTCTCGCCCGAGCAGGCCGCGGGGGTCTCCATCATTCGGCGTGCGATCGAGGAGCCGCTGCGCCGCATCAGCGAGAACGCTGGCGTCGAGGGCTCGATCGTCGTCGACAAGGTGAAGTCCGGGAAGGGCGCCTTCGGCTTCAACGCCGCGACCGAGGTCTACGAAGATCTGATCAAGGCTGGCGTGATCGACCCGACCAAGGTCGTGCGCTCGGCATTGCAGAACGCGGCGAGCGTCGCGGCGCTGCTGCTGACCACCGAGGCAATGATCGCGGACAAGCCCGAGGAGAAGGCCGAGGGCGCCGGTCACAGCCACGGACCGGCCGGCGGCGGCATGCCGGGGATGATGTAGTCGCCGCCCCCGCGCTTCCGCGAGAGCGGAAGCCGATTCGACGGCCCGGGAGGCTCGCGCCTCCCGGGCCGTTTCGCGTTGCGGGTCAAGCGACGCCGCCGCTGCGTCGAAAACGACCGCGGAGGGGCACATCCGCGTGGCTGACTCGGCCGAGAGCTCGCTCTCCGACCTCGCTCACCGCTTCGCGGAGATGGGCGTGGCCGTCGAACCCGCCCCGGGCGGGCGCTGCCTGCGCGGGAAGCTGCGCGTGTCGCTGGAGCCGTTCGTCTCGATCGAGGGCTCGCGCCGCTACGAAACGGTCTCGTTTCACACGGTCGGTACGAACCAGGTCAAGTGCTCCGCGCCGCTCCCGTTCTTCTTCCTGCCGCTGATCGCCCTCGGTGGCTGCGCGAGCGAGGGCGAGCTGGAGGCGCGCATCCGCGTCGCCTGGGCCGCGCGGGAGCGCAACCTGCGCACGGCGGCGCACAAGCTCGCCGCGCTCGGGGTCGCAGCGAAGGCGGAGGCCGGCGGCCAGGTGCTGGCGTTCTCCCTCAGCCACGACGACGCGCAGGCATCGGCGCGCATGCTCGACGCCACCCGCGTGATCCTGCCGGGCCGCGGGCCGCTCGCGGCGCTGCGGGCCTCGTCGCCCGAGCAGCGCGTCACGCGCTTCGACAGCGGGTGGCGTCACGCTTCGGATGCCGAGATCGCCCTCACCGACCGTCTCGAGAAGCTGCGCGAGCGCCTCGCGAACGAAGCCGCGCCGCTGATCGTGCCGGCGCGCAGCCTGCCCGTCCGCGGCATCGCGCAAGGGCGCGCGCGCAGCGGGCACCGGATTCTCCTGGTCGGCCCCCAGCTCGGCCGCGATACCGGACTCGCGCGCCGGCTCGAGCAGCAGGGCTTTCGCGTGCGCGTCGAGTTCTCCGCGCACGAGGCGCTGGAGGCGTTCCTGCACCACAGCTTCGAGCTCGTCTTTGCGGACGCCCACCTCGGGCGCTCCGAGGGCCTCGAGCTGATCTCGGACCTGCGCGCGCTGCCGGGCGTGGAGAACGTGCCCGTCGTGCTCGTGGACGATCACCTGCGCGAACCGATGCGCGACGCCGCGCGCAAGATCGGCGCGGCGGGCTACCTCGTGCACCCGCTGGACGGCGATCGCGTCGCGCCCGGCGCCGAGCGCCTCCTGCAGTCGCGCGAGCGCCGCCGCTTCAGCCGCCTGCCGTGGCGGCTCTCGGTCCGCCTGACCGACGGGCGCGGCGCCTTCACGACCTCGATCGCGCGCCTCGGTGCCTTCATCGGCGCCGAGTGGAGCGGCCCGCTCGAATCACTGCGCCGCTGCGAGATCGAGCTACCGGAGATGGGGCGCGTGCTGCGCGTGGACGCGGAGGGCATCTACCGCGTCGATCCCGCGGGCCTACGCGGCGCGGGCATCGGCGTGCTGTTCCGCGGCTTCAGCGAGCGCGACGAGGCGGCGTGGATCACCTACCTCGGTGAACTCTTCCAGAGCCCGCTCGCGCGCGGCGGTCCCGAGTAGAGGCGCGGAGCAGCGGGCGGCGCGGCTACGAGACGCGCGCGCGCGCCTGAACGATGTCGCTCTCCATGATCGTCTTGCGCTTGTCCGCGGCGGCGAGCGCGTGGGCCTCGCGAGCGAGCCGCGCGATGTAGTCCTCCGCGGCGGCGACGGCCTTGTCGATGGCGTCGCCCGAGACGCGCATGCCGTCCCCGTGCTTCGCCAAGAGTCGCTTCACAACCGCATTCGGTAGATCGCTCACAGGGTCCTCCCGAGACGGGCGCATCCTACGAGCGGCGGCTCCGCGTTGTCAACGCGCGCAGCGCAGCTTCTTCCGCCGCGCGCATCACTTCTCCGAGCGGAAGCCGGCGCGCCTGGGCAATGCGCTTCGCGTCGTCGTACTCGGCGGAGGCGCTCGCTCGCCCCTGCGCGTCGTAGGCGAGCTTCACGCGCAGGCGTCCGTGGGGGGTCGCGACGCGTACGATCTCGCGCGGGAGGAGCAGGCGCTCCGCCTCCTGCACCCGCACGCCGAGCGAGCCGGTCTCGCGCAGCACGAGCTGCGCCAGCTCGCCGCGCCGGTGCGGCGGCGCGATCACCGTCAGCGCGTAGCCCGGCCGATTCTTCTTCATCTGGGCGTGGCTGAGGGCGACGTCGAGCGCCCCGGCCGCGAACAGCCGCTCCAGCGCGAGGTCGAAATGCTCGGGCACGAGGTCGTCGAGGTGCGCCGTGAGCACGCTCACGGTGTCGCGCAGCACGCCGCCGTCGTGGCCGAGCACGGCGCGCAGCACGTTCGGCATCGGGCCGGGGCGATCGTCGCCCGCCCCGTGGCCGATCGCATCGATCGTCAGCCCCGGCAGCGCGCACCACTCGTCGACGATCGTGCGCAGGATCGCGGCGCCGGTCGGCGTCACCGTCTCCCAGGCGACGGGCGCCGGCGCGACCGGCGCTCCCCGTAACAATTCGAGCACGGCCGGCGCTGGCAGCGGCAGGCGCCCGTGCGCCGTCTCGACCGTGCCGTGCCCGAGCGCGGCCGGCGTCGAGGTCACGCGCTCGACGCGCAGTAGCTCCAGCGCCAGCGCCGCGCCCGTGATGTCGACGATCGCGTCGAGCGCGCCCACCTCGTGGAAGTGAACGCGCGCGACCGGGACGTCGTGCACGCGCGCCTCGGCCTCCGCGAGCGCGGCGAAGATCGCCTGCGCGCGATCGCGCACCGCGGACGCGAGCTTCGCGCGCGCGAGCAAGCGGCGAATCTCGTCGTAGCGCCGGCCGCCGCCCACGTGCGTGTGCGCGTGATCGTGATCCCCGGCGTGGGAATGTGCGTGAGCGCCGTGGGTGTGCGAGCCGTCGCCGGCCGCGGCTCTGATACGTCGTGCCTTGGGACGCCTGCGCTCCACACTGCGCGCGATCACCTCGACGTAGCGCGCTGCGAGCGCGCCGCGTTTCACTCGGGTGACGCGCAGCCGATGCGCGATGCCGAGGCCCGCGAGCCCGGCCTCGAGCTCGCGCAGCGGCAGCCCGGCGTCGAGCAGCGCGCCGAGGAACATGTTCCCCGAGATCCCGGAGAACGTGTCGAGGTGGAGCACGGTGCGCGGCCGTGCGCCGGCGTGGCCCGGCGCCGCGACGCGCGACTTCGGCTGGCGGCGCTTCGCCACGTCAGCTCCGATTGATCAGCGACGCGACCACGGCCGCGCCGAAGCCGTTGTCGATGTTCACGACCGAGACGTTCGAGGCGCAGCTCGACAGCATCCCGAGCAGCGCCGCGAGCCCGCCATAAGAAGCGCCGTACCCGATGCTGGTCGGCACCGCGATCACCGGGCGCGCGACCAGCCCGCCCACCACCGAGGGCAGCGCGCCCTCCATGCCCGCGATCGCGATCAGGACGCGCGCGGCGCGCAGCGCTTCCGACTCCGCGAGCAGGCGGTGCAGGCCCGCGACGCCGACGTCCGCGATCAGCTCGACCTTGTTGCCGAGCTTCGCCGCGACGGCGGCGGCCTCGCGCGCGACCGGCAGATCCGCGGTGCCCGCGCACACCACGACGATCGTGCCGACACCCGTGATCGCGACCTCCGCGGGCCCGTACCAGAGCAGGCGCGCGCCTGGGTCGTAGTCCCCGATCGGCTCGAGCGTGAGCACGCGCTCCGCGGCGGCGTGCTCGACACGCGTGACGAGCGCCGTCTGCCCGGCCGCGCGCAGCGTGCGCACGATGCTCGCGATCTGCTCCGGCGTCTTCCCCAGCCCGAACACCACCTCCGGCATGCCCTGCCGCAGCGCGCGATGCGTGTCGACGCGCGCGTGCTCGGAAGCGACGAAGGGAAGCTGCGCGAAGTGTTCGAGCGCGTCGTCCGTCGACAGCGCACCGTCTCGGACGGCTTCGAGCAGCGCGCGTACGCGATCGGGATTCATCTCGCTTCACCCACTTCGCGCGGCGCGCGAACCGAGTGAATAGCCGAGCGAGCTAGGCGATCGCCTCGGGCGCCCAGACGAGCAGCGCGCGCAGCACGTCTCCGCGGTCGAACAGCTCGACTTCGATGCACAACACCGGGCGCTCGCCCGCGCGCTCCGCCACGCCGGCGGCGAAGGCGCCGGTGCCGTCGACGAGCGCCAGCTGCGGCGGCGACGGCAGCACCACGACGCCGAGCAGTTCGCCGATCGCGGAGAGCGCGTGCGACGCGAGGATGTTGCCCACTTCGCGCAGCGCCGACTCCGCCTGCAGCGGCGCGCCGGCAGATTCTCCGAGCAGCATCCGAAGCAGCGCGCCGCGGCTCGCGGGCGTGAGCAGCAGCGCGAGCGTGCCGCCGAGCCCGCCAACGACGTCGAACAGAACTCCCGTGCCTTCGCGCGCCTCGCAGCCGAGCCGCGCCGCAAGCTCGGCCCCACGGTCGCCCGCCTCGAGCAGGCGCGCGGCCGGCAGGCCCATCTCGATCGGCCGAGCGAGCAACGTCGCGAGTGCGCCGGCGGCGTGCCCGGCCCCGATGCTGGTGAGCTCGCACAGCCGGTCGACCGCGCGCGCCTGGGCTTCGTCGTGGTGGGCCGCGGCGGTCATGCGAGCGGGTTCAGGTCCAGCAAGAACACCGGCACGCCGTCGGAAAGAACCGTCAGGCCGGCCAAGCCGCGCGCGCGCGCCAGCAGGCGCGGCAGCGGCTTCACGGTGAGCTCGCGCTGGCCGTACAAGCGCTCCACGAGCAGGCCGACGCGCTCCTCGCGTACCTCGGCGAGCACGAGCGGCGCGACTCCCGTCTCGCGCCGGGCGCCGAAGCCGAGGCGCTCCGCGAGGTCGATCACGAGCAGCGGCGCATCCTCGACGATCGCGAAGCGCTCGCGGCCCGCGTCCTCGATGGTCGCCGCGTCGACTTCGACGACGCGCTCCACTTTCGCGATCGGCAGCGCGACGATCTCTCCCGCCACGCCGAGCAGCAGCATGCGCTGCACGGCGGCGGTCACCGGCACGAGCAGCACCGTCGTCGTGCCGAGGCCCGGCTGCGAGGCGAGCTCGACGCTGCCGCCCAGCGCCTCGATCGTCGCCTTGACCGCGTCCATGCCGACGCCGCGGCCGGAGATCTTCGAGACCTCGCCCGCGGTCGAGAGGCCCGGCCGGAAGACGAGCGCGGCGATCTGATCGGGCGGTAGGTCGTCCGCGAGGTCGCTGTGCAGGAGGCCTGCCTCGATCGCGCGGCGCTTCACCTTCTCGAGATCGATGCCGCGGCCGTCGTCGCTCACCGCGATGCGCACGTGGTCGCGATCGCGGCGCGCGTCGATCACGATGCGGCCCGCCGCGGGCTTGCCCGCGAGCGCGCGCGCGTCGGGCGTCTCGAGGCCGTGATCGACCGCGTTGCGCACGAGGTGCACGAGCGGATCGCCGATGCGATCGAGGATCGCGCGATCGAGCTCGAGCTCGGCACCGCGCAGCTCGACGTCGACCTGCTTGCCGAGCTCCCGGGCAATCTCGCGCGCGAGCCGCGGCAACGGCTCGACCGCGCGTAGCAACGGCGCGGTGCGCAGCCCGAGGCCGCGGCGCTGCAAGTCGGCGACGACGCGATCCATGCGGTCGAGGCCCGCGACCAGCTCCGCCGAGGCGCCGCGCTCGCGCTGCGCCATGCCGCGCAGCTGGCTCGACGAGAGCACCACTTCACCGACCGACGAGAGGAAGCGATCCAGCGTCTCCGCGCGCACGCGCAGCGTCGGCGCGGGCGCAGCCGCGGTCGGTGCTGAAGCGGGGGGCGCTGGCGCGACCGGCTCGAGGGGCGCGGCGTCGCTGGCGACAGCGGCCGCGCTCAGGCTTTTTTTGGCGGCGGCCCGCTCGGCGCGCCGGACAGCTCGGCGATCAGTCCGGGATCCGCGGCGGGCGGTTCCCCGGTTGCGCGCAGCGCGCCGACCATGCGCTCGAGGCCTTCGAGCGCGCGGAACAGCAGTGCGCTCGCGCGTGCGTCCACGCTGCCGGCGGCGCGCTGGCTCGCGAGCAGGTCTTCGAGGCGATGCGCGAGCTCGGTGGGGCCCTGATAATCGAGCGAGGCCGCCATGCCCTTGATCGAGTGGGCCATGCGGAAGGCGACGTCGATCGCCTCCGCGTCGGCGGCGTTCTTCTCGAGCGCGAGCAGCGCGCGGCTCAGGTCCGCCAGGTGCTCGGTCGCTTCCTCGAGGAACAGCGCTCGGTACTTGGCGAGGTCCATTTGGGTTGGGCTCCGTTCGCCTGGGGCTCACTGCGCGCGGTCTGCGCCGCTTGTCGCGGCGCGGGCCGCTTGCGGCTTCTCGAGCTGCGGTCGACCGCTGCGCCGCCTTGTCGCTTCCGAGCCCGAGGGCAGTCGTGCGCGCTCTCGACTACTCGGACTTCTCGACGACCTTCGCGAGCGTCGTGATCACGGCGTCGGGCTTGAAGGGCTTCACGATGAAGTCCTTGGCGCCCGCTTGAATCGCCTCCATCACGAGCGTCTCCTGGCCGAGCGCGCTGCACATCACGATCGTCGCGCTGGAATCCTCGGAGCGGATCGTGCGCACGGCATCGATGCCCGAGCGCTTCGGCATCACGATGTCCATCATCACCAGATCGGGCCGCAGCTTGCGGAACTTGTCGACGACCTCGACACCGTCGGAAGCTTCGCCGACCACCTCGTAGCCCTCGGGCTCGATGATGTCGCGAATCATCTGACGCATGAACGACGCGTCGTCTGCGATTAGGACCCTCTTCATTGCGTTTCTCCCTGCGGCTACTCGCCGCTCAGCGATCCCTCGACCAACATCAATGCGCGCGCCAGCAGGCGGCGCGGATCGAGCACGTTCAGCACGCGGCCCTCGTGCGGCCGGCGCTCCGCCACCGGGCTGTCGCTGTGCGACGGCGCGGCGCCGCCGGCCACGAGGCCCAAGATGCGGTCGACCGGCAATCCGTAGCGGTCGGGGTCGTCGGCATCGCCGGCGAGCACGAGCAGGCGCGTGGGCGCGCTCTCGCCCGAGAACTCGAGCAGTGCGCCGGCGAACACGACCGGCAAGGCATCGCCGTGGTGGTTCACCACGCCAAAGCTCGCGCGCGGCAGCATCGGCACCGGCGCGACACGCGCGCTCTCCGCGACCTCGACGACGCCGGAGATCGGCAGCGCGAACAGCGCCTCGCCGAGCTCGAAGGCGAGCAGACGATTCTCGCTGACGTCGAGCGAGCTCATCGCGTGCCCCCTTGGCGCGCGCGCTGCGTGGCGTCGGCGAGCTCGCGCGCGACCGCAGCCAGCTCCCGCGACGATTCCGCGATCTCCGCCATTGCCTCGATCTGTCGCTCCGCGGCGCCCGCCACGAGATCGACGGACGTGACGTGCGCCGAAGCGACTTCGGCGACCTCGCTGATCGCCGCCACCATGCGCTCGGCGCCCTGAGTCTGCACGTCGGCCTGCTCGAAGATCTCCTCGGCGCGGGACGACGCCTCGCCGACGGCGGCCTGAATCTGCCCGAGCGAATGCGCGATCGTGTTCACGTCGTCGCGGCCTTCGGCGATCACCTGGCCCGAGTGGCGCATCTCGTCGGCGACGTTGTGCGTGTCGCTCTCGATCTCGCCGACCAGCTTCGAGATTTCGTCGGCGCTGCGCTGCGCGCTCTCGGCGAGCTTGCGAATCTCGTCGGCGACGACCGCGAAGCCGCGCCCCGCTTCGCCGGCGCGCGCGGCCTCGATCGACGCGTTCAGCGACAGCAGGTTGGTGCGCGACGCGACGCTCGTGATCAGCTCGGTGATCTGGTGCACGTGCCGCGTCTTCGCCTCGAGCTCGAAGACCATCTTGCCGGTGTTGTCCATGCGCTCGAACACGTTGCGCATCTTCTCGATCGCGAGGCGCGAGACGTCGACGCCGGAGTTCGCCTTCTGATTCGCCTCGGCCGCGAATCCGAACGCCTCGCGGGCGCGCGACGCGTTCGCCTCGATCGCCGAGGCGATCTCGGCGGACAGCCGCTGCACGTCGGCGAGCAGCGTCTTCTTGTTCTCGCTGCCCTTCGCGAGCTCGCCGATCGTCTCGGCGATCTCGCGCGCGGTCGCGTCGGCGCGCTTCCCGCCCGAGGCGAACCCGTCGACGGCGCGCTGCAGGCCTTCCGATACCGCCTGTGCGTCGCGCGAGAGCGCACCCAAGCGGTCGCCTAACAACGCGGCGCCCGCGGCCAGCTCGTGGGCCTCGTCTTCGACGCCGGAGGCCGCGCCCAGCGCGTCCAGCGCGGCGTAGTCCCCGCGCGACGCGCGGCGCACCAGCTGCGCGGCATGCGCGTGCTCGCTGACGAGCCGGCTGCCCAGCGCCGCACCCGTCGCGCCGCCCACGATCACGGCGAGCGCGTTGAGCAGCGCCGCGTCGCCAGAAATCCCGAGCGCGTGCGCGAGCGTGGGCACGGCCAACGCCGTTCCGGCAGCCGCCAGCGAGCCGAGGGCGAACTTGTGGACGAGGGAGAGACGCACGGCGTGCGTATCGGCGCGGCAACCGAGGCGCTTGACGCCCCTGGGCGGGTTTCCGCCTCGGCTAGAAGTGCCGGTACCCGCCCGCGCGGACCGCGCGCGGCAGGCCCAACACCGCCGGCTTCCCCGCCTCGATGCGCCCGATCTCCGTAACGGCGAGCCCGAGCCTCCGGCTGAGCGCTTCGGCCCGTGCGGTCGCGCCGCGCGCCGTGAAGAGCAGCTCGTAGTCCTCGCCCCCCGCGAGTGCGAGGCGCTGCGGGTCGACGCCTGCGCGCGCACAAGCGGCCGCGAACCCGCGCGGCACCGGCACCCGCGCCGCGTCGATGCGCGCCCGCACGCCCGACGCGCGGCAGACGTGCGCGAGGTCGCCCGCGATGCCGTCCGAGACGTCGATGCAGGCGCCGATACCGCGCAGCCCCGCGAGCGCCCGCCCGGCCGCGAGGCGCGGTTCGGGCGCCCCGCGTACGTGCCCACGCGCCCGCGCGAGCGCGGCGCCGCCGAGTGTCCCGGTGACGAACACGCGATCCCCGGCGCGCGCGCCGCGGCGCAGCAACGCAGCGCCGCGCCTCACCGCACCGATCGCGGTGATCGCGACGCTGATCTCCCGCGCGCGCGCGACGTTTCCGCCGACGAGCGGACACGCACAGCGCACCGCGAGCTCCAGCATCCCGCGCGCGAGCCCGAGCGCCCGCGCGAGCGGCGTCGCTGCGGGGGCAGCGAGCGCCACCACGAAGCCGAGCGGCCGCGCGCCCATCGCTGCGAGATCGGACAAGTTCGCCGCGAGTGCCCGCCGCCCCGCCACCCGCGGCGTCTCCTGCGCGAAATCGAAGTGCACCCCCTCGACGAGCGCATCCGTCGTCACGACGACGTCCTCATCCGCCCGCACCCGCAGCAGCGCAGCGTCGTCCCCGATCCCGAGCACCAACCCGGCAAACCGCGTCCGCCCAAACGCCCGCCGAGCCATCCCCTCGATACGCGCGATCAGCCCGAACTCTCCGACGTCGCGAATCGCCAACACGTCCGCACACTACTCGACTCGCGAACGCAGCCATCCGACGCGACCCCCAACAACTCCGCCAGCGAAGCGCGCGCCGCCCACTCCCCTCACCAGCACGAGCCGCGCGGGCGGGCGGGGGTCGCGGAGCCGAACCCCAGGCGCAGGCCGCCCCCGTGAAGGGACGCCTCGCTCATTCTCCCCACCCGAACGCAACGCAACGCCGACCGCCAACGCGCAGCGGCCGAGCGGGTGAGCGAAGCGAGCCCCCGCCCGCCCGCGCGGCGCTGCTCGCACCAAAGCTCCTCGGCGGCGAGTCCTCGATGCCGCCGGTCTTCGCGCCGCCTCTACCGCCGCCCGCGCGCCTTCACGCTCGCCACGTGCCCCCGCGTCGCCACCCGCATGGGCTCCCGCCGCGTTCGCTTCCGCACACCCGGGCTGCGCTCGAGCGCGTGCTCGAGCACCTCGTCCATGTGCGCAACCCCCACGAACTTCATCCGCTTGGCGAGCTCCTTCGGGATCTCCTGCAGGTCGTCGAGGTTCTTCAGCGGCAGCACCATCGTGGTGATGCCGGCGCGCAGCGCCGCGAGCGCCTTCTCGCGCACGCCGCCGACCGGCAGCACGCGCCCGCGCAGCGTCACCTCGCCGGTCATCGCCACCGTCGGCTTGACCGCGATGCCGGTCGCGATCGAGGCCAGCGCCGTCGCCATCGTCACGCCCGCCGATGGCCCGTCCTTCGGGATCGCGCCCGCCGGCACGTGCACGTGCAGCTCGCGCCGCGAGAACATGTCCTCGTCGAGCCCGAAATCCGCGAGGCGCCAGCGCACCCAGGTGAGCGCGGCCTGCGCGGATTCCTTCATCACGTCGCCGAGCTGGCCGGTCAGCACGAGGCCGCGGCCGCGCGTGATCGCCGCCTCGACCCGTAACACGTCGCCGCCCGCCTCCGTCCAAGCGAGCCCCGTCGCGACGCCGACCTCCGCTTCCGAGCCCGCGAGCGTCTGCTCGTGGCGCGCCGGGCCGAGGAACTTCGCGAGCGTCTTCGGCTCGACGCGCACGATGCGCGTGTCGGCCTCGGCCGCGCGCCGCGCCGCCTTCCGGCAGATCGCGGCGATCTTGCGCTCGAGCTCGCGCACGCCGGCCTCGAAGGTGTAGTCCGTGATCATCGTGCGCAGCGCCGGCTCGCTCCAGCGGATGCGGCCCTCCGGCAGGCCGGCCTCGGTCGTCTGGCGCGGAATCAGGTACGCACGCGTGATGTCGAGCTTCTCCTCCGGCGTGTAGCCGGGCACGCGCACCACCTCCATGCGGTCGCGCAGTGGCGAGGGCACGCGATCGAGCACGTTCGCGGTCGCGATGAAGAACACCGCGGAGAGATCGAACGCGACGTTCAGGTAGTGGTCGCTGAACTTCGAGTTCTGCTCGGGGTCGAGCACCTCGAGCAGCGCCGACGAGGGATCGCCGCGGAAGTCGGCGCCGAGCTTGTCGAGCTCGTCGAGCACGAACACCGGATTTCGCGTCTTGGCCTGCTTCAGGCCCTGCAGGATGCGGCCCGGCAGCGCGCCCACGTAGGTGCGGCGATGGCCGCGAATCTCCGCCTCGTCGCGCACGCCGCCCAGCGAGACGCGCACGAACTCGCGCCCCATCGCGCGCGCGATCGAGCGGCCGAGGGAGGTCTTGCCGACGCCGGGCGGGCCCGAAAAGCACAGGATCGGGCCGCGCGAATCCTGGCGGAGCTTGCGCACGCCCAAGAACTCGAGGATGCGCTCCTTGATGGCTTCGAGGTGCGCGTGGTCTTCGTCGAGGATCTGCTTCGCGCGCCGCAGGTCGATTCGATCGGGCGAGAGCCGCGACCACGGCAGCTCGCACATCCATTCGAGATAGCTCCGCACGACCTGCGCTTCGGGGCTGTCGGGATGCATGCGCTCGAGGCGGCGCAGCTGCTTGGTCGCCTCTTCGTTGGCGTCGGGCGTGAGGCCCACCTCGTCGAGCTTCTGCCGAATCTCCGAGGCCTCTTCCTGGCGCTGATCCGTTTCACCGAGCTCGGTCTGGATCGCGCGCAGCTGCTCGCGGAGATAGTGCTCGCGCTGTCCGCGCGACATCTCTTCCTTCGCCTGCGACTGGATCTCCGCCTGCATCGACGTCACTTCGAGCTCGCGGCGCAGCAGCGCGTCGACGCGCCGCAGCCGCGAGAGCGGATCGATCGCCTCGAGCACCTCCTGGGCTTCGGAGAGCCGCAGGCGCAGATTCGACGCGATCAGATCCGCCAGCCGACCCGGCTCGTGGATGTTCGCGGTGATCGACAAGATCTCAGGGGGAAGGTTCTTCAGCGGCAACAGCTCCTCGACGCGCCCGCGCACGGTGCGCGCCAGCGCCTCGGCCTCCGCCGTCCAGGTCTCGTCGTCGTCGGGAAGCGCCGCGATCTGCGCCCACTGCGCGGGCTCGTTCTCGACGAACGACTCGATGCGCGCCTTCGCGACGCCCTGCACCAGCACCTTCACGCGGCCGTCCGCCATGCGCAGGATGCGCATCACCATCGCGACGGTACCGACGCGATGCAGATCGTCTGCGCTCGGGTTCTCGAGCTCGGCGTTGCGCTGCGCGACGAGCAATAACAAGCGGTCGCCCGCCAGCGCGTCCTCGATCGCCGCGACGGACTTTTCGCGCGTCACGAAGAGCGGCATCACCATGTACGGGAACACCACCGACTCGCGCAGCGGCAGAATCGGCAGTTCGCTGGGCAGCTCGAAATCGGCAGTGCGGCGCGTGGTCATCTGGCGAAGTTTCGACGCTGCGAACGGGCGACTTGAGGCAAAGCACCCGACTCGCCGTGCGCTGCGCTGCCGGGTAGATCTCCGCTCGGCGTCGCCTCGCTGCGCTAGCGGCCTGCCTCGCTCTTCGGCGCCGCGACCGGTGCAGGCGGCGCGCTGCGAGCGCGCAAGAAGGGTGCGCCGCCCGCCTCGTCCACCGACATGAAGGCTCCCCGCTCGACGCCGACGAGGTGCGGGCGCTTGGTGACGCGGCCCGCGCGGTCGATCGAGATCACGCCCGAGGCGCCCGCCTGCAGCGAGCCCGCACGCAGGCGCTTCGTCACGCCGTCGCGGTCGTCGGCGCCCGCGAGCAGCTCGCGCACGAACAGCTGCATCGCGTCGTAGGCCTGCGCCGCGAGATAGGTCGGCGTGCGCGCGAAAGCGCGCTGGTACGCAGACTGGAACGCCATCAGCTGCGGCTGATTGCTGCCGGCGAAGAATCCGCTCGGGAAGATCGCGCCGTCGACGTGCTGCCCCGCGAGCGTGAGCAGCCCGCGCTCGTGCCAGCCGCTCGTGCCCAACAAGCGTACGCCCAGCACGTTCTGGAACGCGAGGTGCGGCGCGATCAGCCCGACGGTGTCGGCGGAGTCCGGAATGAAGAGCGCCTCGAAGTCGACGTACGGCGGGAGCGGCGTCCCGTCGGGCGCGGTGAGTGCGTCGGCTTTGGCGCGCAGCTCCGCGGCGGCAGGCGGCGGAAGGCGCTTCGCGCGCTTGCGCATCGCCTCGCGTTCGCCGGTGGCCGCGAGGGCGCCGGACGGCAGCAGCTCGTAGCCGACGAGGCGGCGGATCGGCGTCGAGAAATCTTGCGTGTCCGGCGCGTAGCGCGCGACCGCGACCACCTCGCCGTCGCGCGCCGTCACGGCATCCCAGAACGCCGCGCGCACCGAGAGGCCATAGCCGTCGTCGGGATACAGCAGCGCGAAGCGGTGGAGTCCGAGCGTCGCGATCGCGTACTCCGCGACGAGCTCGGCCTCGACACGCGGCGAGAGCGCGAGGGGAAACACGTGCTTGCGCCCGACCGCGATCTCCTCGCGCCGCGACAGCGTCATCAGGGGCAGCTCGTTCTCCTCGGCGATCTCGGCTGCGGCTTCGGCCTCGTCGCCGCTGAGCGGGCCGACGACGCCGATCACCTCGGGATCGGCGGCGAAAGCCTCGAGCGCCTCGCGCGCGCCCTCGGCGCTGCCGCGCGTGTCGCGCACGTCCAGCGTGAGCCCGGGCGCGGGCGAGCCGGGCGCGCGGAAGAAGCCCGCCGCGATCAAGGCGCCCTGCAGAGATTCCTCGCCGTACTCCGCGAGCTCGCCGGTCAGCGGGAGCGCGATGCCAATCACGGCGCGCGCGCGCGAGGCCTCGAGGCCCACATCGGGCGACGCGGCCAGACCCAACAAGTCCTGGGCGCCGCGGTCACCCGCGAGCTTCTGCACCAGCTGCGCGAGCGCAGCGGCGTCGCCCCCGGCGAGCGGCGCGCGGCGCGCCTCTTCGAGCGCAGCCTCTGCGGCTTCGCGATCACCGCGCGCGAGGGCGCGCTCCGCGCTGCGGAGCCACATGCGCGCCGCGGGCACGCGCTTGCCGAGCGCGCTGGCGGCGCGCACCAGCGCATCATCGTCGAGCGCCGCGATCTCGCGATCGATCTCGCCGTCGACCGCCGCAACGCTCGCGCTGCCGCGCACGTCGCCGCGCAGCTGCCCGAGCCAGCGCAGCTGCGCGCGCTTCTTGCCGAGCTCCGGCGCGAGGTCCGCCAGCATGCGATGCGCCTGCTCGCGCTCGGGGGCCGAGAGCGCGGTGAAGCCGAGCGTGCGCGCGGTCTCGTAGGCGCGCGGCAGATCGTTCCCCACGCGCAGCAGCTGCGCGAGGCGCAGCCGCGCGCGCTCGGTCTGATCGCCGGGCGGCAGATCGAGCACGCGCTCGAGCATCGCGCGCGCGTCGCGGCGCTGGCCCGCCTGTTGGTAGATCTCCGCGACGCGCAGGCCCGCGTCGTCGGCGAGCGGGTGCCGCGGGTTCTTGCGCATGAACTCCGCGAGCTGCTCCGCGCCGTGCTCGGGATTCTCGCTCGCGACGCGCAGCGCCTCGGAGTAGGCGCGCTCGGGTGCGGGCTCCTCCTCCGCCGCCGCGGCGAGCGCCACGAACGCGAGCACGGCGAGCGTCGCGCGAGCCGCACGCATCAATCGAAGAGGTCCCGGACCTTGTCGAGGAAGCCCTTCGTGAAGGGCGCAGCCTCGGCGCCGCTCTCCGCGGCGAACTGCTCGAGCAGCGCGCGCTGCTTCGCGTTCAGCCGCGACGGCACCTCCACGAAGATGCGCACGTGGAGATCGCCGCGCGCGCTCGAGTTCACGCTCGGCACGCCCTTCCCGCGCAGCCGGAACGTCTTCCCCGACTGCGTGCCCTCCGGAATCTTCAGCTTGACGCGCCCTTCGAGGGTCGGGACGTCGATCTCCGCGCCGAGCGCCGCCTGCGTCAGCAGCACCGGCACCTCGCATAACAAGTCGGGGCCCTCGCGCTTGAAGAGCGGGTGCTCGTTGACGGCCATCACCACGTACAGATCGCCGGCCTGTCCGCCGGCGAGGCCCGCTTCGCCTTCGCCCGCCACGCGCAGCCGCATGCCGTCTTCGACGCCCGCGGGCACGCGCACTTTCAGCGTCTTCTTGCCCTCGGTGCGGCCGCTCCCGCGGCAGGTCGTGCACGGGCTGCGCACCACGGAGCCCTCGCCGCGGCACGCCTCGCAGGGCCGGCTGATGCGGAACAAGCCCTGCTGGAAGACGGTCTGACCCGTGCCCCCACAGCGGCCGCAGCGTTCGGGCTGCGTGCCCGGCTTCGCGCCGCTGCCGCTGCACTTCTCGCAGCGCAGCATGCGCGGGATCTCGATCGTGGCCTCTTCGCCGCTGAGCACGTCCTCGAGGTCGAGCGTGTGCGTGTAGCGCAGGTCGGCGCCGCGCTGGCCGCGCCCGCCGCGCCGTCCGCCCATGGCGCCGAACAAGTCGCCGAAGAGGTCGTTGAAGATGTCGCCGACGTTCCCGAAGTCGCCTTGGAATCCGCCGGGGCCGCCGACCGCCTGGTGGCCGAACTGGTCGTACTGGCGGCGCTTCGCGTCGTCGGAGAGCACGGCGTACGCCTCCGAGGCCTCCTTGAACTTCTCCTCCGCCGCCGGATCGTCCGAGCCGCGGTCGGGGTGGTATTGGAGCGCGAGCTTCCGGTACGCCTTTTTCAGCTCGTCGCCCGACGCCGTGCGGACGACGCCGAGAACTTCGTAGTAATCCCGCTTGCTCACGTCCGCTGCGCCCCTCGAAGCCGCGGCACCTTAGCCATCCCTCTCCGCAGCGCTGCGGCCGCGCGAGCTACTCGGTCTTGGCTCCCAGCGTCGCGTACAGGCGCTCGGTCAGCTGATACGAGAGCGCCGAGAGCTCGTCGACCGCGACGGCGAGTGCGTCCACGTCCTTCGCCGCGACGCAGGCCTTCGCCTTCTCGAGCGCCGCGAGCAGGCTCTGGCGATCTTCGTCCGAGACGTGCTGCGCATATTCCTCGAGGGTGCGCTCGGTCGAGTAGATCAAACCGTCCGCCTTGTTGGAGATCTCCGCGGAATCGCGGCGACGCTTGTCGGCGGCGGCGTTGGATTCGGCCTCGGTGACCAGGTTGTCGATCTCGTCGGCCGACAAGCCGCCCGACGCGTTCACGCGAATCTGCTGCGTCTTGCCGGTGCCGAGGTCCTTCGCCGAGACGCTGACGACGCCGTCGGTGTCGATCTCGAAGGTCACCTCGATCTGCGGCACGCCGCGCGGCGCGGGCGGCACGCCGACCAGCTCGAAGCGCCCGAGGCTGTGGTTGTCGGCAGCCATCGCGCGCTCGCCCTGCAGCACGTGGATGCGCACCACGCTCTGGTGATCCTCGGTGGTCGAGAACACCTGGCTCTTGCGTGTCGGGATCGTCGTGTTCTTCTCGATGATCGGCGTGAAGACGCCACCTTGGGTCTCGACGCCGAGCGAGAGCGGCGTCACGTCGAGCAAGAGCACGTTCTCGACTTCGCCCTTCAGCACGCCGCACTGGATGGCGGCGCCGACGGCGACGACCTCGTCCGGGTTCACGCCCTTGTGCGGCGCGCGCCCGAAGATCTCGGCGACCTTCTCCTGCACGCGCGGCATGCGCGTCATGCCGCCCACCAGGATCACGTCGTGGATCTGCTCCTTCGCGAGCCCGGCGTCCGAGAGCGCCATCTCGCAGGGTCCGACCAAGCGATCGATCAGGTCCGCGCACAGCGCTTCGAGCTTCTCGCGCGTGATCGAGAGATTCAGGTGCTTCGGGCCGCTCGCGTCGGCGCCGATGAACGGCAGGTTCACTTCCGTCTGCACCGACGACGAGAGCTCGTGCTTCGCGCGCTCCGCGGCTTCCTTGAGGCGCTGCAGCGCCATCTGGTCGCCGGCGAGATCGATGCTCGTCTCGGCCTTGAAGCGCTCGATCAGGTGGTCGATCACGCGCTGGTCGAAATCCTCGCCGCCGAGGTAGGTGTCGCCGTTCGTGCTCTTCACCTCGAACACGCCGTCGCCGATCTCCAGCACCGAGACGTCGAAGGTGCCGCCGCCGAGGTCGAACACGACGATCGTTTTGTTGGCCGCCTCGCCGAGGCCGTAGGCGAGCGCCGCCGCCGTCGGCTCGTTGATGATCCGCAGCACGTTCAGGCCGGCGATCTTGCCGGCATCCTTGGTGGCCTGGCGCTGCGCGTCGTTGAAGTACGCGGGCACCGTGATCACGGCGTCGCTCACGGGCTCGCCGAGGAAGTCCTGCGCGGTGTCGCGCATCTTCGCGAGCACCGAGGCGGAGATCTCCTGCGGCGGGCAGAGCTTGTCGCCGACCTTCACCCAGGCATCGCCGTTGTTCGCGGGCGCGAGGCCGAACGGCGCCACGCTGGCGAAGCGCTTCACTTCCTCGGATTCGAAGCGGCGCCCGATCAAGCGTTTCACGGCGAAGATCGTCTTGGCGGGGTTGGTGACGGCCTGCCGCTTCGCGACCTGGCCGACCAGCTTCTCGCCGTGCTCCGTGAATGCCACGATCGACGGCGTGGTGCGCGCGCCCTCGGCGTTCGCGATCACCTGCGGCGTATCGCCGTCCATGATCGCGACGCACGAGTTCGTCGTCCCGAGGTCGATGCCGATCACTTTGCCCATCGCTGCCGCGCCCCCCACCGGCGCTCAGCGAGCGACGCCGGTCAGTTCTCGGGCTCCGTTTCTTCGGGCTTCGTCTTCGGCGCCACCGCCACCACCACGCGCGCCGGTCGTAACAAGCGATCGCGCAGCCGGTAGCCTTTTTGGTAGACGCGAGCGACGCTGCCTGGCGTTACGGATCCCTCCTCCATCTGCGCGACGGCCTCGTGGACGTTCGGATCGAACGCGACCCCCTCGGCCTCGATCACCTCGACGGCGTGCTTGCCGAGCACCGTGACGAGCTCTCGCTGGGCGAGTTCGACGCCCTGCAACAGCGCGACCAAGTCCTTGGCTCCACTCCCTTTCGCGTGATCCACCGCGCGCTCGAGGTTATCGACCGTGTTGAGCAGCTCCTTGACGAGGTTCTCGTGCCCATACTGGAGCACCTCTTGCCGCTCCCGGAGCTGGCGCCGCCGCAGGTTGTCGAGGTCGGCCGACGTCCGGACGTAGCGATCCTGGTTGGCGGCCGCTTCGCGCTTGGCCGTCTCCAGCTCGGCCTTGGCCGCGTCGAGCTCCCGGCCGAGCTTCTCGCACTCCGCCTTGTAGGCCTGGATCAGCGATTCCGTGGCGTCGGGCTTGCCCTCGCGGGCGCCGGCCGCCGGGCGGCCGCCGACCGCGGCTTCTGCCTCGCGCAGTGCCGCCTCGAGCTCGGCCCCCATCTCGAGCTTCCCGCCCGGGGCTTCCTCGCCCGCGTCTTCACTCTGCTTGGGTCGGTCGCTCACGCTCGCGCTTGCTCCGAGAGGAGCTTCGAGACATAGCGAACGAGCGGGATCACGCGCGCGAAGTCCATGCGCCCGGGGCCGATCACGCCGAGTGTGCCGGTGCTGGCGCCTCTCCGGCCGTAGCGCGTCGCGACGAACGCGAGGCCCTCGAGCCCGTCGGCGGCGAGCTCGGCGCCGAATGCGACGCGAACGCCGCTGGCGTCGAGCACTTGGTCTAGCAGGCCGAGCAGGCGCTCCTTGTCCTCGACGGCTCGCAGCAGCGCGCGCACGCGCGCCGGGTCGTGAAACTCGGGCTGGTCGAGCAGCGCGAGGCGCGTCGCGATCACGACGTCGTGCTCGCTCGCGTCGGCGGCCAGCGGCAGGTCGCGCACCAGCCGCTCCAAGAGCAGGTCCGCCCGCGTGCTCAGCGCCGCGGCTTCGGCGACTAGCCGGCTCCGGATCTCGCGCAGCGTGGTGCCTGCGAGCCGCTCGCACAGAGCCGCGGCCATGCGGTCGAGCTCGGCCTGATCCCCCTGCCCGGCGTGCTCGACGACGCGCTGATAGGCGCGTCCGCTCTCGGAGACGAGCACCGCCAGCACGCGCTCGCTCGAGAGCCGTGCGAAGGACAGGTGTCGCAGGACGACTTCCTCGAGGCGCGGCGGCACAACGAAGCCGAGCAGGCGCGTGGTCTCGGAGAGCAGCCGCGAAGCGCTCTCGTCGAGGCTCGCGCCCTCCTCGAGCCGGCCTTCGAGGTCGCGCTTCTCGAAGCTGCCGAGCTCGCGCACCGCGAGCAGCTGATCCACGAAGGCGCGCATGCCGCGCGCCGTGGGCACGCGGCCCGCCGAGCGATGCGGCTTGTCGACCAGCCCGATCTCTTCGAGCTCTGCGAGGGTGTTGCGGACGCTCTGCGGCGACAGGTGGACCGGCAGCAGCGAAGCGATCGTGTCCGACGCGACCGGCGCCGCGTCTCCGACGAAGCACGACACCACGGCGCGCAGCACGTTGCCCTGTCGTTGCGACAGCAGCGCCGGTGCGGCCACTCGCGGTTGTGTGTTCCCCGGACCTGAAGGCACGGCGCGCTCTCCCCGTGCAAGTGTGCGCGCCGACGCAGGCGCGGTCAACGCGCACAAGCGTCGAGCTCGGCTTGCTCGGATCGAGGCCGCTGCTCGACTTCGCTCGGCCCTCGCTCCGCGTGCACTGGTGCTCACACGAAACGTGCTGCGACCTCGTCGGCGAACAGCCAGCCAGCCGGGCTGAGCGCGAGATCGCCGTTCGAGCGCTCGAGGACGTGGCCGGCCGCGCGGGCGGCGTCGATCGCGGGCGCGAAGAACGTGCGCGGCGGTGCCCCGAACTCGGCTGCGAACGCCCGCGCCTCGAGGCCCTCGCGCGTGCGCAGCGCCAGGAACACGGCCTCGCTGCGGGCAGTCTCCTCGGCGAGCACCTCGCGCTCGGGCGGCTCGCAGCGCCCGCCCTCGATGCGCGCGAGATAGTCCTCCAACCCGCGCTCGTTCGCGCTGCGTGCACCGAAGGGCTCGCCCGCGCGCGGCGGCTCGTGCGAGTGCGCACCGACGCCGAGGCCGAGCACTGGGCGCCGCTGCCAGTAGCGGCGGTTGTGGCGGGCGGCGTGGCCGGGGCGCGCCCAGCTCGAGACCTCGTAGCGCTCTAGCCCGGCAGCTTCGAACGCCGCGCCGAGCGCCAGCATCATGTCCGCGGCGGTGTCGTCGTCGGGGACCGCGAGCTTGTCCGCCGCGACGGCACGGGCGAAGGGCGTACCCGGCTCGAGTGTGAGGGCGTAAGCGGAGACGTGCTCGGGGCGATGCCCGAGGGCGGCGGCCGCGTCGCCACGCACCGCGTCCAGCGTCTGAGACGGCGCGCCGAAGATCAGGTCGAGGGACAGATTCGCGAAGCCGGCGGCTCGCGCGGCCTCGATGAAGGCGCCGGCTTCCGCGCCGCGATGGGCGCGCCCGAGGCGGCGCAGCGTGTCGTCGTCGAACGACTGGACGCCGATCGAGAGGCGCGTGACGCCGGCGGCTCGAAACGCCGCCAGGCGCTCGCGCTCGGTGGTGCTCGGATTCGCCTCGAGGGTGACCTCTTCGAGCGGGCCGTCCCAGGCAGCCCGGACGGCCTCGATCAAGCGGGAGACGGATCCGGGCGTGAGCAGAGACGGCGTCCCGCCCCCGAGGTAGAGGGTTGCGAGGCGGTGGCCCGCGAACCCGTCGCGCCGCCCTTCCAGCTCGGCGAGCAGCGCCGCGACGTAGCGCTCCTCGTCAGCGCGCCGGAGCGTCCGGGCCGCGACGACCGGGAAGTCGCAATACGGGCAAATCCGCTCACAGAACGGCACGTGGAGGTACACGCCGAGCGTCGGATTTCCGCGTTCAATAATGGCTGTCACCGCCGAAACATAGGGGCAGCGGAGGGCTCCGCCGTTACCCTTCGCGCCCCATGACCGCCCCGGCCTACCGACGAGAAACGCTCGAAAACGGCCTCGTCGTGCTGGTTCGCGAGAGCCGCCTCGAGCCGGTCGCCGAGGTGCAGATCTGGGTCGACGTGGGTTCCGCGGACGAGCGCGATCACGAGCGCGGCCTGGCCCACTTCCACGAGCACATGCTGTTCAAGGGCACGCCGACGCGCGGCGTCGGCGAGATCGCCGGCAGCGTCGAGGGCGTGGGCGGCGCGATCAACGCCTTCACCTCGTTCGACGCGACTTGTTATCACGCCACGCTGCCGGGCGACGCCGCGTTCGCCGGCTTCGACGTGCTCGCGGATGCGGTGCAGAACTCGCTCTTCGATCCCGCCGAGGTGAGCCGCGAGATCGAGGTCGTGCTAGAGGAGATCCGGCGCAGCGCGGACGATCCGGGCCACGTGCTCAACGACGAGGTCTTCGACACGGTCTACGCGGTGCATCCCTATCGCTTCCCGGTGCTCGGCAGTGCCGCGAGCGTTGCGGCCCTGACGCAGCAGAAGCTGCTGGCCTTCTACCGCCGCTGGTACACGCCGGAGCACATGGTGGTCGCGGCGGCGGGAGACCTCGACGCAGACGCCTTCATCGCGCACGTGCGCGCGACCTTCGGCTCCGCGCAGCGCGGCGAGGCGCGCCGCTCGCGCGCCGCCGAGCCCGCGCAGCGCGGCGTGCGCGTGCGCGTCGCGCAGCGCCCGTTCGAGCGCGCTGCCTTCGAGCTGAGCTTCCCCGCCGTGCCGCTCACGCACCCCGACGCTCCGCTGCTCGACCTGCTCGCCTACGCCCTCGGCGAGGGCGACAGCTCGCGCCTGAATCGGCGCGTGAAGGAAGAGCTCGGCGTGGCCGACCGCATCGATGCGGGTTGTTATACGCCGATCGACGCCGGCGTCTTCTCCGTCTCGGTGGACGCGGACGCCGAGCACGTGGAGCACGCGATCGCGGCCTCGATCGCGGAGACCGAGCGGCTGCGCCGCGAGCCGCTCGGCAGCGACGAGCTCGCGAAGGCGCGCCGCAACTTCCTGGCTTCGCGCGCCTGGGAGCGCGAGAGCGTCTCGGGCATGGCGCTCAAGCTCGGCAGCGCGCAGCTCACGACCGGCGACCCTGATTTCGAGGACGCGTATCTCGAGCGCATCGCGGGCGCGACGCGCGACGAGCTGTTGCGCGCAGCCAAGGAGTGGCTCGACCCGGGCTGCATGTCCGTGGTGGCCGTGCTGCCTTCGCAGGCGCCAGCGCTCGCGCCCGCCGCGCTCGAGGCAGCCGTGGCGACGGGCGTCTCTCGCACCGCGCGCCGCTTCGCCGCGCCGAGCCGCAGCGGCGCAGTGGGCGAGCGCGTGCACGCCTACACGCTGCCGAACGGGGTGCGCGCATTCGTGCTGCCGCGCCGCGAAGTGCCGGTCGTGGCGGTGCGCGCGGCGGCGCTCGGCGGGCAGCTCGCCGAGCGCGAGCAGACCGCCGGCCTCGGCAGCTTCCTCTCGGGCCTGTGGCTGCGCGGCACGGCCACGCGCAGCGCCGCCGAGTTCGCGCGCACGATCGAATCGCTCGCGGCGGACATCGACGCCTTCTCCGGGCGCAGCTCGCTCGGCCTCACGCTCGACTGCACGTCGGATTCCTTCGCCGAAGCGCTGCCGATCTGGGCCGAGGCCCTCGGCTTTCCCGCGTTCGACGAGGAGGAGACCGAACGCGAGCGCCGCGATGCGCTCGCCGCGCTCGACCGCCGCGCAGATCGCCTCGGCGCGCGCGCCTTCGACCTGTTCCAGCTCGCGCACTACGAGCGGCACCCCTATCGGCTGCCGCTGCCCGGGACGAAGGACTCCGTCGCCAGCTTCGACGCCGCGGGCGTCGCGGCGCACCACGCGGCGCTCGTGCGCCCTGATAACTTGGTCGTGTCGGTGGTCGGCGACGTCGATCCGGACGAGGCCGCAGAGGCGCTCGCCCGCGAGCTCGCGGACCTCGAGCAGGACGACGCGAAGCCGCTCTCGCTGCCCGAGCCCGAGCCCGCGCCGCGCGAGATCCGGCGCGCGCACGAGCGCAAGGACCGCGCGCAGGCGCATCTCGTGCTCGGCTTCCGCGGCGTCGGCGTCGATGACCCGGATCGCGAGGCGCTCGACGTGCTCGCACAGATTCTCGCCGGCCAAGGCGGGCGCCTCTTCCTCGAGCTGCGCGATCGCCAGAGCCTCGCCTACAGCGTGAGCGCGACGAACATCGTCGGCTACGCGCCGGGCGCGTTCTGCGTGTACATCGCTACCGCGCCGGACAAGCTCGAGATCGCGCAGCGGGGAATTCTCAGCGAGTTGGAGCGCCTGCTGCAGAGCGCGCCCTCCGAGGACGAGGCAGAGCGCGCGCGGCGCTACCTGTGCGGAACCCACGCGATCGCGCAGCAGCGCGGCGGGCAGCGCGCGCTCGCGATGGCGCTCGACGCGCGCTACGGCCGCGGCGTCGACGCGGACCGGCTCTTCCCGCAGCGCGTGCGCGCCGTGAGCGCCAGCGACTTGTTACGGGTCGCGCGCCGCTTCATCGACCTCGGCAAGTACACGATCGCGACGATCGGGCCCGCCTAGCCAGCGGCGTCAGTCGAGCCCCTGCGCGGCGCTGTCGCGGCGCGGATCCGCGCCGCCAGTCATCCGGCCGGTCGCCGGGTCGATCGCGATCGCCTCGACGCCCGTCATGATCTCGTCCGTCACTTTGATCGCGTGCCCGCGGGCTCTCAGCGCCTCGACTACGTCGGCCGGAACGTCGCTCTCGAGCTCGAGCAGGTCGGGACGCCATTGGTGATGGAAGCGCGGCGCGGAGACTGCTTCCTGCGCGTCCATGCCCCAATCGACGGCGTTCAGGAACGCGAGCAGCACCGACGTGATGATGCGCGGACCGCCGTTGCTGCCCGCGACGAAGCGCACTTTGCCATCCGCGACCGCGATCAGCGGCGCCATGCTCGAGAGCGGCCGCTTGCCCGCCTCGACGCGATTCGCAGCGCTCGCGAGCCCGGGCAGCCCCCATTGGTTCGCCTGCTCGGGGCTCGTCACGAAGTCGTCCATCTCGTTGTTGAGCAGGATGCCCGTGCCCGGCACCGTCACCCAGGCGCCGTAGGGGCCATTGATCGTCTGCGTGATCGCCACCGCGTTGCCGGCGGCGTCGACGACCGAGAGATGCGCCGTGCCGGCGTCGTCCACCGCGAACGCGGAGCCGGGCACGGCCCCCGCCCGGTCGTCGCGAATGCGCGCGCGCAGGCGCTCGGCGTACCCCGGGTCGAGCAGCTGCTTCGCCGGCACCTCCTCGAATGCGGGATCGCCGAGATGCTGCGCCCGATCGGCGAACGTGAGCTTCAAGGCCTCGGTCACGCGGTGGATCGAGAGCGACGAGCCGGCTCCGCTCGCAGCCAGGTCGTAGCCCGAGAGCACGTTGAGCGTCTCGATCAGCGTCACGCCGCCGGACGACGGCGGCGGGAACGCGATCAGCTCGAGGCCGCGATAGCTGCCGCGCAGGGGCTCGCGCTCGAGCGGGCGGTAGGCCGCGAGATCCGCGGCCGTCAGCACGCCGCCGCTCGCCTGCGCCGCGGCCGCGATTTTCTGCGCGAGCGCGCCTTCGTAGAACCCGCGCGCGCCGCGGCGCGCGACCAGGCGCAGCGTCGCTGCGAGCTCGGGCTGACGCAGCTTCGCGCCCGGCGGAATCGGCGCGGGCGGGAGCTGGATGCGCGCCGTCTCGGGAAACCGCGCGGGGAGCGGCGTCGCGCGCATGAACTCGAGGATGCGCAGCGAGTGCGGCCCGAGCGTGGCGCCGTGCTCCGCGAGCTCGATCGCCGGCGCGAGCGACGCTCTCAGCGAGCGCGTGCCGTACTGCTCGAGCGCGAGCGCAAAGCCGGCCACCAGGCCTGGCGTCGCCGTCGCGAGGCCACCGAAGCGCGACGCGTCCGGCGCCACGCCCGGCTGCGTGTAGAGCGCCGGATGCGCGGCCGCCGGCGCCGTCTCGCGCGCGTCGATCGCGAACGCGCGGCCGTCCGCGAGCCGGATCAGAAGAAACGCGCCGCCGCCAATGCCCGTGGACTGCGGCTGGCAGACCGAGATCGCGAACGCCGCGGCGATCGCGGCGTCGATCGCGTTGCCGCCGCTCGCGAGCACCTCGACGCCGGCGCGCGTCGCGGCCGGATGCGGCGTGACGACCATGCCTCGCGAGCCGCTTGCCGGCTCCGGCGACGCTGCATGCGCGGCGCCCGCGGCGAGAAACGTGAGCGCGAGCGCGACTCGCAGCGCGCGCCGGCCGCAATCGAGAACACCGCGCACAGCGAACATGGGCGAGACGCTATCGCACGCAAGAATCAGAAAAGTGATCTGCGTCAGCCGTAGCTAAGGCCAGGACGTGCGGCTACGGTGCGACTCCCGCGGCCCGGTAGCTCAGTTGGTAGAGCACCGCACTGAAAATGCGGGTGTCGCCAGTTCGACTCTGGCCTGGGCCACCATCTTCTCGCTCCGCAGCCTCCGGCGCCGCTCGACGGTCTGGCGCTCGGCCCGCAGCGTGGCTCTGCAAGCGACTGTTAGGCGGCGGTCCGGCTTCGACGTCTGCGCTGCCGGTACAGCACGACGTACGCGGGGCCCACGACGACGCCAGCCATGGCGGCGAACACGACGCCACCGTACGGCGCCAGCGGTTCGTACACGTAGTGTTGGAGGAAGTGGCCCTCGCACACGGGTAGGCCCGCCAGCGCGCGCAGGGACTTCTCCCAGCCCGTGAACGGACACCGGTACGCGACGAAGGGGACGGACAGCGCCCAAAGGATGAGGGGCACGTGAATCCAGGCGAACCAGCGCCAGCGCAGCATGCCGTACGCGCTCGCGAAGGGAAGCGCGGTGACGAGTACATGCAGGCCAACGACTGCGACGACTCCGAGGGCTGCCAGGAATCTGACGTCCACGCGGTAGCTCCTTCGGCCGCCTAGCGGATCTACCTGCTTGTCAGAAACCCCTCCACCTCCGAGGCGAAGCGACCGGGAGCATCCTGCATCAGGAGATGACCCGCTCCCTCGACCGCGCTCAGGCGAGAGTCGTGCAGTCGAGAATGAAGCCGTTCCGCCGCTGAGAACGGCACCTCTTCGTAGAGCGTGCCGTGGAGTTCCCGCGAACTGCAGCGAGCGCGATCGGAGCCTTCCACGCGCGCCGGCGCTCGAGGCCCGAGCTCTTGCGGCGGGGCCTGCGCGCGGGATTGAATCCCGGATCAGGAGGCGACGCGATGATCGAGCAAGAGATCGACGTCCGAACGCGCGACGGGGCGATGAACACGTTCGTGGTGCACCCGGACGAAGGCGGCCCGTTCCCGCCCGTCTTCTTCTACATGGACGCGCCCGGGAAGCGCGAAGAGCTCCACGACATGGCGCGCCGCATCGCGGCCGTCGGTTATTGGGTGGCGCTCCCGAATCTGTACTACCGGCGGGTGCGCGAGTTCGCGATGGAGCGCAGCGAGCCGGGCATGCAGCGGATGTTCGAGATGATGAGCCATCTCTCGAACACGCTGGTCGTGCACGACACCGAGGCGCTGCTCGCGTTCGCGGACGCGCAGCCGGCGGTGCGGCCCGGCGCGATCGGCTGCGTCGGCTACTGCATGAGCGGCCCGTTCGTCATCGCCGCCGCCGCGGCATTCCCGGAGCGCGTCGCCGCGGCCGCGTCGATCTACGGCGCGCGCCTAGTCACGGACGCGCCCGATTCCGCGCACCTCGCGGCGCCGCGCATCCAGGGCGAGCTCTATCTCGCTTGCGCCGAGATCGACCGCTGGGCGTCCAAGGAGCAGATCGACGCGCTCGCAGGAGTTCTCCACGGCGCCGGCGTGAATCACCGCATCGAGTGGTACCCGGGCGCCGAGCACGGCTTCGCGTTCCCGCAGCGCGAGGGCATCTATCACAAGCCCTCTGCGGAACGACACTGGGAGCGCCTGTTCGCGCTCTTCGCGCGGAACCTGAAGCGCTAGCGCGCGCCCCCTCCAAAACGCAGCGAGCGGCCCGAAGGCCGCTCGCGCGAGTACCTAACATGCCGGCAGCTCGGCGCCGCCGCTTCGATCGCTGCGTGCGACTACGCTCGCTTCGGGCGTCGGCCGAGCCACACGAGGCCGCTGAGGCCGGCTGCCATGAGGCTCAGCACCGGCGGCTCGGGCACGGTGACGGTGTACGAGTTCTGCACCGAGTTCAGCGTCGAGACCTTCTTGATCCGGATCGCTTCCTCGACCTCGAACGACGCGGCGCCGGGCGAGAACGTGTCCGAGTCCGAGAGCAGCGAGGAGTTGTTGCGCATCAGCGTGAGGAGGAACGTGCCCTCGTCGCTGGTCGGATCCTCGATGTCCTTCTCGACCTTGATGCGGCCGGTGGTCCGGGTCGCGTCCATGGCCATCGACGCGCCGGTGATCAGGCCCGAGTTCGCGGTGACCTTGTAGGTGATGTTCAGCCTCTTCAGCCCGCCGCTGCTCGCGTCGAACGCCGACGAGGAGAGCACGTAGCCGTCGCTCACCGTCGTCACGGTGTAGAGCGAGAGGTTGCCGCTCAGCTTCTTCAGCTTCGTCACCGAGAAATCGCTGAACGTCAGCAGCCCGTCGTCGGACTGGAACGAGTTGACCGAACCGTTCACCAGATCGTCGAGTGTGTAGGTGGCGGCTAACGCCGGGAGCGCGCACACCGCGGTAGCAGCCAACACCAACCCGCATCGCAGCGTTTTCAAGATCAACATGCCTCGCCTCTCTGTAGTGGGAGCCCTGGAGAAGGGTCTCCGCGAAGGGAGTGGGAGGGAGAGGGCGAAAGTGGCGCGCAGATCTGCTCGCATTTCGCTGCCCGGCATCGCCGATGGCGAGGGGGGTCAGACGCTCGCGCTGGCGATCAGCTCGTAGGACCGCAGCCGGGCCGCGAAGTCGAAGCAAATCGTGACGATCCCGAGCTCGCGGGTTCCGTATGCGGTGGCGATTTCCTCAAGCCGGGCAGTCACTTGCGCCTCATCGCCCACGATCGGGTCGGTCGTGTTCGCCGCCAGGTAGGCGAGCTCCGCGGGCGAGTACGGGTACGCGAGCGCTTCCTCCGGGCTCGGGGTTCCGGCGTGGACCCCGCGCGCGAGGTCGAGGCGCGACAGCCGCAGGCTCGCCGCGTGGTGCCGCGCCTCGCCCTCGGTCGGCGCGCAGAGCGCCATCACCCCCACGTGGACGCGGGCCTCGGGGCACCAGCGCGAGGGCACGAAGCGCTCGCGGTAGGCGTTCACGATCGCCGGCCCGTTGCCGGCGTGGGCCCCGAAGAAGTGCGCGAAGCTGAACGGCAGCCCGCGCTCGGCGGCGAGCAGCGCGGAATCGATGCCCGAGCCGAGCAGCCACACTTCGGGCATGCCGCCGGGTGTCGGCCCGGCGTGGATGCCGCGGAACGGGTGCGCCGGCGGGAGATCGTCGGCGAGGAATCCGATCAGGTCGTCGATCTGCTCGGGGTAGTGCCGCACGTCGCGCATCGGGCCGGGGTACGCGAGCGCGGCGGCAGTGCGCTGATCGCTTCCGGGCGCGCGCCCGAGGCCGACGTCGATGCGGCCCGGGAACAGCGACTCCAGCATGCGGAAGTTCTCGGCGACCTTGAGCGCGCTGTAGTGCGTGAGCATCACGCCGCCGCTGCCGACGCGAATCGCGCGCGTGCGCGCCGCGATCTGCCCGATCAGGATCTCCGGGCTCGTGCTCGCGATGCCCGGCAGGCTGTGGTGCTCCGCCACCCAGTAGCGCTCGTAGCCGAGCGCGTCGGCGCGCTCGGCGAGCGCGAGCGACTCGCGCAGCGCGTCCGCCGCCGTGCCGCCCTTGCGCACCGGCGCTTGGTCGACGACGGACAAGCGGAGTCGGGGGCTCACGGCGCTCGCTTGTTACGGCTCAGAAGCGGACCGAGAGCCGCGTGTACACGTAGCGGCCGTTGATGCCGATCGGCGACAACACGTCGTAGGGCAGATTCCCGAAGTAGTTGATGTCGGAGCTCGAGCGGTCGGGGTAGTTGTCGAGAACGTTCGCGACGCCGAGCGCGAGCGCGATCTTGTCGGTGAGGTGGTACTCGCCCTCGAGATCGAGCTGCAGCTCGGTCCCGTAGCGCTGCGACGGCTCGAAGCCGCCGCCGAAGTTGAACACGCGCTCGGTCGCCGCGAATGCGCTGAGGCGCGCCAGCAGCGAGAGGTCGTCGTTCTCCCAGTCGGCGGTGACGACGGTCTTCCACTTCGGCGCCGCCGTCTCGAGCGTGTTCGTCTCCTCGACGCCGACGAGGCGGAAGCTCGGGTACAGGTCCGTCAGCTCGCTCGGCGTCTCGGCGTAGTCGCAAACGTCCGTGTCGGCGAAGCTGAACGAGACGTCGAAGTCGAAGTCGCCGTCGAACAGCTCGTGCGCGTAGCTCACGACGACGTCGACGCCGCGCGTGCGCGTGTCGACCGCGTTCGTGAAATAGCGGACCGACTCGACGTCCGCGCCGCCGGGGAGCGTGCTCACGTAGTCGACGAAGTACGTGTTCACGCCGTCGTCGAAGAAGCGCTCCGAGAGCGTGATGCGGTCGTCCACCGTGATGCGGAAGAAATCGAGCGAGGCCGAGAAGTCGCCGAGCTGCGCGGTGATGCCGAAGCTCAGGTTGAACGCGGTCTCCGCGTCGAGCTCCTCCGCCCCGAGCGCCTCCGCGATCGGGTCGTACGCCGGCAGCGTGCGCGTGCGCACGAGCGAGCTGCCGGAGCCGAAGCTGGTCGTCGTGTCGGCGAAGCCCTCCTGCTGCACCGCCGGCGCTCGGAAGCTGTTCGAGATCGCACCGCGCAGCGTCACCGCCTCGCTGAGGTCGAACGCCGCCGAGAGCTTGCCGGTGAGCTCGCCGCCGAAATCCGAGTAGTGCTCGTAGCGCGCGGCGAGGTCGAGCAAGAGGCGCGGCAGCACCTCGGCGGCCACGTCGGCGTAGAGGCCTACGACATCGCGCTGCATCTCGACCTCGTCGGCTGGCGTGAGGCCCGGCCCGGCCTGCGCGCCGATCGCGCACGCCGGATCGACGGGATAGCCCGGCGCGCACGCGACGAACGAGCCCGCCTGATAGCTCGCGGGCTCGCCCGCGCGCGTCACGTAGCTCTCGCGGCGATACTCGAAGCCGGCGATCACCGTCAGCGGCCCTGCGAGCGCCGCGATCTCGAGATCGCGCGTCGCGTCGACGTTCGCGATCAGCTGCTCGAACTCGTAGCCGCCGGAGTCGAAGCGCGTCGGGCTCGCCGCACCGAGCGACGGGTTCTGCGAGTCGTCGACGCCGTACTCGAACTCGTTGCGACCGAAGCCGAGGCTCGAGTCGACGCTCCAGCCCGCGAGGTCCCACTCGACGCCAGTGGTGAAGGAGAGATCCTGGTCGTCGCCGCGCGTCTTCGGCAGATACCCGTCCGCGTACACGCCGGGCCAGTTCTGATAGCCGACCGGGTAGCGGAAGAACGCGGCGCCCCCGCGCGTCTCGCGCTCGCCGAACGTGCCGAAGCCGTACAGCACGACTTCTCCGACGGGGATCTCAGTGTTGAACCACAGCCCGTAGCTCTCGGTGTTGGGGTCGCCCATCGCGTAGCTGCGGCGGCCCGCGAGGTAGGCGTTCAGCGGATCCTCGAAGAAGGGAATCTGATCGAAGCCCGCGCGGTTCGTCGCGTTGCGGTTCTCGATGTCGATGCCGACGCGCAGGAAACCCTCTTCGCGGAACGCGAAGCCGGTGCTCGCGGCGAGCGTGAAGGTCTCGCCGTCCTTGATGTCCTGGTGCGTCGGGTCGAGATGCGTGATGTGCTCGCCGAGCGTGACCTCGATGTCGGTGTGCTCGGGATCCTGGTCGAGCAGGATGTTGATCACGCCCGCGATGGCGTCGCTGCCGTACTGCGCGCCGGCGCCGTCGCGCAGGATCTCGACGCGCTCCACGGCCTCGAGCGGGATCGTGTTGAGATCCACCGCCGCGGTGCCGCGGCCGATCTTCGTCTCGCTGTTCACGATCGCGGAGGGATGGCGCCGTTTGCCGTTCACCAGCACCAGCAGCTGGTCGGGCGAGAGGCCGCGCAGCTGACCCGCGCGCACGTGGTCGGAGGTGCCCGAGTTCGATTGGCGCGGGAAGCTGAAGGAGGGCGCGAGCACGGCAAGCGCTTGGCCGAGCTCCTGGGCCACGGCGCCGGAGCTCGCGAGCTCGCTGGCGCTCAGCAGATCGACCGGCACCGGGCTGTCGAGCACGGTGCGGCCTTTCGCGGCCGTGCCCGTGACGATCAGCTCCTCGACGCTGGCGTCGGCCGCTTCCGCCTCCGGCTCCTTCGCGGCGGTCGCAGCCGACTGCGCGAGCGCCGGCGCCGCGAACGCGGCGACCAGGACGGCGAGCGCGAGCTGGGGGATCGGACGCACTCGAACTCCCTTCCCATTTCGGGGCGAGCGAGGAGCGGGACGCGCACCGGCAAAGCGCGGCACTCTATCTCAGCGCGGACGCGCCCGGAGAAGCAACGAGCGCGCGGTCTCAGCCGCTTCCGGAGGTGTGCGCAATCACCAGCGCGGCTGCGCCCGCGCCGAGCGGAATGCGTACCGCGCCCTCGGCCGCGGGCGCCGCGGCGCCGTCGAGCGCGAACACGAAGCTGGCGGATTCGTCGCGGGCGAGTGCGCCGCTCGCGATCTGCGCGGCGCGCGCGCGCAGCGCGTGCCCGATCGCGACCGTGCCCAGCGTGAAGCGCGCGTTGAGCTCGACGACGGGCCGGAGGAGCTCGGCACCCGTCTCGGCATCGCGGAACGCGAAGGCGTCGACGCCGCACGGGCCGCGATAGCCGGCGCGCGCCGCGGCGCGCGCGATCTGCAGCGCGGCTTCGCGCAGCCGCCCGTCCGCCGCGAGCCCAGAGCGAACGCCGCCGCGCGCGTCGATCACGCCGCGATGCGCGCGCACGGCGCCGGCCGGCGTCAGCTCCTGCACGAGCGTTCCCAACAACTCGACGCTGCCGCCCGGGTGCACCAGCAGCTGGGTCGACGCGTCCCAGGTGCGTGCGAGCCACGGCTCGAGCAACGCGCCGCCGCGCTCGGCGAGGCGCGGCAGAGCGGAGTGCCAACGCGCGTCGCGCCTCACACCCCCGCTCGCGCGTCCCCGCGCGCTCGTGCCGAAGCGCGGCTTCAGCACGAAGTCGCGGCGCGCCCAGGGGGGCCAGGCGGCGACGCGCGCCTCGATCGCGCGCGCCGCATCCGGTGCGCGCAGCTCGGCCGCCTCCAGCACCGCGATCACGTCGCGCAAGCTCTCGGGCGCGAGCCCGGCCTCGCACGCGCTCCGCCACGCGAAGGCCTTGTCGTGCACCTCGCGCACGACGCCTGCCGGTGCACCGAACAGCGCGCAGCTCGCGTCGCGCGCCGCGGCCTCGGCAGCCGCATCGTTGAGCCACGCGGCGAGGCCGGCCCGCGGCAGCCACTCGAACGCGAGCGGCTCGTCCCAGAGCGCATGCCACAGCGCCGCGAGCGCGCGCGGCTGCGGCGCACTCCGCGCGCGCTCAGCAAAGGCGCCTTCCTCCGCGCCCAAGTTCGCGAGCAGCGCGAGGCCCGCGTGGCGCGAGCGCGGCGCTTCCTGCGGCGAGCGCGCGTGCCGCACGTGCGCGATGAACTTCTCGTCGAGGCCGGCCGCGTGGCGCGCTCGCGCGTCGAAGCGGCGCCCCTTCGCGCGCGCTGCGGAGAACGGGAACGGAACGGCGGCTTCGAAGCGCTGCGTGTCGCCCGCGCCCGCGACGCCGAGCTCGCGCAGCGCCCGGGCCGCGAGCGCGACGTGCCCGATCTCGTCGGCGTGCACGAGCGCGCACACCGCGGCGCTCTCCGCATCGCCCGCCGCCGCGAACGCGTCGCGGTAGATCCCTGAGAAGTCGAGATTCGCCTGCTCGAGCGTGAGGCCCATCGCGGCGAAGAAGGCGGCGGGCGTGCCGCCCAGCAGCGCGCCGGCGTGCTTCCAGAAGTAGTCGGAGTGCGGCGCGAAATCCTCGAAGCGCGCGCCCAGCGCGGCGAGCCGATCGAGGTAGAGGCGAGCGTGGCGCTGCTCGTCCTCGAGAATTCCGGCGAGCGCGAGCGTCAACGCGAGCGGCAGCTCGGGCCAGCGCAGCAGCGCGGCGGCGAACAGCTCCGCGGCCTGCAGCTCGTGGTGCGCGAAGCGCGCGAGCGCCAGCGCGCGCGCACCGACATCGCCGAGCGCCTCGGGACGCGGCAGCGGTGCGGCGCCGGGGCCCATCGTCAGCGCGGCGCTGCGCGCAGGGCGCAGCGCGCGCGCAGCGAGCGGCGCGGCTGCGAGCTGCGTGTCACGCGGGGGAGACGCGACGAGCCGAGCGAGCGGCGCGAGCTTGGCGGCGAGCTCGCCGCTCGTGAGCACGCGCAGGCAACTCGCGCGCAGTGTGGGCTCCGAGAACATTTCGCCGCAGCGTAACGTCCATGCTGCTTCGAATCGGCTGGGAGACTCCGTGATTTCGCGAACCGCGCTGCTCTCGCTTGTTGGGCTCGCGGCGCTCTGCGCGAGCGCGGCCGCAGCCCGCGCGCCGGAGCTGCCGCGCGAGCTGCGCGGCCGGGTCGCGATCGAGGTCACGCGCTGCCGGCCGATCGGGCGCGGCGACGCGCTGCTCGAAGCCGACGTGCGCGTGCGCGCGAACGCGACCGGCGTCGCGCTGCCGGGCCTGCACTGCGGCGCCTACGACGACGACGGCTCGCCGTTCTTTCTCACGCCCGTCACGGGCCGGCTGAACCTGCGCGCCGAAGACGTGCAGAAATTCAGCGTGCGCTTTGCCGCCGACGCGACCCATCGCGAGTGCGGCTGCACGGTGCGCGACGTGCGTCCGCTCGCGCGCGAGGACGAAAGCCGCGAGTTCAGCGGCGTCGACGCCGAGTTCGACGCGTTCGTCGCGGGTCTGTCGGGTGAGGCACCGGCGGCTGCGACCGAGGCGACGCCTGCGGCGCTGCCCGAGGCGGGAGCGACGGAGCCGCAGCTGAGCGCACCAGCGCCGGGCGGCAGCGGCCCGGCGGAGATCTCGCAGGGCGAGCCGCCGACGGACGACGCCGCGGCGGTCGCGCCGATGCTCGAGTTCGCTCCGCCGGCGCTGCGCTACGAGCGCATGCTCGCGCCGAACGTACCGCTGCGCGCCGCGGCCTCGCCGCGCGCGGCGATCACGGGCCTCGCGCAGCCCGGCACGCGCATCGCGGTCGATCGCATCGAGCGCGGCTGGAAGCTCGCCCGCACGCCCGACGGCCTGACGGGCTGGCTCCCGAGCGACGCAGCCACGCCGGACATCGCGGCGCCCGAACGCATGGCGGAGCAGCTCGCGCCCCTGCACGCCGCGCTCTCGCCGAGCGCCAGCACCAGCGAGGCGCTGTGTGCGTCGCTGGAGCGAACGGCGCTCGGCGAGCTCGTCGCCGCGTGGCGCATTCAGGAGCGCGCGGTCTACGTGCGCCCGCTCTGGTACGCGCTCGCGCCAGAGGATCGCGACGCCTTCCAGGCCTGGGCGGCAGCCTGCTACTCGACGGCGCGGGTGATGGACGCGATGACCGGCCGCGAGATCCGCAGCGAGGAATGGGAGCCGCCGCGCTGAGGCGCGCGAGCTCGCGAGCTGAACGCGCGCTCAGCCGAGGCCCGCGTAGGCCGCGCGGATCAGGCGGTAGCCGCGCGGATCGCCCGCGATGCCCGCCTGCATCTGGTTCATCACGTACGCGAAGCCGATGCCGGCGTCCGGGTCGGCGAAGGCGATCGAGCCGCCGGCGCCCGGATGCCCGAACGAGCTCTTGTTGGGTCCGAGCGGCATCGCGTCGTGGTGCAGCATGAAGCCCAGACCGAAGCGCGTCGGCATGCCCATCAGCACCGCGTCCCTGCCGAAGACCTGCTCGGTGCGGGCCCGCCGCGTCCAATCGGGCGAGAGCACGCGCACGCCGTCGTGCTCGCCGCGCGCCGCGAGAATGCCGTAGACCTTCGCGAGCGAGCGAGCGTCGCCGTGGCCGTTCGCGGCGGGCAGCTCCGCGCGCCGCCACGCACTGGTGTTCACCACGCCGCGGCGTTGGCGCGGATTGTTGAAGGCGGCGCTCGTCACCGAGTCGTCGGCCTGCGTCGCGAAGGTCGCGAGCGCGTCCTTCTCCCCGGGCGCCACGGGTGTCGGAATCATCTCGGCGCAGCGCGCGAGCGCCGCCTCGGGCACGCCGATGTGGAAGTCGAGGCCCAAGGGCTGCGCGAGCTCCTCGCGGAAGTAGCCGCCGAGCGTGCGCCCATCGACGCGCCGCACCACTTCGCCGACCAGGTGCCCGAAGGTCACCGCGTGGTAGCCGTGCTTCGTGCCCGGCTCCCACCACGGGGCCTGCGCGGCCAGCGCGTCGCAGACCGCGCGCCAATCGAAGAGCGCCTCGTCGGGCAGCTTCTCGCGCACGCCAGCTAGCCCCGCCTGGTGCGTGAGCAGCCAGCGCACGGGAATCGCGGCCTTGCCGTTCGCCGCGAACTCCGGCCAATAGCGCGCGACGGGCGCGTCGAGGTCGAGCGCGCCGCGCTCGGCGAGCCGCAGCGCGCACAGCGCCGTCATCCCCTTCGTGGTCGAGTAGACGTTGGCGATCGTGTCGCGCTGCCACGGCCGCGTCTTCGCCGCGTCCGCGCTGCCCGCCCACAAGTCGACCGCGAGCTCGCCCTCGCGCCACAGCGCCACCGCCGCGCCGACCTCGCTCTTGCCGTCGGGGCGATCGAAGCTGCGCGCGAAGACTTCGCGCACCTTCTCGAATTGCGGCTCGCAGCTTCCGTGGATCTCGATCACGTGCGCACCTCCGGCGGTCGCGCGCGAGCGTAAGCCGGACGGCGCCGCCGCGGTAACGTGCGCCGCTCGCCGCACGACGCAGGAGCTCCCATGCCTGATCGCCTCTCCGGAAAACGCGCGCTCGTGACGGGCGCTTCCTCCGGAATCGGCAGCGCCTGCGTGAGGCGCTTCGCGGCGGAGGGCGCGCGCGTCGCGGGCCTCGACCTCACGAAGCCCGCCGGCGATCTGCCGCTCGCAGCGTTCGAGGAAGCCGACGTGCGCGACGAAGATCAGGTGAAGCGCGCGATCGGCGCGATCGACGAGGCGCTCGGCGGCATCGACTGCGTGATCAACGCCGCGGGCGTCGCCGGCGGCACGCTCGCCCACGAGCTCGAGCTCGCCGAGTGGCGGCGCATTCTCGACATCAACCTGACCGGCACGTTCCTGGTCGCGAAACACGCGATCGCGGCGATGCTGCGGCGCAAGCGTCCGGGCGCGATCGTGAACCTCGCGAGCGTGTACGGGCTCGAGGGCGGCGAGTCGACCGCTCCCTACAACGCGTCGAAGGGCGGCGTCGTGCTGCTGACGCGCAACCTCGCGCTCGACTACGGCCCGCAGCGCATCCGCAGCAACGCGATCTGCCCCGGCTTCATCCGCACGCCGATGACCGCCGCGCTGAACGATCCCACGCTGAAGGAGGTGGCCGACCGCGTGGTGCAGGCGCACCCGCTCGGCCGGCTCGGCGAGCCCGAGGAGATCGCTGCCGCCGCGCTCTTCCTGTGCTCCGACGACGCCTCGTTCGTGAACGGCGCCGCGCTCGCCGTCGACGGCGGCTACACCGCTGGCAAGCGCCTCGGCATCAGCGCCGAGGCGATGCCGAAGCCCTGAAGCAAGCGAAGCGCGCAGCGAGGCGGAGTCCTCGGAGCCGAGCGAAGTCGAACAGTGGCCTCCGCGTTTGCAGAGGGATTCAGTCCGCGCCGATGCCCGCGATCGGCGTGCCCTCGTTCTGAGCGGGCGCGGCGATGCCGAGCAGGCGCGCGACGCTGGCGGCGACGTCGAGCGCGCGCACGCGGCCGAGTCTCGTTCCGGGCGCGATGCCGCGCCCGAGCGCGAACAGGATTCCGCGCATCGCGGGCACTCGCTCCGCGTCGTAGCCGTGCACGCCGACCTCGCCGCCCCAGAGCGCGGACGCGCGCCGCCAGAAGTCGAACTGGCTCCACGCGTCGGTGAACGCGAGCGGCGCGTCGGCGAGCAGCACCACGTCGCCCGCGTTCGGGTGCGCGTAGCGCAGCGCGGCCGGCAGCTCGGCGCGGGCGTAGGCGTGCACGCGCGACTCGGCGGCGCGCAGCTTGCGCGCCGCGTCTGCGGCGTCCGCCGGCGCAGCGAGCGTGACGAGCGCGAGCGCGCTCGCGTTGATCGCGCGGCCCTCTACGCCCGCTGCCGCAAGCAGGTCGTTCGCGTCGAGCGCATCGCCCGCCGCGAGCATGCCGTGGTCGCTGACGACGAGCAGCGTGAGCTCGGACCAGCGCTCGCGCGCGTCGATGCCCGCGAGCAGGCGCGCGAGCTCCGCGTCTTGCTCGCGCAGCGCGGCGCGCGTCTCCTCCGCATCCGGGCCGTAGCGATGGCCTGCGCCGTCCGCGCCGTGCCACCACGACATCACGAGCCCGGGCCGCTGCGCCTCGGGCAGATCGAGCCACGCGAGGATCTGTCTCACCTTCTCGCTCTCGGGCAGTTCCTCGTCGAAGGGCGCGCGGCGATGGCTGGGTGCGACGCCGTGCCAATCCGTCTCGGAGATCGGCCAGAAGAACGTCGCGGCGCGCACGCCCTGGCGCTCTGCCGCGGCCCAGAGCGGCTCGGCCGCGAGCGCCGCCGGGCCCGAGCCGTATCGGAACTCGCCGCCCGCCGTCTCGAACAGATTGTTGACGATGCCGTGGCGATCCGGATGTGCGCCGGTCGAGAGCGTCGTGTGCGCCGGAAACGTGATCGAGGGAAACGCGGGCAGCAGCGACTCGGCGCGTGCGCCTTCTCTCGCGATGCGCGCGAACGCGGGCAGCGCGTCACGGTCCGGATAGTCGTGCCGCACGCCGTCCATCGAGATCAGGATCACGACGGGCTTCGCGAGCCCGGGCGCCGCGAGCGCGAGACTCGCGGCGAGGCCGCACAGGAATCCGCGAGCGGCTGCACCTGCACGCGCCCGCGCGCGGCTCACTCCGAAACTTCCGCGTGTCCCGCGGCGCGCAGCGCAGCCCGCAGCTTCGCCGCGGCCTGGTCGAGTTTGGCGGGCGACGGGCTCTTTTCCGCACGGGCGAAGTCGAGGTCGCGCAGCTCGTGAATCGGCACCACGTGCAGATGCACGTGGGGCACCTCGAGCCCTGCGATCATCAAGCCCACCTTCACCGGCGCGAAGGCCGCTTGCACCGCGCGACCGATCTTCTGGGCGACGACCGTCAGGTGCGCGGCCTCCGCCTCTTCGAGATCGAGCCAGTGATCGACCTCGCGGATCGGCACGACCAGCGTGTGCCCCGGCTGGAGCGGCGCGATCGTGAGGAACGCGACGCAGCGCGCGTCGCGCCAGATGAAGCGGCCGGGCAGCTCGCCCCGGATGATGCGTGTGAACAGGCTCGGCATGCGCGCGACTTTATCCCGGCGCCGGCGCGAACGTCGGCGGTAGAGTGCGCGACATGATCCGCAGCGCGCGTCCCCTCCTGCTCGTCGCCGCCCTGCTCGCGCTCTCCGCGTGCGCGCGCGGGCAGGCGCCGTCCGGCGGGCCGGTTCAGCCCGGCGAGCTCGCGAGCGTGCTCGCGGGCGCGGATGCGCCGCTGCTGCTCGACGTGCGCACGCCCGACGAGTTCGCGCAGGGCCACGTGCCCGGCGCGACGCTGGTGCCGGTGCAGGAGCTCGAGGCGCGACTCGCGGAGCTGGACGCCTACAAGACGCGCGGCGTCGTCACGTACTGCGAAGTCGGCGGCCGCGCGAGCAAGGCTGCGGAGCTGCTGCGCGCCCACGGCTTCGCGAACGTGCGGCAGCTCGACGGCAGCATGAAGCGCTGGCGCGAGGAAGCGCGCGAGGTCGCTACCGGCTCGTGAGCGGCGGGGCAGCGCGCAGGGAAATCGCGTGAGAGCGTGGCGCGTCGTTCGTCACGACGCTCCGCGCTTGGCGCTCGCCCTCGCGGACGTGCCCGAGCCGGTGCCCGCAGCGGGGCAGCTGCGGGTCCGCGTCGCGACCACGGTCTGCAACTTCAACGAGGTCGACGGTTGTTACGGCCGCTACCTCACCGTGAATCCACCGCTGCCGTACACGCTCGGCATGGAGCTGTGCGGCGTGGTCGACGCGGCCGGCGCCGGCGCCGAGCGCTGGCTCGGCCGCCGCGTCACGACCTGCGCGGTCGGCGCGTTCGGCGCGCACGCCGAGGCGGCGCTCGTCGATCCGGCGATGACCTTCGACGCGCCCGCGGGCCTGGGCGACGTGCAGGCCGCCGCTCTCTACTTCCCGTTCCACGTCGGCTGGCTCGCGCTGCACGAGCGCGGCCGCCTGCAGCGCGGCGAGTGGCTGCTCGTGCACGCGGCCGCGGGCGGCGTCGGCTCCGCGGCGCTGCAGCTCGGTGTCGCGCACGGCGCGCGCGTGATCGCCACGGCGGGCTCGGCCGAGAAGCTCGCCTTCTGCCGCGAGCTCGGCGCGAGCGCAGCGCTCGACTATCGCAGCGGCGATCTCGCCGCCGCGCTGCTCGATGCGACCGGCGGCCACGGCCTCGACGTGGTCTGCGACCTCGTCGGCGGCAACACCACGCTCGCGACGCTGCCCGCGATGGCGCGCGGCGGACGGCTGGTGATGGCGGGCTTCTCGGGCGACATCGGCGCCGAAGATCGCGCGCTGTTCGCGCCGCGGCCGATCCTGTTCGGAAACTTCTCGGTGGGCGGCGTGATGCTCGCCTACCGCGAGGGCGCGACGAAGCTCGGCGGAGTGAATCTGCTGCCGCGAGCGCTCGGCGACGAAGTGCAGCGCGACCTGTTACGGCTACTCGCCGCCGGTGCGATCCGCCCGATCGTCGGCCGGGTGGCGTCCTTCCGCGAGCTGCCCGCGGAGCTCGAGCGGCTCGAAGCGCGCGCGACGATCGGACGCTCGGTGCTCGACTGGCGCGAGGCCTCCGCGCGAGCCGCGCTCTAGCTCCGCGCGAGGATCCAGCGCGAGAAGCTCGCGGCGCTGAGCGGCGCGGCCGCCGCCGGCTTGGAGGGTGCCGCGGGCGCGATTTCCGGGAGCGCTTCGAGCAGCGCGAGCATCTCGGCCGCGAGTGCGTGCAGCTGGCGGTGCACGATCGAGCCCGGCGCCCCGTGCAGCACGGTGCGACGGCGGCCGTCCGGCGTGGTCGCGAGCGCCTCGACCGCCGGGCTGCGCGAGATCGGCGTGGCGAAGTGCTCGAGGCCCCGCACGCGCAGCTCGTAGAGCAGCAGCCCGAGCACATCGGCGTGCTCGGGCGCGTCGAACTTCACGCGCAAGTCGAGACCGCACAGCGCGAAGCGCGCGCGCTCGCGCGGGAACCCGAGCGCGAGCAACTTCTCCGCCTGCGCGAGCGATTCGAGATCGCGCACCGGGAGGATCGCGAGATCGCTGGCCGCAAGCGCCGCGCGCACGGGCGCGCCCAGCTCGCTGCCGGTGTCGATCAGCACGATGCCGTCGCTCGCGCGCGAATCGAGCAGACGCGCGAGGCCGGCCGAGTCGCGCAGCGCGTCGGCGAGCGCCTCGCGGGACGGCGGGCTCGGCACGTACTCGATGCCGAACTGCCCGAGGCGCGTGGCGCTCGCGAGATCCTCTGCCGCGAGCGCGCTCAGCAAGTCGGGCCCCGCGGCGCCCGGCTCGAGCGCGAGCGTGCGGTCGAGACCGTCCTGCCCGTCGAGGCCGAGCACCAACACCGGCAAGTCCTCGCGATGCGCGCGCAGGTAGACGGCCAGGTTCGCGACCAGCGTGGTCTTGCCCACGCCGCCCTTCGGGTTCGCGACCGTGATCACCCGGAAGCGGCGCTGCCTCGGCGCGCCCGCAACGGCCTCGAGCTCTCGCCGCTGATCGCGGCGCCGCTCGGCGTCCCGCAGCGCCCGGAAGGTCCCCATTCGACGAAGCTCCCTGCAGCCTTTGTGAGGTGGACCCCGGCCGGCAGTTCGTGGCAGAAATGCCGTTCGACTCCCGGCCGGCGCCGCTCCAAAGCCGCTGCGGGCTGGGGGGTTACGCGCTGCTCTTGCGGGCGCGCTGAGGGTCGGCCCCGGGCGCGAGCAGCGCCTCGTACCCGCCGGCGACCAGATCCTCGTCGCGCATGCCGAGGCGCTCGCGCAGGAACGCGAGCTTGCGCTGCTCCTCCGCGCGCCCCGCCTCCGCGCCATCCCACACCGCTTCGAGCTCGAGGAAATTGCCGAGGCCCACGACTCGATCGAGGTGGATGCGCACGTTCCGGTAGAGACCGATCTCGCGCTGCTTCCGCACGACGCGGTGCACGCCGAGCATGGCACCGAGCATGCGCGCGAGGCCCGCGCCGTCCTCGACCGGGATCACTTGGTAGTCGGAGCGCCGCGCGCTCGGCTCGTCGGCTCGGAAATACGGGATGAGCTGCGCGCCCGAGAGGCTCGACTCGCGCAGCTTCAGCCGGCCCGCCCGCGTCGTGAAGTACGTGTCGACCTGTTCGTCGACGCCGAGCCAAGCGGTGGCGATCTCGCGCGCGCGTTCGCGCGCGAGCGCGAGGTCGGCGCAGCGCGCCTTCAGCTCGAGGTTGGCTCGCACGGCGCGCACGATGCCGCGCGCGCCGACTGCGCGCGAACGCGTGTGCTACGGCTGCGGCCATGGCGCTCGCCTTCGCAGCCGTCGCGCACGTGAACGTGAACTGCTCGCGGCTCGAAGGCTCGCTCGCGTTCTATCGGGACGGACTCGGGCTCGCACCGCTCTCGCACACGAAGCCGCTGCCACAGGACGGCGCGGGCTTCGGCCTGCCGGGCGCCGTGCAATGGGACGCGTGGATCCTGCACGACGAGCGGGCGCAGGCCGCGCCCGGCATCGACCTGCTCGAGTGGAAGCTGCCCGCGCCGGTCGGCCGCCCTGCCCGCGCGAACGAGCTCGGCTTCTCGCGCTTGTTACTGGCGGCGCGGACCGCCGGCGCGCTGCACGGGCGCCTCGCGGCGACGGGCTGCGCGCCGCTCGCGCCACCCGCTTCGCTCGGCGGCGACCGCCACGGTTTCCTCGCGCGCGATCCCGACGGCGCGCTGCTCGAGATCGCCGAGCCCGAGGATGGCGGCGGCGCGACGCGCCTCGCCGGCGTGGCGCTGAGCGTCGCGAAGCTCGCGAGTGCCGTGCCGTGGTACGAGCGCCTGCTGGGCTCGCGCGCGAGCGTCCCCGCGGCGCGTGAGGCGGACGGCGCGGCGTTCGGGTTCGCGGGCATCGCCCGCTGGAGCGAGGCGACGCTCGCGCCCACTCCGGCGTTCGCGATTCGCCTCGTCGAGTGGCAGGTGCCGAGCGCGCTCCGCGCACCTGCGCGTGCGCCGAATGCGCTCGGCCTCTACCGCATGGCGCTGCTCGTGGAGGATGCGGCGCGAGCCTGCGCGCAGCTCGACGCACTCGGGCTCGCGCACTCGGGTTCGGTGCGCCTCGACATGGGTCCCGACATCCCGATCGACGGCCTGCACGCGGGCTTCTTCCCGGACCCCGACGGCGCGTGCCTCGAATGGATCGAGCGCCCGCGCCTGCGCGGGTCGCCATGACCGAGTTCACGGATGGCGCGCGCGTCGTGCCCGACGGCCCGGGCATTCGCCGCCGCCGCCGCGAGCGCGGCTGGTCCCAGCGCGAGCTCGCGCGCGCGATCTGCGACGCCCACGAGCGCGCCACTGGCCGCCGCGTCGGCTTCAACCTGAATCTGCTCCACCACGTCGAGGAAGAGAACGAGCCGGTCGACTACGCGACGCTCGTGCTGGTGGCGGGCGGTCTCGACTGCGATCCGGTGGAGCTGGTCGCCGCGCGCGGCGAGCGGCTCGGCGCGGGCGCGCGCGCCTAACGCTTCTCCGCCTTGTCGCAGCTGGAACGCTTCATCGGGAAGTCGATCGCACGCGCGGGGTCGTCCTTGGCGCCCTCGATGCGCGCCGAGATGTCGCCGCTCTGGGCGAGCCGGTAGATCACGCGCTGCGGAAAGTCGTTCTCCGCGTTCTCGAACACGACCTCGGTGGCCGCGAGCGACTTGAGGCCGAAGCGAACCTCCGGTCGGCCCGAGGGCGAGGCGTAGAACGCGAGACCGGACGCTTCCTCGACGATGCGTTGGAACTCGTACGAGACGATGCGCCCGTCGCGCACGTCGCGCGCGGTCGCGAGCAGCGTGCCGCCCGCGGGCGGAGTCCAGGTTTCGCCGGAGCCCGCCTCGGCGCCGACGTAAGCCCAACAACCGGCCAGCCAGCCGAGCTGCTCGGCGCGCTCGGCGTCCGCCAGCGCGCCCGCGGCCAGCAGCGTGCACGAGAGGACCGCGGCAAAGCGGTAGATCATGGCTTGCTCTCCCCGAAGTAGAAGACTTCACCGCCCGCCAGGCGCCACAGGCCGCGCCGGGTGACGATGAAGTAGTTGAGCACCTCGAAGCTCAGCTCGGTGAAGACGTCCGTCTCGATCGGCGTGTCGTTCAGCGTGGCGAGCAGGTTCCAGCGATCGCCTTCGGCGCGCTTCGAGACGACGCAGGTCGCCGAGAGCGGTCGCCATTCGAGCAGCGTTCGCCCGTCCGGGCTGATACGCGCGAGATCGTGGCCTGCGAGCACGAGCGCGTCGGGCTTCGCGGTCGCCGCCATCAGGTAGACGTGGATCTCTCCGCCCGCATCGCGCAGCACGATCGTGTTGATCCCATCGCTGCGCTGCCGCCTGCGCCCCGCGATCGCGAGGCCTCTCGCCCGCACCAGCTCCTGCTCTCGTTCCTCGAGCGCGACCGCGGGATCGTGCGCGACGACTCTCAGCTCGGACTCCCGATACGAGACATCGAATTGGCTCGCGTACGAGCCGGGCGCGCTCTCGCCGTAGAAGTGCACGCGCGGCAGCGCCGCGTCCGCATCCGGCAGCGTGATCCAGCCCATCAGCTCGCTCTCGCGCGGCGACTTCCGCGCCCGCACGGCGTCCGTGGCGTGCCATGCGGCCTGATCGTGCTTGTACATCTCGCGGCCGCGCCGCTCCGCCGCATCGATCACGGGGAGCAAATCCGCCGGTATCGCTTTCTGCTCGCTGGGATGGTGCTCGGCGGTGGGCTGCGCGCCGTGATCCGCCGGCGATGCGCACGCGAGCGCGAGCAGCAGCGAGCCCGCGGCGAGCGCTCTCACGCGCGCGCTCCGGCCGGCGCGAGCGCCTCGCGCACCAGCGCCTGCACACTCGCGTGCGCACGGAAGGTGATGTGCGCACCGGGAAACCAGACGTGCCGGGGCGTGCCCCAATGCGCGAGCAGGTCGCGTACCTGCTCGGCGGGTACGAACTGATCGTCGGGCGCGCCGAACACGAAGCGCCGCGCGTGGGGAACCAGCGGCGGCAGCGCGAGCGGGGAGACTGGGCGCATCACCGGCTCGGCGAGCTCGCGCGTCAGCCCGGCGTGCTCGAGGCGCGCGCGCGCCGCGGACGGCGCGTGGTGCCACACCAGGCGCGGGAAATCGGCGGCGGGAATGCCCGCGATCACGCTGCCGAGCTCCGGCGCGAGGCTGGCGAGCAGCGCCGCCGTGTAGCCGCCGAGCGACAGCCCGTAACAAGCGATCTCGCTACCGCCCTGTGCGCGGATCCAGCCGAGCAGCCGCCGCGCATCCCAGACCGCTTGCGCCAGCGCGTGCGCACTATCGAGGAAATCCGCGCCGAACATGCCGATGCCCGAGACCGCGCCGAGCCGGCGCGGGCCGTGGAACGGCAGCACCGGAAGCACCACGTTCCAGCCGCGCCGGCGCCACTGCTCGGCGCGAAACACCGCGAGGTCGATGGCGGGCGTGCCCATCTGATAGCCGTGGATGCAGACGAGCCACGGCCGCGCCGCGTCGCCGCTCCGTAACAGCCACGCCCAGGCCAGCTGATTCGGCGCGTAGGAGAGCCAGCGTTCGCGCCCCGGCTCGCCCGCGTGCGGCTCGTACTCGCTCTGGAAGCGCAGCTCCTCGAACTCCGTGCCGAACGCGCGTCGCGTCGTCGTCACGACGCGCTCCGCGGGCAGCGGCTCTCCGTGATAGCTGGCGGGCCGCTCGCGCCAGCCGCGAGCCGCCCACAGCTCGCCGGCCTCGCGCAGCTCGCGCGCGAAGCGCGCGTGCTCGCCGCTGTGCGGGAACGGGATCAGCAGCAGCATCGCGCCGCGCACGGCTTGATCGGTCGCGATCTCCGCGTGCAGCCGCAGCGAGCGCGCGGGCGCGTCCACGCCGTCGGCGCCCTCGCAGGTACGCGCGGTGAACGATCCGATCGCCGCGAACGCGCCGGCCGAGAGCAGCGCGAGCAGCGTGGCGTGGGCGAGACCGAGCGCGAACGCGGCGGGCACGGCGAACGCGACGCCGAGCGCGCCCCCGATCGCGCCGAGATCGCGCAGGCGCGGCTCGCCCAGCGCGAACAGCAGCGCGGCGCCGCTCGCGACCAAGAGCGTGCCGGGGAGCAGCGCGAGCGCGAATGCGCCGAAGCCGTCGGCGCTGCCGAACCACGCGATTCCGGCGAGCAGGGTCAGCCACCCTTCGCGCGGAAATCTCAGGTCCGACGGCATCGCACGCGCCCCCCCCAACACTGCGCGGCGAGTCTACGACGCCGTTGCGGCGGGGTGCGCGCGAAGTCTGAGAGCCGGCGCTCACTCGCCGACGGGCGAGGCGGTTTGCGGGGACAATCCCGGACGCGCGGCGGCGCGGCTCTATAGAATGGGGACCCGTCCCGAGGTCTACATGCTGCGCGCCGCTCGCTTCCTGCCGTTCGCACTTCTCGCGCTGAACGCCGCGATCGCGAGCGCCGAGGACACGCTCGCCGCGCGCGCCGCGCGCGCCGAGGCGCGCGTGATCGAGACGCGACGCGACATCCACCAGCACCCCGAGCTCGGCTTTCTCGAGAAGCGCACTGCAGCGCTCGTCGCGAAGCGCCTGCGCTCGCTCGGGATTCGCGTGCGCGAGGGCGTCGGTCAGACCGGCGTGGTGGGCGTGCTCAGCGGCGGCAAGCCGGGCCGCATCGTCGCACTGCGTGCGGACATGGACGCGCTTCCCGTCGTCGAGCAGACCGGCCTGCCCTTCGCGTCGACCGCGCGCAGCACCTACAACGGCCAAGAGGTCGGCGTGATGCACGCCTGCGGCCACGACTCCCACGTCGCGATGTTGCTCGGAGCCGCGGAGGTGCTCGCGGGCATGCGGGAAGAGCTGCCCGGCAGCGTCGTGTTCCTGTTCCAGCCCGCGGAGGAAGGCGGCGGCCCCGCCGAGACCGGCGGCGCCGAAGCGATGCTGGCCGACGGCGCATTCGACGATCCGCGGCCCGATGCCGTGTTCGGCCTCCACGTCGGCGCCGAGGACGTCGCGGGCGAGATGAGCGTCGTCTCGGGCCCCGCGATGGCCGCGGCAGATCGCTTTCGCATCCTCGTGAAGGGGCGCCAAACCCATGGCGCGATGCCGTGGGCGGGCGTCGACCCGATCGCGGTCGCCGCGCGCATCGTGCTCGCGATCGAGGCGCTGCCAGGCCGAGAGATCGACGTGACCACCCCAGCGATCGTGACGGTGGGCGCGATTCACGGCGGCGTCCGCAACAACATCATCCCCGAGCAGGTCGAGCTGATCGGCACGATCCGCACGCTCGAAGAGGGCGCGCGCAGCGCGCTGCACGCGAAGATCGAGCGCACCGCCGTGCACACGGCGGAGGCGAGTGGCGCGAGCGCGGAGGTCGAGATCGTGCGCGGCTACGGCGTGCTCACCAACGACCCGGCGCTCACCGCCTGGGGGCGCGGCGTGCTCGAGCGCAGCTTCGGCAAGGACAAGGTGCACAGCGGCCGCCCCGCGACCACGGCCGAGGACTTCTCGTACTTCGCGAATCGCGTGCCCGGGATGTTCGTGTGGCTCGGCGTCCGCGATCCGCGCACGCCGCTCGCGCAGGCGGCGCCCAATCACTCGCCGCGCTTCTTGGTCGACGAGAGAGCGCTCACGACGGGCGTGCGCGCGCTCGCGGAGCTCGCGCTCGCCTTCAACGCGGCGGGCAGCGAATGAGCGCCGGCGAGCCGCGCCAGGGCGAGCTGCCCCTCGCCGCGGAGCTGCGCGGCGCCGCACCCGGGAACGACGAGGGGGCGATCGCCGAGCTGGGGGCCGGCGAGCCCGCGTACCCGGGCGCGAACGCGCGCATCGTGTTCCTGCTCGACGCCGCGAGCCCGCTCGAGGAGCGCTTGTTACGCGAGTGGATCGCGCGCGCGCGGCCGGCGAGCGCGCCGCCCGAGACCGCGATCGCGATTCCCGCCACGCGCCGCCGGCGGGGCGCGCTCGGGCTCGACCTCGAGGCCGCGCTCGCGGCGGGCGACGACGCGCTGTTCGCGCCGCTGCGCGTCGTGTGGCTCGCGCCGACTCACAAGGGAGTGCGCGCGGCGCGGCTCTCCGACTTGTTGTGGTTCGGCGACCCGCGCGATCCCGGCCGCCTGCGCGAGCACCTGATCCGACGCTTCGCGCCGAGGCGCTGCCGCATCGTCGCCGCAGAGCCCGCGCGCGCTTCGGAGCTGCGCGAGCGCTGGCGCCGCAACACCGGTGCCGAGAGCGGCGCGACGCTCGGCTTCGCCGAGTTCGTCGTTCGCCAGGCGCATCTCGCGCTCGAGCGCGCCGAACGCCGCCTGCGCGGCGCGCGCTACAAGATTCCGCGCTTCGTGCGCGAGGAGATCCTCGCGCGCCCCGCGTTCCGCGGCGAGATCGCACTGCTCGCCGCGCGCCTCGGCCGCGGCGCCGAGGACGTGCTGCGCGAGGCCGAGGCCGATCTGCGCGAGATCGCGGCGGCACATCGGCCCACCGTGATCGACCTCGTGGTGCAGCTCTGGCGCGGGATGATCACGCGCGGCTACGGCGGAGTGCTCCAGTACGACCCCGCGCAGCTCGACCGCATCCGCACCCTCTCGCAGCATCACAGCGTCGTGTTCCTGCCCACGCACAAGTCGAACCTCGACCACGGTGCGCTGCAGGTGCTGCTGCACGAGAACGGGATGCCGCAGAACCACACCGCCGGCGGCATCAACATGAACTTCTTCCCGCTCGGCCCGCTCGTGCGCCGCGCCGGCGTGTTCTTCATCCGGCGCACGTTCAAGGACGACGAGATCTACAAGTCGGTGCTGCGGCACTACATCGACTACCTCGTCGAGAAGCGCTTTCCGCTCGAGTGGTACATCGAGGGCGGCCGCTCGCGGAGCGGCAAGCTGCTGCCGCCTCGCTTCGGATTGCTCGCCTACGTCGTCGACGCCTTCCGCCGCGGCCGCTGCGAGGACGTGCACCTGATCCCCGTCTCGATCGCGTACGACCAGATCTCGGACGTGAGCGACTACGCCGCCGAGCAGCGCGGCGGCGCGAAGGAAGCCGAGGGGTTCCTCTGGTTCGTGCGCATCGTGCGCCGGCTCGGCAAGCGCTACGGCCGCATCCACGTGCGCTTCGGCGACGACGTCTCGCTCGCCAAGACGCTCGGCGCCCCCAACCCGAACGCCGCGCCCGACACCAACGAGGAGAGCCTCGCGCTGCAGAAGCTCGCCTTCGAAGTGTGCGTGCGCATCAACCGGGCGACGCCGATCACGCCGATCTCGCTGGTGTGCCTCTCGCTGCTGGGCCGCGGCGACCGCGCGCTCACCGCCGTCGAGCTGCGCGACTCGCTGCGCAACCTCGTGCAGTACGTGCACCGCTGCCGCTTACCCGTCACGGAGGAGCTCGCGCTGGATTCGGCCGAGGCGATCGTGCCGGTGCTCGAGGAGCTCGTGCGCAGCGGGCTGCTGCACCGCTACGACGAGGGCCCCGAGGTGGTCTACGGCATCGCGCCCGAGCAGCACCTCGCCGCTGCTTATTATCGAAACACGGTGATCCACTACTTCGTGACGGGCGCGATCGCCGAGCTCGCGCTGCTGCGCGCCGCCGAGCCGGACGTGACCGATCGGCGCGCCGCGTTCTGGAACCAAGCCCTCGCGCTGCGCGACCTGCTGAAGTTCGAGTTCTTCTTCCCCGAGCGCGAGCGCTTCCTGGCGGAGCTGCGCGCGGAGCTCGCGATGCACGCGCCGAGCTTCGAGCACGCGCTCGGCGAAGACGCCGATTCGATCACCGGCCTGCTTCCGCGCCTGCGTCCGTTCCACTCGCACCGCATCCTGCGCCCCTACCTCGAGGCCTACCGCGTGGTCGCCGACGCGCTCGAGCGCGCGCCCGCGGACGCGAAGCTCGAGGACGGGGTGTTCCTGCGCAGCTGCCTCGCGCTCGGCAAGCAGTACATCTTGCAGGGACGCGTCGCGCGCCAGGAATCCGTGTCGCAGGCGCTGTTCGCGACCGCGCTGAAGCTCGCCCGCCACCGCGGCCTGTGCGGGCCCGGCGGCGCCGAGCTCCCGGAGCAGCGCCGCGCCTTCGCCGCCGAGCTGCGCGAGGACATTCGCCGCGTCGACGCGATCGAGGCGCTCGTGCGAGCGCGCATCGCGGGGATCCTCGAGTGAGCGAGCCGCGCCGGGAGGTCGACGCGCGGTGAGGCGCACGCTCCTCGAGCGCCTGGTCGCCCGCACGAACCCGCGCTGGATCGAGTCCTTCGCGCCGGTGCCCTACGAAATTGGACCTGGCTTGTGGTCCGTCGACCGCCTGCTCGAGATTCCTCTCGGTCCGCGCCTCGGTACGCGCACGCTGCTCGTCGAGCTGCCCGAGGGCGGCGTGCTCGCGTGGTCGCCGGTGCCCCTCGGAGGCGCGCTGCGCGAGCTCGTGGAGACGCGCGGCGGCGCGCGCTTCCTGGTCGCGCCGAACTCGTTCCACTACCTCGGGATCGGCGACTGGCAGCGCGCGTTCCCGAGCGCCGAGAGCTGGCTCGCGCCCGGCTTGCTCGCGCGCGTCGCCGGCGCGGCGGGGCGCGAGCTGCACGAAGGCGCCGCGACGCCGTTCGCCGCGCTGCTCCCGCATTGCGTGCTCGACTGCGGCCGCGGCGTCAGCGAGGTCGCGTTCCTGCACGCGCCCTCGCGCACGCTGCTGCTCGTCGACAGCGCATTCAACGTGCGCCACGTCGCGCGCCGGCGCGATCGCCTCGTCTGGGCTGCGGCCGGCGTGCTCGGCCGCTTCGGCCCGACGCCCACGGCGCGCGCGTTCCTATTGCGCGACCGGGCTGCGGTCGGCGCGTGGATCGAGCGGCTGTGCGCGTGGCCGTTCGAGCGCGTGGTGATGGCGCACGGCGAGCCGCTCGGCGCGGGGCCGAGCGAGCTGCGCGCGGCGTTCGTGCGGTATCTCGACGACGCATCGCGGAGGGCGGCATGAACCGTTTCGAGCTGGTTGCGATCGCGCACGTTCAGGGCGCCCGTGCCGACGTGGAGGACGACTTCTGGGGCGGCGCGGAGTCGCGCCTCGTGCTGACCGACGTGGTGGAGGAGAGCGCCCTCGACGGCATCGAGACGTTCTCCCACGTCGAGGTGCTGTTCGTGTTCGACCGCGTCGAGGACGCGAAGATCATCCGCGGCGCCCGGCATCCCCGTAACAACGAGGCTTGGCCCAGCACCGGCATCCTCGCGCAGCGCGCGAAGAATCGGCCCAACCGGCTCGGCAGCACGATCTGCCGCGTCGTGCGGCGCGAGGGGGGCGCGCTCGTCGTGCGCGAGCTCGACGCAGTGGAGGGCACGCCGGTGGTGGACATCAAGCCCGTGCTGCGCGAGTTCCTGCCGCGCGAGGACGTGCGGCAGCCGGCGTGGGCGACCGAGCTGATGCGCGCATACTGGAACGCGCCGCGCTGAACGGCGCTGTTACGCGATGCTGGGCGCGCCGGCCCCGAGCCTCACTCCTCGCGCACCAGCACGAAGTAGTGATCGAGCGCGCTCTCGCCCTTGTACGCCGCGCCGATCGTGACGTGGCGCGAGACGCGGCGCATGAAGTCGCGCGTGCCGCCGTACACGAAGCGCTGAAGTCCCCGGGAGTTCGGCACGACCGGCGGCCAGCCGCTCGGCACCGGGCCGTCGGGCACGCGGAAGTAGTCGACGACCACCGCGCCGCGCTCCGCCCAGGCCGAGTCCGGCGCGGCCGGCTCCGCCACGAAGTAACCGGGCCCGATCAGCCGCACGACGGGCGTCTGGTTGTATCCGAACAGCCGCGCCGAGGCGGACTCGGGACGGCTGAAGCGCTTCTCGAAGAAGCGCAGCGGGCGTGGCAGTGGCAGCGTGTTCTTGCCGAAGTGGCGCACGGGCTCGCCGGGCGCGCGCTCGGGCGGAACGAAGTCGCCGAGCGTGAGCGGGCGCGCGGCGGCCGCACGGCGGTAGAGACGCCGCTGTGCCGCGCGGCCGAGCGCGAGCAGCGCGGCGCAGCGCTCGCTCGGCGACGCGCGCTCGAGCGCGTCTTCGAGCGCCGTCAGCGAGATCGATTCGTCCGCGAGCAGGGCGTCGAGATGCATCGCGCAGTGTTGTAGTCGCTTTCGTCTCCGGAGACGAGCGCTGACGCGGCTCTTCGCGTGCGCGCGCCCCAACAACCCGTGGCGCCGCGCCGCTCGCCGCGGGAGACTGCCCGCCCGCATGCCGCCGACGCGCACCCGCTACACGATGCTCGGCTTCGCGCTCGGCACGATGGCGCTGGCGTACGTCGACCGCGTCGCGATCGCGATGTCGAGCGCGTCGATCAAATCCGACCTCGCGCTCAGCGACTCCCAGCTCGGCTACGTGTTCAGCGCCTTCACGCTCGCCTACGCGATCTTCGAAGTGCCGAGCGGCTGGCTCGCGGACCGCTTCGGCGCGCGCCGCATGATGACCCGCATCGTGCTCTGGTGGTCCGCGTTCACCGCCGCGACCGCAGCGGCGCGCGCATTCCTTCCGCTCGTCGCGGTCCGCTTCCTGTTCGGCATGGGCGAAGCGGGCGTCTTGCCGACGCTCACGAGCGCGTTCCGGCGCTGGCTCCCCGCGCGCGAACGCGGGCGCGCCTTCGGACTCACGATCGCGGCGGCCGCGCTCGGCACCGCAGTCGCGCAGCCGATCGTCGGCGCGATGCTCGAGCGCTTCTCGTGGCGCGAGTCGTTCGTGGCGTTCGGCGCGCTCGGCTCGCTCTGGGCGATCGCGTGGTACTGGTGGATGCGCGACGACCCGCGCGAGCACGCGGCGGTGAACGCCGCCGAGATCGCCGTGATCGGACCGCCGGCGCAGGCGCCGCACGCGCGCGTTCCCTGGAAGCGCCTCGTACGCAGCCGCAACCTGATCGTCGTGTGCGCGATGTACTTCTGCGCGATCTACGGCTGGTACTTCTTCATGACCTGGCTGCCGCAATACCTCGTGCGCGCGCGCGGCTTCGACTTGGCGCAGACGAAGTGGCTCGCGGCGGCGCCCTGGGTCGCGATCGCGCTCGGCTGCTTCCTCGGCGGCCTGCTCTCCGACTCGCTCGTGCGCCGCAAGGGATTGCGCGTCGGGCTCACGCGGCCGGGCAGCATCGGCCTGCCCCTCGCCGCGCTCGCGATCGTCGCGGCGATCGCGACGCCGAGCGGACTCGCGGCGGCCGTGTTCCTGTCGCTCGCCGCGGGCCTCGCAGCGCTCGGCATCGCCTCCGCGTGGTCGACCTGCCTCGCGATCGGCGGCCGCCACGGCGGCGTCGTGAGCGGCGCGATGAACATGTGCGGGAACCTCGGCGGCACGGTGTGCCCCGTCGTGTTCGGCCAGAGCCTCGATCGGCTCGGCTCGTGGAACGTGCCGCTCGCGAGCGTGGCGGTGCTGTACGGGATCTCGGGCCTGCTGTGGCTGGCCATCGATCCGCGCGTCCAGCTCGACGCGGACGAGGGCTGACGAGCTCAGCGAAACAGCGCGTTCATCTCCGCGTAGCCGAGGCTCGCCGCAGTCGGCTGCCCGTCGCCGAGCAGGGCGAGCGCCTCGCGGCGCGCGAACGAGTAAGCGTTCATCGCGATCGAGGAGCCGGCGCTCACGCGGCGCACGCCGAGCGCCTGCAGCTCCCGCGGGCTCGGCAGCGTGGGCACGAGCAGCAGGTTGAGCGGCGAGTCCACTGCGGCGACCACGGCGCGGATCGTCTCCGGATCCGCGAGGCCGGGCACGAAGAAGCCGTCGGCGCCTGCCGCGCGGTAGGTGTGCCCGCGCGCGATCGCCTCGTCGCGCGCGCGCTCCTTCGGCACGAGGCCCTTCAGGTAGACGTCGGTGCGCGCGTTCACGAACAGCGGGATGCCGGCGCGGGCGCCGGCTCGCTTCGCCGCTTCGATCTTCGCGCACAGCAGATCGGGAGGATCGGTCCCGTCCTCGAGGTTCACGCCGACCGCGCCCGCGCCGATCAGCGCGGCGATCGTCTCGCCGACCGCGGCGGCGTCTCGCGCGAGACCCGCCTCGGCGTCGACGCTCAGCGGCACGCGCACGACGCGCGCGATCTCTCGCGTCGCCGCCTCGAGCACCCGCGCGGGCACGTGGTTTCCGTCCGCATATCCGAGCGACCAGGCGAGGCCCGCGCTGGTGGTGGCGATGGCGCGCGCGCCGCTCGCCTCGAACAGGCGCGCGCTGCCGGCGTCCCAGGCGTTCGGCAGCCGAAGCAGCTCACCCTTGGCGTGAAACGAATGGAACTGCGCAGCGTGCTCGGATTGCGGCATGGGTCCTCCGTGAGGGGCGCGATGTTTCGACATTCTGCAGCGAGCGCTCGCCATCCGCGGACGCGCACAACGGTCAGAGCTCCACCTGCGTCCCGCTGCTGCCCGCGCGCAGAATGCGCTCGCACAGCTCCACGATCGCGGCGCCGGCTTCGTCGGGGGCGAGCCCGCGCGCGTGGATGTTGCTGATGCACTTGCGGTCGGCGTCGGTCGTGGCGGCGTGCGGACGCAGCGTCACGTAGCAACCGAGGCTCTCGGCGGTGCCGAGCCCCGGACGCTCGCCGATCAGCTGCACGGCGAGCCGCGCGCCGCTGGCTTCGCACACGCGATCCGCGATCGCGACGCGGCCGAGCGTCACCGCCACCGGCGCGGCGAGCGGGCCGAGGCGCTCGAGGCCACGCACGAGCATCGGCCACACGCGCGCGAGCTGCGTCTCGGCGGCGCGCGCCGAGAGCCCGTCCGTCACGACGATCTGCGCGACCGCGCCGGGCACGCGCGCGGCCGCAATGCGCGCCGCTTCGCCGGGCGCGAGCGAACGCCCGAGATCGGGGCGCCGCAAGTACGCGGCTCGGTCGGGCGCGGCGGAGCGCACGAACAGGCAGCCGCGCGCGCGCAGCTCGGCGAGGAACGGCTCGCTCCACACGCTCTGCACGGCATCGCGCGCGCGCGCGTGGTCGGCGCGAAATTCGAGCGCGCTCGCCGTGCGCGGGCGCGCGCCCGCGCGGCCGACGCCCAAGCGCGCGGGCGTGCTGCGCAGCAGGCGCTCGAGCTCGTCGCCACTCATCCCGTCACGCGAGCAGCGCGCGCGGATCGCCCGCGCGCGCCGTCAGCCGCCCGTCGCGCATCAGCTCGCGCGCTTCGAGCCAGCGCTCGAATTCGGGCGCTGGCCGCAGCGCGAGCAGCTCGCGCACCGCCGCGACGTCGTGATAGCTGGTGCTCTGGTAGTGCAGCATGCAGTCGTCGCCGAGCGGCACGCCCATGAAGTAGTTGCAGCCGGCGGCGGCGAGCAGCATCGCGCAGCTCTCGAGGTCGTTCTGATCCGCCTCCGCGTGGTTCGTGTAACAGACGTCCGCGCCCATCGGCACGCCGAGCAGCTTGCCCATGAAGTGGTCCTCGAGCGCCGCGCGCGCGATCTCGCGGGCGTCGTACAGGTACTCGGGGCCGATGAAGCCGACGACGGTGTTCACCAGCAGCGGCGCGTAGCGGCGCGCGACTCCGTAACAACGCGCCTCGAGCGTCACTTGGTCGACGCCCTCGTGCGCGTCGCTCGAGAGCTCCGAGCCCTGCCCCGTCTCGAAGTACCAGACGTGCGGCGTGCGCAGGCGCCCGCGCTCGCGCACGAGCGCGTCCGCTTCGCCGAGCAGCGCGAGGTCGATGCCGAACGCGCGATTGCCCTTCTCGCTGCCCGCCACCGACTGGAACACGAGATCGAGCGGCGCGCCGCGCTCGAACGCGCGCAGCTGCGTCGTCACGTGCGCCAGCACGCACGCGTGCGTCGGCACGGCGAGCGACGTCATCACCTCGTCGATCGCGCGCGCGATGCGCTCCACGGTCTCGAGCCGATCCTCGACGGGATTCACGCCGATCAGCGCGTCGCCCGAGCCGTAGGCGAGGCCTTCGAGAATGGCGGCGCGAATGCCCTCGGCGGCGTCCGCCGGATGGTTGGGCTGGATGCGCGACGCGAGCCGCCCCGCGAGGCCGAGCGTCGTGCGCCCCCTCACCGCGACCGGCAGCCGCTTCGCGGCGAGCGCGAGATCGAGGTTCGAGCACAGCTTCGCGACCGCGGCGGCGTGCTCCGGCAAGAGCGCGCGGCGGAGCGGCGCGAGCGCATCCGGCGCGTCGAAGGCGCCCGCGAGCAGACGCTCGCGCAGCTCGCCGACGCCGAAGCCCGCGAGTGGGCGGAATGCCTCCGCGTCCTGCTCACCGAGGAACGCGCGCGTAAGCTCGTCGCGCTCCGGCGCGATCACCGGCTCCTCGACGAAGCGCGCGAGCGGAACCTCCGCGAGCGCGCGCTTCGCCGCGACGCGCTCCTCCGCGCTCGCCGCCGCGAGGCCTGCGAGCTGGTCGCCGCTCTTCGGCTCGTTCGCCTTGGCGAGCAGCTCGCGCAGATCGCGAAAGGCGAAGCCCGAGGCGGCGTAGCGCGGCATCGACTCCATGCTACGCGCGAGGCCCCATACTCGCTGCGCGGAGGAGAAATCCGATGAGCCTCGCCGCTCACTTCGGCGCGTGCGCCCGCAACAACCTGTGGTCGAACGACCGGCTCTTGCGCGCCTGCGCCGAGCTCACGCCAGCGGAGCTGCACGCGCCGCGCGTGAGCTTCTTCCCGTCGATCCTGCGCACGCTGAATCACATCCTGCTGGTCGACACTTACTACCTCGGCGAGCTCGAGGCGACGGGCCGCGGGCTCGCCGCCTGGGAGCGCGCCCGCAACGCCGAGCACGCGGAGCTGGCGCCCCTGGCCGCGGCGCAGCTCGCCTCGGATCGGCGGCTGGTCGCGTTCTGCGACGGACTGGACGCCGCCGCACTGCGCCGCAGCGTGCTGTTGAACCGCGGCGACGACGAGGGCGTGTTCGAGGAAGCGCTGCCCGCGGTGCTGGAGCACTTGTTCGTGCACCAGACGCACCACCGCGGTCAGGCGCACGCGATGCTCTCGGGAACGCGCGTCGCGCCACCACAGCTCGACGAGTTCTTCCTGGGCTATGACGAGCCGCGTCGCCGCGACGCGCTCGCGCGGCTCGGGATCTGACCCGCTGGCGCGTTAGCCTCGCCCGCGCCCGACAGGAGCTACTGCGCCCGATGCGAATCCTCGCTCTCTGCGGAAGCTTGCGCGCCGCTTCGTCGAACGGTGCGCTGCTCGACGCCGCGGCGCGGCTCGCACCCGAGGGCGTGCGCATCGAGCGCTTCGACGGCATCGGCGCGTTGCCGCACTTCAATCCCGATCTCGACATCGAGCCTCCGCCGCCGGCCGTGACGCGCTGGCGCGAGGCGCTTCGCGAAGCGGACGCGATCTTGCTCTCGAGCCCCGAGTACGTGCACGGCATGCCGGGAGCGCTGAAGAACGCGCTCGACTGGATCGTGTCGAGCGGCGAGATCGGCGGGAAGCCGCTCGCTCAGCTCGACACCTCGCGCTCGCACTTCGCGACGCCGCAGCTGCGCGAGGTGCTGACGACGATGGAGGCGCGCATCGTGCCGGAGGCGTCGATCACGCTGCATCTCTGGACGAATCGCGTGGACGCGAGCGCGATCCTCGCGAACGACGCTGCAGCCGGCGCGCTGCGCGCCGCCGTCGCGGCGCTCGCAGCGAGCGTGCGCGCGGGCAAGCGCGCGCAGCTCGCGTAGCGAGCGCTAGGACGGCTCCGCCGCGGGCGCGGGCATCACGGCCTCGCCGTCCAGCACCCGCCGCGCCACCGAGAGCGCGTCCGCCATCACCGCGACGCCGTCGACCTCGCCGCGCCGAACCGAGCGGGCGAGCTCGTCGAGCGCGCGGCCCGCGAACTCGAGCTGCCGGCGATCCGTGCCCGCCGCGCGCGCGCTGAAGTAGCCGAAGCCCGCGGCGGCCTTCTCGAGGTTCTCCGCGGCGTAGGAGCGGCTGCCCCGCGCGAATGCGCGCTCCGCCCGCGCGAGGTAGATGTGCGGCTCGACGATCGGCTCGAGCTCGCGGTCGGAGCGCTGGTAGTAGACGCGATCGCCGAGGTCGAAGGAGCGGTACTCGCGCGCGCCGGCGGCGCTGGCGCAGAGCAGGCCTGCGATGAGCGCGAGCGAAGCGAAGAACCGGCTCCGGTACATGACGTGCCTCCCGTGGGCGTGCACTGGATCCAACGCGCGAAGCGGCGCGCGGTTTCGCGAGCCGCCGCCCCCTGGGTGAGGATCGACCGTCGGACTCCGAGCGCTCAGGGGAAGGGCAGTGGGGGCGAAGGAATCCGTCCGGGCTGCCGGTAAGATGCGCGCCTCTTTTTCGGGAGACGAGCGTGGCAAAGGGCGAGCGTGCGAAGGCGAGGCCGGCGGCCCGCAAGCGGGCCGAGGTGAAGCGCGTGCGGAGCGAACGGCAGCGCGGCGCGTACCGCCTGCCGGCCGACGTGCGCCCGCTCGAGGCGGACCTCCACATCGCGGTCGATCCCGCGCAGAGCGACACGTACGGCGGAGACGTGCTGCACCACCTCGAGCTCGCGCGCGGCAAGCGCGTGCTCGAGCTGCACGCCGTCGGGCTCACCGTGACGAAGGCGCACGCGGAGGTGGGCGACAAGATCGTGCGCGGTCGCGCGCAGCCGCGACCCGAGCGCGAGACCGTCGAGATCGTGCTCGCCGAGGCGCTGCCCGCCGGCCCGGTCACGCTCGTGCTCGAGTTCAAGGGCAAGCTCGCGACCGACCTGCGCGGCTTCTACGCCGCGCGCTCGGGCGAGCGCAAGTACGCCTTCACCCAGCTCGAGTCGACCGAGGCCCGCCGCTTCTTCCCGTGCTTCGACGAGCCGGCGCTGAAGGCGCGCTTCGGCGTCTCGGTCACGACGGCGCACGCGAACACCGTGATCAGCAACAACCCCGTCGCGAAGATCGTGCCGCGCGAGGGCGGCTCGAAGACGGTGGTGTTCGCGCAGACGCCGCCGCTCTCGACCTACCTGCTCGCGCTCGCGGTGGGGGAGCTGGTCGCGTCCGAGCCGGTGCACTGCGGCGAGACCGAGATCCGCATCTGGCACGTGCCCGGCAAGGAGGCGCTCACCGCGTTCTCGCTCGAAGCGGCGCGAGAGACGCTCGCGCGGCTCGAGAGCTACTTCGACTTGCCGTATCCGTACGAGAAGCTCGATCTCGTCGCCGTGCCCGAGTTCGAGGCCGGCGCCATGGAGAACGCCGGCGCGGTGTTCTTCCGCGAGACGCTGCTGCTCGTCGACCCCGAGCGCACCACGATCCTCGAGCTGAAGCGCGTCGCCGAGGTGATCTGCCACGAGCTCGCGCACATGTGGTACGGCGACCTCGTCACGATGGCGTGGTGGGACGACCTCTGGCTCAACGAGGCCTTCGCGACCTGGATGGCTTATCAGGTCGTCGACGCCTGGAAGCCCGAGTGGCGCATGTGGAGCACCTTCCAGCACGACCGCGCCGCCGCGCTCGGCATGGATGCGCTCGAGAGCACGCACCCGATCTACATCGAGGTGCGCAGCCCGGCCGAGGCGACCGAGAACTTCGACCTGATCACCTACGAGAAGGGCGCCTCGGTCGTGCGCATGATCGAGCGCTACCTCGGCGCGGAGGTGTTCCGCGCGGGCGTGCGCCGGTACATCCGCGATCACCGCGAGGGCAACACCGTCGCGGCGGATCTCTGGAACGCGCTCGCCGACGCCTCGGGCCAAGACGTCGCGCCGATCATGCGCGCGTGGATCGAGCAGCCGGGCTTCCCGTTGCTACGGATCGAGCGCGTGGCGCGCGGCGCGAAGCAGCTCGTGCGCTACCGCCAGGAGCGCTTCCGGCCGAACGCCGACAAGCCCGCCAAGGACGCGACCAAGCGCTGGCCGATCCCGTGGGTCGGGCGCGCGGGCACGGCGGTCGGCTCGCGCAGCGTGCGCCAGCTGCTGAACCGAGCGCGCGGCGAATTCGAGCTCGATGGCGAGGCGCCGCGCTTTCTCTACGGCAACGCCGAGGAGGCGGGCTTCCTCCGCCCTCTGCACACGAAGGAGGAGCTCGCGGCGCTCGCGCAGAACCTGCGCGAGCTCAGCGGCGTCGAGCGGCAGGGCCTGGTCGGCCATCAATGGGCGGCGCTGCGCGCCGGACACAGCGAGCTCGCGAGCTTCCTCGACCTCGCGTTCGCGCTCGGCGGAGAGCAGGACCCAGACGTGCTCACCTCGCTGCGCCCCGCGCTCGAAGCCTGCGCGCGCTCCGCGCGGCGCACGCTCGGCCCGGACGCCGAGCGCCGGCTGCGCGGGCGCGTCGCGCAAACCTTCGCGCCGGCCCTGAACGCGCTCGGCTTCGACGCGAGCGCGAAGGAGAGCGACGACACGCGTCGCCTGCGCGCGGTCTTGTTCGCGCTCGTCGGCGACACGGGCGAGAGCGCCGCGGTTCGCGCGCGCGCGGGCGAGCTGGTGCGCGCGTACCTGAACGACCGCGCGAGCGTCGAGCCCGAGCTCGCCGCGATCGCGACGACCGTGGCCGCTTCCTGCGGCGACGCGCAGCTCTACGACCGCTACCTGGCGGCGCACAGAGCGGCCACGACGCCGCTCGAGGCGCGGCGACTGCTGATGGCGCTCGGCGACTTCCGCGCCCGCGAGCTCGTGCAGCGCACGCTCGCGCTGAACCTCACGGACGAAGTGAGCGCGCAGGATGTGGGCATCCTGCTGGGCGCGATGCTCGGCAACCCGAGCGCCGCGCCTGCCACCTGGGAGTTCTTCAAGAAGCGCTTCCGCGCGCTGCGCAAGAAGCTCCCGCCCGCACTGGTCGCGCGCCCGATCGAAGCCTCGGCCGCGCTCGCCACCCGGGAAGCGCGCCGTGACATCGCGGCGTTCTTCAAGCAGAACCCGGTGCCGACCGCGGTGCGCGCGGTGAAGAAGGCGCTCGAGCAGATCGCGCTCACCTGCGCCTTCGACGCGCGCGTGAAGGGGCAGCTCGCGCGCTGGCTCGACGGCGCGTAGGGCCGAGCCGACACGCGGCCCCCCGCACCCCTGCCTGTTGTGCCGAGCGCGATTTTCGTCCTAGATTCGCTCCATGGCTCCGAACGGACCGCGCGCCAACCCGCCCAACCGCTTCGAGCGCGTCCACGTCGCGGACATGCCCGAGCTCGGCTTCGGCGCGAGCCCCGACGACCCGCCGGAGGATCCGCGCACCGAGCTGCTGGTGGATCCCTCGCGCAGCGTGGTCGCCAGCAACGACAGCCCGGACTTGGGTTTTCGCGCGAGCGTGAACCCGTATCGCGGCTGCCAACACGCCTGCACTTATTGTTACGCGCGCCCCACCCACGAGTATCTCGGCTACTCCGCCGGCCTCGACTTCCAGACCAAGATCCTGGTGAAGCCGCGGGCAGCCGAGCTGTTACGGAAGCAGCTGATGTCGCCGGCGTGGAAGCCGCAGGTCGTCGCGCTCTCCGGCGTCACCGATCCGTACCAGCCGGCCGAGCGCAGGCTGCGCATCACGCGCGGCTGCCTCGAGGTGCTGGCCGAGTTCCGCAATCCCGTCGTGATCGTGACCAAGGGCTTCTTGGTGACGCGCGATCTCGACCTGCTCGCCGAGCTCGCGCGCGTGAACGCGGCCTCGGTGATGCTCTCGATCACGACGCTCGACCCGGAGCTGCAGCGCAAGATGGAGCCGCTCGCGTCGCCGCCGACGAAGCGGCTCGCGGCGATCGACGCGCTCGCGCGCGCCGGCGTGCCGGTCGGCGTGATGACCGCGCCGGTGATTCCCGGCCTAACAGATCACGAGCTGCCGGCGATCCTTCAGGCGGCAGCGAACGCCGGCGCGAGCAGCGCCGGGCTCGTCGTGCTGCGCCTGCCCCACGGCGTGAAGGAGCTGTTCTCGGACTGGCTCGCGCAGCACTACCCGGAGCGCCGCGAGAAGGTGCTGAACCGCCTGCGCGCGCTCCACGGCGGGGCGCTCTACGACGCGCGCTTCGCCCATCGACAGCGCGGCAGCGGCGAGTTCGCGGAGCAGATCCAGGCGCTCTTCGAGCTGGGCCTGCGGCGCGCGCGGCTCGCGCGCCGCAGCGCGGAGCTGTCGACCGCGGCGTTCCGGCGGCCGGGCGTGGCGGATCAGCTGTCGCTGTTCGGCGGCGCCTGAGTCGACGGCGGGCAGCAAACGCTACGCGTCGTTCTCGCCCTCGCGCTTCAGGCGCGCCAGGAACTCGGCATCGATCCGCGAGCGCACGGTGCGGCGGTCGATGCCGATGCGGCGCGCGGTCTCCTCGTACGAGCCGGCTTGGTGGTACACGAGCGTGGCGTAGCGCGAGAGCAGCGCGTCGGCGTCGATGCCGCCGCGCGCGACCTCGCCCAATAACTCGGCGGTGGGGCCGTGTGTGGGCAGGGTGCTCGCGCGTACGGCGGGCGACGCGGGCGTGTAGCCGCCGCGGATCACGACGTTGCGCACGCACTGCTCGAGCTCCCGCACGTTGCCGGGCCACGCGTAGTCGCGCGGCAGGTTCGACTCGATGAAGGCGTGCACCTCGCGCGCGATCGCGTCGCCCTCGTCGTCACCGAACAGCCGGCGCGCGATCACGATCACGAAGTTGCGCAGGTCGTCGGGGTGATCGTCGAGCTGCGCGCGCAGGGTCGGCGTGGCGACCAGATCGGCGCACAGCCGGTAGTAGAAGTCCTCGCGGAAGCGGCCCGCGGCGAGCTCGGCCGCGAGGTCGCGGTTGGTGGCGGCGATGATCTTGCCATCGAAGCGCCGCGCGCGTGTCTCGCCGAGCCGCTCGAAGGCGCGCGTCTGCAGCACCCGTAACAGCTTCACCTGGATCTCGGGCGAGACCTCGCCGATCTCGTCGAGGAAAACGGCGCCGCCGCGTCCGCACGCTTCGAGCCAGCCCTCGCGGTCGTCGACGGCGCCGGTGAAGGCGCCGCGGCGATGCCCGAACAGCTCCGACTCGATCAGCGTCGGCGTGAGCGCCGACAGGTTCAGCGCGAAGAAGCGCTTCTCGGGTGCGTGCGCGAACGCCTTCGCCTCGGGTTCGAAGGGGATGAACTGCGACTGGCCGATCGCGCGCGCGACCAGCTCCTTGCCCGTGCCGGAAGGCCCGAGGATCAGCGTCGGGACGTCGTGCATGTGCCCGACCAGTGCGCGGCGATAGCGGCGCCGATCGCGCGTGAAGATCGACTGCCAGGCGTCGGCGCGCAGCTTCGCGGCCGGCAGCGAGGCGCCGTACAAGTGCCGGAACACGAAGTGGAAGGCGCGCCGCGTCTGGTAGCCGTACGCGAACAGGAACGCGGCGTCCGGCCGCGCCAGACCCGGCAGCGCCAGGTCGCGCTGGATCTCCTCGGCGAAGTCGTCCCAGCAGGCGACGGGCCGCGGCCGCTCCGTGTCGCGGTCGAGCGTCGCGCGCCAGTCGCGCTCGTAGCGCGAGTAGACGCTGTAGAGGACGACGTCCTCGTACAGCGCGGCCTCGTCGGCGGCCGGCTTGATGCCGCGCACGATTCGATCGCGGGCGCGCTCGCGCAGCTCTCGCGCCGCGGCCTCGAGCCGCAACAAGTTCGGGTTCACGCCGTCGAGATCGGCGTCGACGTTCCACACCACGCGGCCCGCGACGAAGCCGTCGCCCAGCACTTCGCGCTCGTGCGCGATCCGCTCCGGCACGAACGGATTCACGTGGGTCAACTTCGAGAGCGCCTCGGCGATCCTGCGCTCGCCGTCGTCGAAGAGGCTCATGAAGAGTGTTCCCTCGTGTTGGCCTTGGATAGCGAGAAACCCTGCCGTGGGTGCGGACCCTCCCGCATCGTCGTGCCGCCGCGCGGAGTAGAGTGGCTGCGGCCGGCGGCGTGTCGCGCCGCGGCCGAGCCACTTTGCGGGTGAGACGGAATGCTGCGACCTCAGCTCGACTTGTTCGTCGAGAGCCTCGCGAAGGCAGCTTGCTTCACGTTCTTCCGCAGCATCGAGGTGACGGGGGCGGAGAACGTTCCGCGCGGCGTTCCGCTGGTGCTGGTCGCGAACCATCACAACAGCCTCGTCGACCCGATCCTCGTGCTCGGCACGACCGGCGTGCACGCGCGCTTCCTCGCGAAGGCCACGCTCTGGGACGTGCTGCCGACGCGGCTGTTGCTCGAGCTCGCCGCGGTGATCCCCGTGCACCGCGCCCAGGACGGCGCGGACATGTCGAAGAACGACGAGACTTTCGCGCGCTGCTGGGACGTGCTCGCCGCGGGCGGCGCGATCGCGCTCTTCCCCGAAGGCATCAGCCACGACGCGCCGCACCTCGCGCGCCTCAAGACCGGCGCGGCGCGCATCGTGCTCGGAGCGGCGAAGCAGTTCGGCGTCCGCAACAGCTGGATCGTGCCGGTCGGGCTCACCTTCGAGCAGAAGGGCAAGTTCCGCTCGCGCGCGCTCGTCACGATCGGCGCGCCGCTCGATCCGGCGCCGTTCGTGATGCAGCAAGCGGGCGACGAGGCGGGCGCGGTGCGCGGCCTCACCGACGCGGTGAAGGGCGCGCTCGAGCGCGTGACGCTCAACTACCCGTCACGCGACGACGTACCGATCATCGAGCGTGCGGCGGCGCTCTGGGAGGCGCGCGAGCGCGAGCTACCCGCGCGCATGGCGCTCGAAGAAGCGTTTCGCCTGCGCCAGACCGCGCTGCGGCTCTACGAGCGAGCGCGCACCCGCTACCCGCAGCGCGTCGCGGCGCTGAGCGCGCGCGTCGAGCAGTACGCGCAGCGGCTCGAGGCGCAGCGCCTGCGCGACGAGCACGTCGCCGCGCGCTACCCGCGCACGGAAGTGATCGCGTACGGCATCGGCAGCGCGACGCTGCTGCTCTTCTGGCTGCCGATAGCGGCCGTCGGCAGCGTGATGAACTGGGTGCCCTACCGCCTGATCTGGGCGGGCGCACGCCTCTCGCCGGGCGAGAACCTGCCCGCGACCATCAAGCTGGTCGGCGGCTTCTTCCTCTATCCGATCACGTGGCTGATCTGGGCGCTGCTCGCGGGCGGCGCTCTCGGCGCGGGAGCCGGCGTGGCGACGGCGTTGTTGGGTCCGCTCGCAGCGTGGTTCGCGATGCTCTTTCACGAGCGCTACGAGCGCTTCTGGGAGCACGCGCGCGCGTGGGCGACGGTGAAGCTGAAGCCCGGCGAGGCCGCGCGGCTCAAGGCCGAGCGCGAGACGCTGCATCGCGAGATGCGCGCGATCGCCGAGGATTCGCGCGATTCGGGTGGGGCCGCGAAGCGCTGATCAGCGCGCCCGCCCCGACGCCGCCTCAATCCCGCTTCGCGAAGTACGCGAGCGCCTCCTCGAGGCTCGCGGTCTGCACGCCCGGCTCGCGCAGCACGGCCTC
>DATBRS010000238.1:0-2934 GCA_036560185.1 Myxococcota bacterium
GGCCACTCCCTCGCAACCCAACCTGGAGCTGGCCATGTCCTCGCTGCTGCTGATTCACGGAGCCCTCGCGCTGATCGCGCTCGCGCGCGGCTGGCGCGTCGCGCCGCTCGTGCTCGTCGTCGCGCCGTTCGCGCTCGCGAAGTACGGGCCGGGCGTCGTGTCCGAGATGTCGCTCGCGGGCTGGGTGCTGCCCTTCGCGAACCTACTGGTCGCGGTCGCGGGGCTCTCGACGCTCTCGCTGCTCTACACCGCCGTCGCGGATCCCGAGCCCGCCTGACCGCCGCGCGGCATGGCGCGCACTCCCGAGCGAAGTCGTCGTAGACTGCCCCTCGCACTCGCGCAGGGAGGCGCCGCCATGGCGAACCCGCTCGGCTATCCGGTCTACGACGCCGACAATCATCTCTACGAGCCCGAAGAGGCGATCACCGCGCATCTGCCGAAGAAGTGGCGCGGCGAGTTCCAGTACGTCGAGGTGAACGGGCGCAAGAAGCTCGCGATCGGCGGGCAGATCAGCGAGTACATCCCGAACCCGACCTTCGACGTACTGGCTGCGCCGGGCGCCCACGAGAAGTGGTACCGCGCGACGAACCGCGAGGGCCTCTCGCTGCGCGAGCTCTCGGGCAAGCCGATCGCGTGTCCGCCGGCGTATCGCAACGGCGCCGATCGCTTGAAGCTGATGGACGAGCAGGGCGTCCACGCCACGCTGATCTTCCCGACGCTCGCGAGCGCCGTCGAAGAGCGCATGAACTACGACCACGAGGTGATGGGCGCGGTGCTGCACTCGCTCAACGTCTGGATGCACGAGAGCTGGGGCTTCGCGCGCGAGGGCCGCATCTTCGCCGTGCCGTTCGTCACCCTAATGGATGTGGACGCGGCCGTGCGCGAGCTCGAGTGGTGCCTCGAGCGCGGAGCGCGCAGCGTCGGCCTGCGGCCCGCGCCGGTGCCGGGCTATCGCGGCAGCAAGTCCTTCGGCTTCGCGGAGTTCGATCCGTTCTGGGCGCGCGTCGCCGAGGCGGGCATTTTCGTCTCGATGCACGCCAGCGACTCCGGCTACGACCGCTTCGCGCGCATGTGGCAGGGCGGCGGCGAATTCCTGCCCTTCAAGCCCGATCCGTTCAAGAGCGTGCTCGGCCTCGGCGGCCGCGCGATCAGCGATTCGCTGGCGGCACTGATCTGCCATGGCGTCTTCGACCGCCATCCGCGCGTGCGCGTCGCCAGCATCGAGAACGGCTCGAAGTGGATGTTTCCGCTGCTCGACGCGCTCGCGCACGCCCACGGCCAGATGCCCAAGCAGTTCGCGCGCCATCCGCACGAGACGCTGCGCGAGCACGTCTTCGTGGCGCCGTTCTACGAAGAGCCGATCGCCGAGCTCGCCGAGAAGATCGGCGTCTCGCAGGTTTTGTTCGGCAGCGACTACCCGCACCCGGAAGGCCTCGCTCGGCCGCTCGATTTCTTGCCGGAGCTCACGGGATTCGCGGCACAGGATCAGGAGAAGATCATGAGCGCGAACCTGAAGGGGCTGCTCGCGGGAATGCGCTGAGGCTCGCGCATCGCGAGAGTTCGCTCGCGGCCCTCCGGCCGTCGAGATTCCGGCCTACCGTGTGCGCGATGCTGCCGCTGCCCGCCCGCTCGCTCTGCGCCGAACTCCGCGCGTGAATTCTCCGCCGCCGAGCTATCAGCGCGCGCGCACGCGCAGCGGGCCGCTGCCGCTCTCGACGCAGATCTATCAGGGTATTGGGGCGCTGCCCGAGACGTGCCTGAACTTCGCCTTCAGCACGCTGCTGCTCTTCTACTACAACCAAGTGCTCGGCATGCCGGCCACACGCGCTTCGGTGGCGCTGATGATCGCGCTGGTGATCGACGCGCTCGCGGATCCGCTCGTGGGCTCGCTCTCGGACGGCCTGCGCAGCCCGCTCGGGCGCCGTCATCCGTTGATGTACGCCGCGGTCGTTCCGCTCGGCATCTCGATCGCGCTCACGTTCTCGCCGCCCGGGAGCCTCTCGCACGACGGGCTGTTCGCGTGGCTGCTTTGCAGCACGATCGCCACGCGCCTCGCGATGTCCCTCTTCTCGGTGCCGTGGAACGCGATCTACGTGGAGTTCTCGGACGACTACGCGGAGCGCAGCGCGATCGTGATGTGGCGCTACGTGGTGGGTTGGGGCGGCGGCATCGCGTTCGCGCTCGTGGTGTGGACGTTCGTGTTCCCGAGCACGCCGGAGTTCGATCCGGGCCATCTCAACCCGCACGGCTATGCGCTGTTCGCGCCCTTGCTCGGCGCCGTGGTCGCGCTCACCGCGTTCTCGACGACTCATCTCACGCGCCGCGAGGTTCCCTTTCTCCTCCAGCCGGCGGACGGCGCGCCGCGCCCCTCGTGGCAGGGATTCCTGCGCGGTCTCGCGCTGTGCGCGAGGAACCGCGACTTCGTACTGCTGGTCGTGGCGATTCTGGCGACCGCCGCCATCGCCGGCACCAGCTCGGCGCTCGACATCTACGCGCTGACGTACTTCTGGGGCCTGCGTCCGGAGAACCTGAGCTGGTTCGCCTTCGCGGTCGCGGGCTCGGGCATCGCATTCGTCGCGATCCGCCCGCTCCAGGCGCGCTTCGAGAAGCGCGAGCTGCTGGTCGCGTGCGCGCTGTGCAGCCTCGCGAACGGCTTCGCCCTGGTCGGGCTGCGCTTCGCGCACGTGCTGCCCGAGAACGGCGAGCCGTGGTTGATCGCGATCTTGATCGCGGGCGCCTCGGCGCGCGTCGCGACCGACACGATCGCCGGCATCATGTTCGCCTCAATGATCGCGGACACGCTCGACGAGCAAGAGCTGCTCGTGGGTCTGCGGCAGGAGGGCGTGTTCTCCGCGGTGCTCTCGTTCGCCGGCAAGGTGACGACGGGGCTCGGCGTGGCGATCAGCGGCGTCTTGCTCGACTACGTGATCCGGA
>DATBRS010000239.1:0-6943 GCA_036560185.1 Myxococcota bacterium
GCTCCGCCGCCCCCGGCCCGCCGCAAGGCGCTCGTGGCGAACGGAATCGCGCATCGCGGGGTGCGAGAAGTGTTCGTGGCCTCGTAGGTTCTGCGCGTGCATGTGGGGTCGCGCGGTGACCCGCAAGGGAATCCTGCTCGCCGGCGGCACCGGCACGCGGCTCTACCCGATCACGCGCGGCGTTTCGAAGCAGCTGCTGCCGGTCTACGACAAGCCGATGGTCTACTACCCGCTGTCGGTGCTGATGCTCGCGGGCATTCGCGACGTGCTGGTGATTACGACGCCCGAGGACCAGGCGAGCTTTCAGCGGCTGCTCGGCGACGGCTCGCGTGTGGGCATGTCGATCTCGTACGCCGCACAGCCGAGACCCGACGGCATCGCGCAGGCGTTCCTGATCGGGCGCGCGTTTCTCGCCGGCGCTCCCGCGGCGCTCGTGCTCGGCGACAATCTCTTCTACGGCCACGGCCTCTCCGAGGCGCTGCGTGCCGCGAGCGAGCGCGAGGCCGGCGGCACCGTGTTCGGTTATTGGGTGCGCGATCCCGAGCGCTACGGCGTCGTCGAGCTCGACGCCCAGCAACGCGCGCTCTCGATCGAGGAGAAGCCGAAGCACCCCAAGTCGCACTGGGCGGTGACGGGCCTCTACTTCTACGACCGCGACGTCTCCGAGGTGGCCGCCGCGCTGAAGCCGTCTCCGCGCGGCGAGCTCGAGATCACCGACGTGAACCTCGCCTACCTCGCGCGCGGCGCGCTGCGCGTCGAGCTGCTCGGCCGCGGCTTCGCGTGGCTCGACACGGGCACTCACGAGTCGCTGCTGCAAGCGGGCCAATACATCCAAGCAGTGCAGGAGCGCCAAGGCCTGATGGTCTCGTGCATCGAAGAGATCGCGTGGCGCATGGGCATGATCGACACCGAGCAGCTACTGCGCCTCGGTGCCGAAATGAAGAACAACGCCTACGGCGCCTACCTCACGCGCATCGCGCACGAACCGCGATGACGGCGTGTCCCGCGCGACGCCGCGCCCCCTTCTCGGCGCCCGATGGAGCAACCAAGCGCGCAACGCCGCCGTCGCGGCTCGAAGCCGCGACGGCAGCGCCCTCCCGCATCCCCGCGCTCGGCACCTCCGGCCACACCGAGCGCCTTGCGGCGGGTCGGGGGCTGCGGAGCACAAATCAAGCGCAGCGAGGCCCCGCGAGCATGGGCGCGCGAAGCGCCGCGCATCGCGGCCAGTCCGCGCAGCCGCGTCTCCCAAGGCGGGCCGAGCGAGCCATTGCGCTCCGCAGCCCCCGGGCCGCCGCAAGGCGCGGACGCGGCGGCGACCTCCGGTCCCACCGATCGAGTCCTCCGCAATGAAGGTCCACCGAACCACTCTCCCCGGCGTCCTGCTGATCGAACCCTTCGTCCACCAAGACGAACGCGGCTTCTTCCTGGAGACCTATCGGGCCGAGCGCTACGCCGAGCACGGCATCAGCGCTCCGTTCGTGCAGGACAACCACTCGCGCTCGCGGCTCGGCACGCTGCGCGGCCTACACGCACAGCTCGCTCCCGCGCAGGGCAAGCTCGTGCGCTGCATCGCGGGCGAGATCCTCGATGTCGCGGTCGACATCCGCGTCGGCTCACCCAGCTTCGGCAAGCACTTCGCGACGCCGCTCACTGCCACCAACTTCCGGCAGCTCTGGATCCCGCCGAACTTCGCGCACGGCTTTCTCGTGATCAGCGAGAACGCCGAGGTCGAATACAAGGTGACCGAGGCGTATCGCCCGCAGAGCGAGATCGCGATCGCGTGGAACGACCCCGAGCTCGCGATCGCGTGGCCGGTGCTCGTGCCCACGCTCTCGCAGCGCGACGCGGCGGCGCCGCGACTCGCGGAGCTGCGCGACCGGCTGCCGCGCTCCTAGTACTCCTCGATCTCGATTTCGTCGTTGTCCGTGATCTTCGCGATCGTGATCGGGGCGCCGCAGTAGCCGCAGAAGACCTCGTCGCCGGGCTTCGCGTTTTCGAGCGCGACGTCGGTCTCGCAGATCGGGCACTCGAGGAACTTCGGACGCGCCATGCCGCAAGCATCGGCGTCACGCGCTCCGAACTGAATGGCGGCTCGCGCCGCTGCGAGCCAGCGGCGCCGCCCGCTAGCGCGTCGGCCGGTCGCGCTTCTGGCAGTCCGGGCAGTGGCCGTAGAGCTCGTGGCGGTGGCGGAGCAGGCGGAAGCCGTAGCGCTGGCCGATCTCTTCCTGCGCCTGCTCGATCATCGCGCACTCGAACTCGACGATCTTGCCGCAGCGCGTGCACACGAGGTGATCGTGGTGCTCGTGCTCGATCTCGTAGCGCGCGACGCCGTCGTCGAAGTGACGCTCGATCGCGAGCCCCGCGTCGCACAGCAGCTTCATCGTGCGATACACGGTCGTGAAGCCGATGCTCGAATGCAGCTCGCGCACGCGGTTGAAGAGCGACTCGGCGGTGATGTGGCCCTTGATCTCGAGGAACACGTCGAGGATCGCCTCGCGCTGTTTGGTGTGTTTGAGGTTGTGATCCTCGAGATAGCTCGCGAGCGCCTTCTGCTCGACCTCGTTCGACATCGCGTGCCCCTAGCTGCCGGCGTGCGCGCGCGCGCGCGCCCGGGCGAGATTGGTCTGCGCGGCCTGGTTTTCGCAATCGATGGCGACGGCGCGCTCGAACGCGCGCAGCGCGTCCTCGTCGCGCGCGGCCGCCGCGTACGCGAGGCCGAGGTGGTTCTGCACGGCGGAGGATTCCGGCAGCAGCCGCGCCGCGGCCTCCAGATCCGCGACGGCGCGCTGCGCGTCCCCGCGATCGAGGGCCGCGGTGCCCGAGCGGAAGAGGCGCGTGGCGTCGACGGTCGCGCAGGCGAGCGACAGGGCCACGGCGATCGTGAGTGCGGCGCGAAGCACGCGGCGACGATAGCCGCGGGCGCGCAGGGCGCGCGAAGGGGCCGGCTACTCGCCGATCTTCACGCGCGCGACCACGGGCAGATGATCCGACGCGCGCTTCGCCGCGGGCGTCTTGTGGGCGGCCACGTCGCTGACGTTCGCGCCGCGCGCGTAGATGCGATCGAGCGCGAGCAGCGGGCGCGCCGCGGGGAACGTGCGCGGGAACTTCTGCCCCCCGCCGAGCTCCTCGTCGAGCGCGCGCGTCGCCCGGCAGCGGCGCCAGGCATTCATGTCGCCCAGCAGCACCACCGGCCCTTGCAGCCGCGGGTGCCCGAGCAGCTGCTCGACTTGTTGCTGGCGCGTGCGGTCGACGAGCGCGAGATGCGTGGCCACGATCGCGACCGGGCCCGCGTCGGTCGTGAACTGCGCGGCGACCGCCGAGCGGCGCTCCACGTTCGAGAACGTGAGGTCGAGCGTGAACACGCTGGTGATCGGCCAGCGCGACAGAATCGCGTTGCCGAGCTCGCCGAGGCGATGCACGCGCGAGGTCGCGAAGGCGACGTGCAGGTGCAGCGCGTCCGCGATGCGCTCGAGCGGATCCTCACTGTCGAAGGGCCTGAGAACTTCTTGCAGCGCGATCACGTCGGCGCCGAGCTCGGAGATCACGAAGCCGGCGCGCGCGGCGTCCGGCGTGCTCGCGCCGTTGATGCCCGACCAGCGGTGCACGTTGTAGGTGGCGACCGAGAACTGGCTGCTCATCTCGCGGCCCACGTGCGGATGGCGCGGCGCGCGCACCACGGCGAGGTACGGAACCGTCGCCTGCAGCGCCTGCTTGCGCGCGCGGTGCCGCGTGCGCTCGTCTCGCAGCGTCTCGCGGTGGCGCCGGGGGGTCTTCAGCTCTGCGGACATGGCGGAGGGTATCGGCGGAGCGTGCCGGTGGTTCAACCCCATAAAAATACTGCTGCGATGGCCGTGGACCGCGGCCGGCGCGCGGGGCGGAAGCGCCCGTTTCGGCCCGCTCCAGCCCCAAGCGGCAGCCGATTCCGCCGATAAGTTCCCGCGCCATGTCGAAGCCCGTCGCCGACCCGCTCTCCGCCGTCTCGAGCACCGCCGCCGTTCGCGCCGCCGCGCGCGCGCTGGTCGAGGCCGTGCAGCGAGCGGTCGCCGAGGCCCCGCTCTCGGCGGAGGGCTACGCGCAGGCGATGCAGGAGATCGCCGAGCTGCGCGGCCGCCCGCTGTTCCTGCCGATCGTGATCAGCGGCCTCGGCGAGGGCGCGCGCCTGCGGCTCGCGGACGGGCGCACGATCCTCGACTTCATCGGCGGCATCGGCGTCTACGCGTTCGGGCACAGCGAGCGCGACCTGCTCGAGACCGCCGTGATCGCGGCGGCTCGCGACGTCGTCTTCCAGGGCAACCTCGCGCCCGGCCTCGAGCAGTCGAAGCTCTCGCGCTTGTTATTGAGCCACGCGTCACCGCGGCTCGCGCACGCCTGGCTCTCCGTCTCGGGCGCAATGGCGAACGAGAACGCGATCAAGATGATCTGGCAGAAGCACCACCCAGCGCAGTTCATCGTCGCCTTCGAGAACTCCTTCGCCGGCCGCACCACGACCATGGCCGAGGTGACCGACAAGCCGAGCTTCCGCGAGGGCCTGCCGCTGCGCGGCAACGTGCTCTACGTGCCGTTCTTCGACCCGCGCATCGAGGGCGGCACGCAGCGCTCGCTCGCCGCGCTCGACACGCACATCAAGCGCTACCCCGGCCAGATCGCCGGCATGCTGTTCGAGCTGGTGCAGGGCGAGGGCGGCTTCAACACCGCGCCGCGCGAGTTCTTCATGGCGCTGATGGAGCGCTGCCGCGAGGCGAAGATCGCGGTGTGGGTCGACGAGGTGCAGACCTACGCGCGCACGGGCGAGCTGTTCGCGCATCAGACTCTCGGGCTCGGCGACTACGTCGACCTGGTGACGGTCGGGAAGATCCTGCAGGGCAGCGCGGTGCTCTACACGAAGGAGTACAACCCGCGCGAAGGCCTGGTCGCGGGAACTTATGCCGGCGCGACCGTCGGCCTCGCGGTCGGCGCGCGCATCATCGAGAAGCTCGCGGCCGAGGGCTACCTCGGCGCGAACGGCCGCGTGGCCGGCATCGCGCGCCGCGTCGCCGCACGCTTCGACGCGATCGCGCTGCGCATGCCGCGCGCGATCGGCGCGCGCAGCGGCATCGGCGCGATGCAGGCGTTCGTCCCGTTCGACGGCGCCCCCGCGACCACCAACGCGATCATCAAGGCCGCGTTCGAAGAGGGCGTGCTCGTGTTCGGCGCGGGCAAGGACCCGATGAAGATCCGCATGCTGCTGCCGGTGAACGTGACCGACGAGGAGCTCGACGCCGGCTTCGCCGCGCTCGAGAAGGCGCTCCAGCGCGTCGCTGCCGAGAAGGGGCTCGCATGTTGATTCTCCGGCCCGTGAACGAGGGCGATCTCGACGACCTGGTCGGGCTCGCGAAGATGCTCGACTCGATGAACCTGCCCGCGGATTCGGAGTTCCTGGTCGAGCGCATCGCGCTCTCCGGCCGCTCCTTCCGCTCCGCGCGCGGCGAGGATTCGCTCGACTGGCGCGAGGCGATCTACATGTTCGCGCTCGAGGACGCCGAGGCGAAGAAGACGATCGGCACCTCGCTGATCATGGCGAAGCACGGCCGGCCGGGGCGGCCTTATTATTGGCTCGACGTCTCGACCGAGGAGCGCCGCAGCCCCGAGCTGGACAAGCGCTTCCTGCACAAGAAGCTGCGGCTGCAGTCGACCACCGACGGCCCCACCGAGATCGGCGGCCTGATCATCGACCCCGCCTACCGCCAACACGCGCGCAAGTGCGGCAAGGCGCTCTCGATCGTGCGCTTCGCCTACATCGCCGCGCATCCGCGCCGCTTCGAGAAGCAGGTGATCGCGGAGATGCTCTCGCGCTTCGACGCACCCGGAAAGAACCGGCTGTGGGACGCGTTCGGCGCGAAGTTCACCGGCCTCGACTACCGCACCGCGGACCATCTCTCCGCCAAGACGAAGCAGTTCATCGCAGACTTGTTCCCGGTCGATCCCGTCTACGTCGCGCTCTTCCCGGACGAGGTCCAGAAGATGATCGGCCAGCCGAACGACACCGCGAAGGCCGCGGTCGCGATCCTCGAGAAGATCGGCTTCTCGCTGATGAACCAGGTCGACCCGTTCGATGGCGGCCCCTACTACGGTGCCGCGCGCGACGCCATCGTTCCCGTGCGCGAGCGGCGCGAGCTGGTGCTGCCGGGCATACCGCGCGGCTCGCAGGGCACGAAGAACGAGAAGCTCGCGCTGCTCTCGACCGAGAGCGGCGGGCGCTTCCGAGCGACGGTGGTGCCGCTCGACGCCGAGGGCGCGCCGCTCGTCTCCGGCGACGTGCGCGAGGCGCTCGCGGTGAAGAGCGGCGACCGCGTCAGCGTGACCCCGATCCCGTAGCCCGAGGACGCGAGGAGGCCCGCGTGGCCGAGATCCTGCGCAGCGTCTCTCCTGCCGATCCGAGCGACGAGATCGGGCGCTTCCCGATCTGGGACGCGCTCTCGATCGACGAGGCGGTCGAGCGCGCGCGGCGCGCGTTCCCCGCGTGGCGCGACGCCGGCTTCGAGGGCCGCGCCGCGGTGCTGCGGCGCTTTCGCGATCTCGCGAACGCGCGGCAAGAGGAGCTCGCGCGGCTGATCGCGCGCGAGGTGGGTAAAGCGCTCTGGGATGCGCGCGGCGAGGCGGCGCTGATCGGCGCGAAGGTGGACGTCACACTCGACGAGGGCATGCGCTTCGTCGCGCCGATCGAGGCCGGCACGGCGGCGCGCGCCGTCTATCACCCGCGCGGCGTGCTCGCGGTGCTCGGGCCGTTCAACTTCCCCGCGCACCTCCCGAACGGGCACATCGTGCCGGCGCTCGCGACGGGCAACTGCGTCGTGTTCAAGCCGAGCGACCTCGCGCCCGCCGTCGGCGAGTGGATGCAGCGTGCCTGGCGCGACGCGGGCCTGCCGCCCGGCGTGTTCGAGCTGGTGCAGGGCCGCGCGCCCGC
>DATBRS010000240.1:0-10693 GCA_036560185.1 Myxococcota bacterium
CGAGGCCGGCAAGCACGTCGGCGAGCGTGCCCGCGCCGAGCCGATAGCCGCGCAGCTCGGAATACGCGCGGCGCCGCCAGAACCACGCGAGCAGCGCAGCGGGCGCCAGCACGCGCAGCGGGAAGAGCACGAGCGCAGCGCCCGGCAGAAGTCGGCTCAGCTCGACGAGCGCGAGGAACGCCGCGTAGGGCGCCAGATACGGCGCGACGCCAGCCGGGAGCCACGACATCGCCGCTGCGTACTTCAGCGCGCGCGGCGGCGGCAAGCCCGCGCGACGCGAGCGCCCGCGAACCCGATCGCGAACGGGGCGAGCGCGGGCTCGGGGAGCGCAATCGGAGAGGTCGCGGCAATCGTGGATGCGCGCCACGCGGGCCGCAGCGCTTCGGCGGCGGCCGCGGCGAGCGCGGCAGGCGCGGCCCTCTGCTGCACGTGCAAAGCCGTCCCCGAGATCGCCAGCGCGTCGCGCAGCACGCGGGTCTCGAACGCGGGATCGCTCGGCCGCGCGAAGTGGGTGGGAAGCGCGACGCTCGCGTGCTCGAGCTCCCGCACGGCGGGCAGCGCGAGGGGAGCGGCCAGCAGGGCGCTCGCGATTGCGGCGAGCCCTGCCCGCTTCCACGCCCCCATGCGTCACCTCGCTGCGCGCACGCGCCACAACCAGCGGACGCGTCAGCGAGAATCGGCGCGCGTTGCCGCTCGCTTGAGGCTCGTTGCCAGCGCGTGAGGCCGCGCGAGAAGGCTTCAAGCGGCGCGCGCCGAGAGCCGTTGAGTCCGCGTCGCGCGGCGAGCGCCAACTGGAGCAGTGTTTCCCCGATGAGCCGAGCCAGCGCGAACGCAAAGACGCGAGGGGCGCGCCGCGATGCGTAGCGTGGCGGCCGCCGTGAGCGGCTGGGGGCGCTTCCCCGTCGAGCCCGCGCAGCTGCACCGGCCTGAGCGTTGGAGCGAGCTCGCGGAGATCGTGCGCAGCGCGGAGAGCGCGCGTGGCGTGATCTCGCGCGGCCTCGGCCGCGCCTACGGCGACGCGGCCAGTAACAAGAACGGCGCGGTGCTGCTGCACACGCGCTTCGATCGCCTGCTCGCCTTCGACGCAGCCTCGGGTGCGCTCGAAGCCGAGGCGGGCATCTCGCTCGCCGAGCTGCTGCGCGTGTTCGTGCCGCGCGGCTTCTTCCTGCCCGTCACACCGGGCACGAAGTTCGTGACGCTCGGCGGCGCGATCGCCGCGGACGTGCACGGCAAGAATCATCACCGCGACGGCTCGCTCTTCTCCGCGCTCGAATCGCTGCGCCTGCTCACCGCCGCGGGCGAGATCCTCGACTGCTCGCGCGCCGAGAATCGCGAGGCGTTCCTCGCGACGGTCGGCGGCATGGGCCTCACGGGCATCATCTTGAGCGCGCGCCTGCGCCTGCGCCCGATCGAGAGCGCGTACCTGCGCGTCGACCAAGAGCGCACGCGCGATCTCGACGAGACGCTCGAGCGCTTCGCGAGCGGCGACGACGCGATGCAGTTCTCCTCGGCCTGGATCGACTGCCTGGCGACGGGCCGCTCGCTCGGCCGCTGCGTGCTGTTCCGCGGCAACTGGCTCGCGCGCGCCGAGCTCCCCGCGAAGCTGCGCGGCGCGCCGCTGCGCGTCCACCGGCAGCGGCTGCCGAGCGTGCCGATCGACTTCCCGAACTTCACGCTCAACCGGCTCAGCATGGGCGCCTTCAACGTCGCGTACTACGCCGCGCATCCGACGCGGCTCGGCTTCGCGCAGCACTACGACTCGCACTTCTATCCGCTCGACGTCGCGCACGGCTGGAACCGCATCTGGGGGCCGCGCGGCTTCGTGCAGTACCAGCTCGTGGTTCCGCTCGAATCCGGGCGCGAGGCGCTCGTGCGCGTGCTCGAATGCTGCGCCGCCTCGGGCCTCGGCTCGTTTCTCACGGTGCTCAAAAAGTTCGGCGCGGGAAACGAGGCGATCCTGTCGTTCCCGCGCCCCGGTTACACGCTGACCCTCGACTTCGCGCAATGCGGCGAGCGCTTGGTGGCGCTGGCGCGCGCGCTCGATCGCATCGTGCTCGCCCACGGCGGCCGCGTCTATCTCGCGAAGGACGCGCTACTCGACCGCGAGACCTTCGCCGCGATGTATCCCGAAGCGGCGCGCTTCCGCGCACTCAAGGCGCAGCTCGATCCCGAGCAGCGCTTCTCGTCGTCGCTCGCGCGCCGCGTCGGCCTGGCGGACGCGCGATGAGCGCACCGGCGCAGCGCGCGCTGATCGTGGGCGCGAGCGCGGGCATCGGCCGCGCGCTCGCGAGCGAGCTCGCGCGCCGCGGCTACGCGCTCGTGCTCGCGGCGCGCGACCACGGGGAGCTGCAACGCCTCGCGAGCGACCTCGCGCTGCGCCACGGCGTGAGCGCGGAGGTGGTGGCGTTCGACGTCGGCGACATCGCGGCGCACGCGCGCTGGCTCGAGGCTTGCGGCGACCTCGACGTGATCGCGCTCTGCCACGGCGCGATGGCCGATCAGCTCGCCGCGCAGCGCGACTTCTCCGAAGTGCGGCGCATGATCGAGCTGAACTACGCGGCGTGCGTCTCGTTGCTCGAGCTCGCGGCCCCGCGCTTCGTGGCGCGCGGGCGCGGCGTGCTGTGCGCGGTTTCCTCGGTCGCGGGCGATCGCGGCCGCCAGAGCAACTACCTCTACGGCTCCACCAAGGCGGCGCTCAGTGCGTATCTGCAGGGCCTGCGCAATCGCCTCGCCCCGAGCGGGGTGCACGTGCTGACGGTGAAGCCCGGCTTCGTCGACACGGGCATGACTTGGGGGCTCGTGAACGCCGGCTCGCCGCTCGTCGCCTCGCCGGAGCGCGTGGCCCGCGACATCGCGCGCGCGCTCGAGCGCCGCGTCGACGTGCTCTACACGCCCTTCTACTGGCGCTTCATCTTGCTGATCCTGCGCGCGATCCCCGAGCGCGTGTTCAAGCGGCTGAAGACCTAATGCCCGCGGAGCCCGGCATGGCGCAGACGATTCCCGCTCCCGAGCAACGCGCGGGCGCGCTGATGCGCGGCGCTGCGTTCGCGCTCACGGCGCTCGGCTTCGGCGTGCGCCTCGTCGACGTGCTCACGGGCGACGAGCGCCTCTTCCAGCACTGGCCGACCGAGGACGGCTACTTGATGCTGACCGTCGCGCGCAACCTCGCGCTCGGGCTCGGCATGAGCACCGCGGAGGGCACGCTGCCGACCAACGGCGTGCAGCCGCTCGCGACCTTCCTGTGGGCCGCGTGCTTCGCGCTCGTGGGAGGCGACAAGGCTGCCGGCGTGCGGCTCGTGCTGCTGCTCTCGACCGCGCTCGCCGCGGTCGGCGGCTTTGCGGTGTTCCGCCTCGCGCAACGCATCCTCGCCGGCCGCCCCAACGCACAGGCGCACGCGCTGCTCGCTGGCGCGCTCTGGTTCGCCGCCCCGCAGATCGTGCAGGCGAGCATGAACTGCCTCGAGACGGGGCTGATGCTCGCCGTCACCGCGCTCACCGCGAACGCCTTCGCGGCCTGGGCCGCGCAGCCCGAGCGCGATCTCGGCGCCGCGCGCACGCTCGGCCTCGGCCTGTGGTGCGGGCTGCTGTTCTGGTGCCGCGTCGACAGCGTGTTCCTGATCGGCGCGATCTGCGCGCTGCGCGTGCTGTCGAGCGCGCGCGCGGGCCTCGCCGTGCTCGGGCGCCGCATCGGCGAAGCCGCCGGCATCGGCTTCACGGCACTGATCGTGGGCGCGCCGTGGATGCTCAACAACTACTGGAAGTTCGGCAGCATCGTCCCGATCAGCGGCTCCGCGGAGGGATCCGGCGTCGAGCTCGCCCAGAATCTTCCCAATGTCGCGGCCAAGCTCCTCGAGCTCATCACGATCACGGGCCTCGTGCCGCGCGCGCTCGAGGATCGGCCGCTCGTGATCGCGGTCTGCGCCACTGCGGTGCTCGTGTGGATCGCGCTGATGGCGCGCTTCGTGCGCGGCGCGAGCGCTGCGCTGCGTGCGGTCGCGGCGCTGTTCGCGATCCAAGCCGCGTTGCTCGTCGCCTATTACGGCGTGGTGTTCGGCGCCGGCTACTTCCTCGCGCGCTACTTCACGCCGCTCTCGATCCCGGCCACGATCCTCGGCGTCGCGTGGCTCGGCGAGCGCGCCACGCGCTCGGCACGCTGGCGCTCGCTCGCGGTCGCGGCGCTCCTCGTGGCCTGCGCGCTCGCGCTCGCGCTGCACGTGCGCGACTACCGCGGCGCGCTACCGCATCAACACCGCCAAGTCGTTACGTGGGTCGAAGGGCACGTGCCGGACGACGTATGGGTCGGCGCCGTGCAGACGGGAACGCTCGGCTTCTTCCACGACCGCACGATCAACCTCGATGGCAAGGTGAACCCGGAAGCGCTGGCGGCGCGGCTCGCCGGGCGCACGCAGGAATACGTGGTGGCTTCGAAGATCCAGTACCTCGCCGACTGGGCGGGCATCGCGGCTTGGGCCGATGCGCCGGCGATGCGCGGCCACTTCGAGCTGATCGTGCACGACGAGGCACGCAACCTCGCGGTGCTGCGCCGCATCGGCGCGCCGGAGAAGGCCGGCACGGCGAGCCGATGACGATGCCGAGCTTCACGCCGCTCGAGGGCGGCTGCTCCTGCCGCGCCGCGCGCTACCGCCTGCTCGCGCCGCCGCTGTTCGTGAACTGCTGCCACTGCCACTGGTGCCAGCGCGAGACCGGCTCCGCGTTCGTGATCAACGCGATTCTCGAGACGACGCGCGTGCAGGTGCTGAGCGGCGCGCTCGCGACGATCGACACGCCGTCGGAGAGCGGCGCGGGCCAGCCGATCGTGCGCTGCGCGCGCTGCCAGGTCGCGCTCTGGAGTCATTACGGCGGCGCGGGCACGCGCGCCGCCTTCGTGCGCGTCGGCACGCTCGATACGCCCGCCGCGCTGGCGCCCGAAGCGCACATCTTCACCGCCTCGAAGCAGCCGTGGGTCGTGCTGCCGCCCGGCGTGCCGGCGTTCGCCGAGTACTACGACGCGAAGGCGCTCTGGCCCGCCGAGAGCCTCGCGCGCCGCGCGGCACTGCTCGCGCGCTAGTCGGCCAGCAGGAACTTCGCCAGCTCGTTCAGCTGTGTGTCCGAGAGCTGCGGAAACGCTGGCATCTTGCCTTCCGGGTGATCGAAGCGCGGGTCGTGCAGATGTGCGCGGAACCAACGCTCGACGCGCGCGCGGCCGCGGAGTGCGGCGAGCTCGGCGTAGAGCGCCCGCTGGCCCGCGAAGTACGCGCCTTCGCGCGCTGCGAGGTCGCGGAGTTGCTTCTCGTAGGCCGCGTCGTTCAAGCGCGCGGCGAGGCGCGCGGCGAGGCCGCCGAGGGCCGGGCCCTCCTTGCTCGAGTCGCCGTCGTGCGTGTCGTGGCACGCATTGCAACCGAACGAGGCGAACAAGGCTTCGCCGGTTTCCGCGACCGGTGCGGCGGCGCCCGCGTCGCTCGCCGTGCGCTCGAGCTTGTAGATCAGCCCCTTCCCCTCGTGCGGCGCCTCGCCCACGCCGTACAGGTCCGCGAAGTAGATCTCGCCGTGCACGTTCGCGACGTCCGTGATGCTCGAGAAGTACTTGCCGGCATAATGGGTGGCGAGCTCGCCGCGCTCGCTCAGGAAGCCGCGGTCGTCGAGCCCGAAGCGCAGCACGCGCTTGCCCGCGTTGACGCCGGGGTCGTAGACCGCTCCGTAGAGCGCGAGGAACAGCTCCGCGCTCGCCGCGCCCGGCGCGCGCCGCAGCGCGACGCCCGTCGGCGCGAAGCTGCCGCCGGGGCCCCAGGTGAAGAGCGCGTTGCCGCGCATCATGTCCTCGCCGCCCGGCTGCCCGAACAGGTAGTTCACGCCGCGCTCGAGGCGCAGCATGCGGTCGATGCCGGGCCCGACGTCGGAGACGATCGCGACGCCGGTGCCGGGATCGAAGTCGAGATCGAACGGATTGCGGAAGCCGAGCGCGTAGACGTAGCTGCGCGCGGCGTGCGGCTGGTCCGGTGCGTAGAACGGGTTATCAGGCAGCGCGTTGCCCGCTGGGTCGAGGTGCAGAATTTTTCCCGCGAACTTGTCGAGGCTCTGCGCGTCCGCCGGATTTGCGCCCATGCCGACGCCGACCCAGAGCGTGCCGTCCGGGCCCACGCGCACGAACTGAATCTGGTAGCTCGCGACCGTCGCCTCGCCGCTCATGTCGAGCACGGTCGTGCGCTCCGCCACGCGCTTGCCGTCCGGCGCGAGCTGCAGCCGATCCACGCGATTCCGGTACGCGCCGCCCGCTTCGTCCCAGTACGCGAGCGACACGAACAGCGCTTCGCCGCCGCGGTCCGCATCCATCCCGAGCAGGCCGGATTCCTGCAGCGACTTGCGCTCGAAGTCGAGCAGGTGATCCACCAGCACGAACGAGGCGCCGGTGCGCGCGACGGCGCGGATCGTGCCCGAGAGCTCCGCCACCCAATACGCCGTCGCCGCGTCGTCCTGGGGCGCCCGCGGATGCGGCGCGATGCGCGACGGGAAGGAGAAGCCACGGCTGTGGATCGCGACGCGATAGCCGGGCTCCGCGACCCAGGCAGGCTCCGTTTCTGCGGGGCCGGGAAGCACGCGCGCCAGCTTGTCCTGGATCCGCTCGTACCAGCGCAGCGCGTCGCGCTGCAGCTTCAGCGTGCCCACGATCCCGCCGGCGGCGCCGAGCGCGAGCAGCGCGAGTCCCAGCAATCCCCAGCGCAGGCGTCGCATCCAACTCCCCACTCGCGCGCGCCTCGCGACTCGCTCGATTGCGCGCGATGGAAGCCGGTTGCGCGGCGCGTCGCAACTGCGGCGCCCAACAACTCACGCGCGGGCGGCTGCGCTTCAGCGCTGGCGGGCCGCGATGAACAGTGCGTCGCGCTCCTCGCCGCGCACCCAGCCGGAGCGGCCGGTTCGCTGGAGCACGCGGCGCAGCGCGGCGACGTCCTTGCGCGCGAAGTCCGCGAGCGTGCGGAGCTGCTGCTGAACTTCGGCCGCTTCCCGCCGCGCGCTCGGGCTCTCGAGCAGGCGCTCGAAGAGCAGCGCCAGCAGTTCCGGCGAGTCGCCGGCGAGGAACGAGTCAGCCGCAGCGGCGAGCTCGGGGGGCACGCGGCGGAAGGCCTCGAGCCGCACGCCGCGCCGGAGCGGCACGCGCGGCAGGCGCGACATCGGCTCGCGATGACCGATCCGCGCGAGCAGTGCCGCGAGCGCGTCGAAGGCGGCGCGCGCACGCGCGCGCGAGCGGAAGCAGCCGTGCCAGCGAACGTCGAGCGCGCTCCACGCCTCGGGCGTCGCCGTGAATGCCAGCAGCATGCGCTCGCCGTGCCGGCCCACGCCGAGCGTCGGGTAGAGGAAGGCGTACGCGCCGTCGACGTTGTACGGGGGATGCAGCGTGCGGATCAGCTCGTTCTCGAGCAGCAACGCCTGCGTCTCGCTGGCCTGCGGTCGAATCTCGAGCGAAGCCGCCTCGCGCACCAGCGTCCGCATCTTGCGGTGCGTCTTACGCCGCGAGGCATTGCGGTAACCGGCGAGCCGCCGCCGCAGATCCTTCGCCTTCCCCGCGTAGAGCACGCGGCCCTCGGCGTCGTGAAACAGATAGACGCCGGGGCCGCGCGGCAGCTCGCGTAGCCGGTCCGCGCCGAACTTGCGGTCAAAAAGCGGAGCCCCCACGAGCGCGGAACGTAGGCGCGTGCGGCGAGCTCGTCGCGCTCAGCGCACCGCGCGCGGCTTCGGGTAGCCGAGCGCGCGCATCGCGTCGTCGATCGGAATGAGAAACGCGATGTTGACTGGTGCGCCGGAGTCGGTGACGGCGCCCGACACGGTGAGCCCGATGACGTCGCCGCGCTCGTTCAGCGCGGGGCCGCCCGAGTTGCCGGGGTTGGCCGCGGCGTCGGTCTGGTAGAGGCGCTGTCCGCCGAACTCGCGCTCGGCCGAGAGGATGCCGCGCGACACCGAGTGACTGAGCGCCTCGTCGAGAGGCGTGCCGATCAGATAGATCGTGTCGCCCGTGCCGACCGGCACCGACGAGAGCGTGAGCGGCGCGACGGCCGGCGGGCGTTCCAGGAGCAGCAGCGCGACGTCGCGCTTCGGATCGCCGCCGACGATCTTCGCCGGGATCTCGCGGCTCTCGAACACCGCCGTGGCGTTCGACTGCCCGCGCACCACGTGCCAGTTGGTGAGGACGTGCCCCGCCTTCGAGATCAGGAAGCCGCTGCCGTGACCGTCCGAGGTTCGGATCGTCACCGTGGCGGCCTCGAGGCTCTTGATGCGCGCGCGGAACTGAGCCGGCTGAGGCCCGCTCCATGCCACATCGAGCTTCGCCGGTGGCGGTGCGGCGAGCCCCGCGCTCCCCTCGCCCGCGAGCACCGACGCGATCGCGGGCGCTTGGAACATGCGGTCCGTCGATTCGAGGAAGGCCGCCACGAAGGCGCTGTCGAGCGTCGAGCCGCCCTTGCCGCCCATGTCGCTGAAGCGCCCCGTCGACGCCCAGCGCGCGGCGAGGCGGCGGCCGTCGAACAGCTCCCAGTCCACGGCCAGCTGCAGGTAGTGGCGCCGTTGCACGTTGACGAACAGGCCGTTCTTGCGTTGCCCGAAGGGCTCGCACTCCTTCACCTCGAGCGACTTGATGGACGCGAACGCGCGCAGGCCGGCGTCCTTTCCGGGCGTGACCGCCGCGTCCGTGCCGACCTGATAACCGAGCTTGCGCGCATGCTCCGCGAAGCGCGCCGGCAAGTTCATGGGCGCCACGAACTCCGTGCCCGGCTTCGCGATGAACTGCTTGCGCGGGTCGCAGTGCGGTCCGCTGCCGACGTGCCCGACCACCTGCTCGGAATCGACCTCGAGCCTAACGATCGCCTCCTCGAGGCGAACGGGCCGCGACGGCCGCGAGCCCGAGTAGGCAGGGCCGATCGGCTTCACGGTGGCGACCACCCGCGCCGTCGACTTTTCCGGGAGCGCCGCGCCCTTGGCCGAATCCGCGGGGCGGTTCGAGAAGTGGACGTCGCCGTTCGCATCGACCCAGCGATGGATCTCGTCGGCGCCCGCGCTGCTGCCCGAGAGCGCGGCGAGCGCCGCCAGTACCAGCCCGGCCCGGAGCGACTTGTTGGGGAACGCGAATCGCCGCATGCGCGTGACCTCGCCGAACCGAATCGGCTGGCAGCCACCGCGCACTTGAGGGCCGGCCTGGCGCCCCCGGCCGGAGTCGAACCGACGACAAACGGTTTAGGAAACCGCTGCTCTATCCGTCTGAGCTACGGGGGCGCGGGCGAGAAGGCTACAGAACCTCTTAGGCGCGCGACCGATGGACTGCGCGCTTGCCTCGGCCGTTCCGCCGGGCATAGAGTCGTGTGCGGGGGAATCGGGAGCATCCCTATGGCCCTCACGCGTCTCGCTCGATCGCTCGCGCTGGCGATCGTGTTCATCCTCGCCGCGGGGGCCTCGGCTCAGATCTTCCCGGCGGGCAGCGGCGCGTTCTCGGGGCGCGGCACGATCAAGGTCAGTCGCTGCGGCAAGGCGGCGGGGTCCGGCAGCGTCACCTACAGCCTCGACGCAGCCGGCGTCTTCATGGAGCTGGGTTCTGGATACACGATCGTGGGAGCCGCCGCGCGGATGGGCAAGCGGTCGTTCTCGATCAGCTACGACGCAACGAACACCGACATCATCAACGGCTTCCTCGCGAACGGCGCCAGCTCTGCCTGCCAGGACGCATTCACGCTCACGGCTTCGCAGATCACGAACACGCTGAAGCTGAACAAGCGCGCGACGCGAGCCAAGGTCACCTCGACTGCGCGCATCGAGGGGACGACCAGCAGCGGAGCGCACACCGGGACGTTCAAGGCCAAAGACAACGGCAACTGGACGCTCGCGCCGTAGCCTCTGCAGGCTGCGCTTCCGCGGAGGCGGCGAGGCGGCCGCACGCGTTCCGTGCCTCAAGGCACATCGCGTGCGGTCGATAATGCCGAGGGTGCCATGGTGAGACGTCTCCGCACAGCCAACGCGAGCGAGCCGCATGTCGCAAGGTGAACAGCGCGCGCATCCTCGGCGCGAGGTCGTCGGCCGAGCGTTCTGGAGCGCCGGCCGGCTCGAAGGCTCTTGTGCGCTGCGCAACGTCTCGGCCAGCGGCGCGCTCATCGAGAAGCCGGACATGCAGCTCACGATCGGCCAGCGCCTCGAGATCACGATCTCGCTGGGCGACGGCGACCCGGTGAGCCTGAAAGCGACGGTGGTTCGGAGCAACGCCGGCGCGGTGGCATTCCGCTTCGAACGCGTGACGCCGGCGCTGCTCGGCGCGCTCTCCAAGGCCGCTGAGGCAGGCGCGGGTCCCAGCTGACGATTCTCCGAGTCCGCTCGGCCGTCAGCCCTCTTCCGCCGCACGCCGGCCCACCTTGCCGATCGCGGCCACGCGCGCTCGGAGGGTGAGGCGATCGAGCGCCTCGAAGCTCAGCTGCGCGAACAGCTCGATCCTGCGCTCGAGAACCTGATAGGCGCGCCGAAACGCCCAGCGTCGCTCCTCCACGGAGCCGGCGGCCGCGGCCGGATCCTCGACGCCCCAGTGCGCGGTGATCGGTTGCCCAGGCCACACCGGACACGCCTCGCCCGCAGCGTCGTCGCACACGGTGAATACGAAATCGAGCATTGGCGCGCCGGACACCGCGAACTCGTCCCAGCTCTTGCTGCGGAGGCCGTTCGTGTCGTC
>DATBRS010000241.1:0-16542 GCA_036560185.1 Myxococcota bacterium
CCGAAGTGGAGCGGCAGCGTGAGCCGGGAGCTGCCCCGAGCCTGAAAGCCGCGCGCGCAGCCACGCCGGACCGAGCGGGAGCACGAGTGCGGGTATTCGTAACGGGCGCAGCGGGCTTCGTGGGGCGGCGTCTGTGCGCCCGCTTGGCAGCGCGCGGCGACGAAGTCGTCGCGCACGACCGCGAGCTCGACGTCGCCGACGCGCCGCGCCTGCGCGACGCGGTCGTGGCGGCGCGGCCGGACGCCATCGCGCACCTCGCCGCGATCGCGTTCGTGCCCGACGCCGAGCGCGATCCGCTGCATGCGTTTCGCGTGAACACGCTCGGAACGCGCGCAGTGCTCGAGGCGGCGCTGCGCGAGGCGCCGCGCGCGCGCGTACTCGCGGTGACGACCGCCGCGATCTACGGCTCCGCGGCGCCCGGCAGCGCGGGCTTCGATGAACGATCCGCGCTGCGGCCCGCCACCGCGTATGCGCGCACCAAGGCGGCCGCAGACCTGCTCGGCGCCGCCTACGCCGCGCGCGGCCTCGCGGTGGTGCGCGCGCGTCCGTTCAACCACAGCGGCGCGGGCCGGCCCGAGTCGTTCGTCGAGTCGCGCCTCGCGCGCGACGTCGCGGAGATCGCCGCCGGCCGCCGCGCGCCCCGCATCGAGCTCGCGAACCCGGCGTCGCAGCGCGACTTCCTGCACGTCGACGACGTGGTCTCGGCGTACCTCGCCCTGCTCGACCCGCGAGTGCCGGCGGGCGCCTACAACGTCGCGAGCGGCGACGCCGTCGACATCGACGGCATCGCGCAGCGGCTATGCCGTCTGGCGGGTGTGTCGGCCGAGCGCGTCGCCACCCTGGATCCGCTGCGGCCCCCCGACGCCACGATCGGCAGCGCGCAGAAGCTGCGCGCCGCCACGGGCTGGCGTCCCGCGCGAACGCTCGACGACGCGCTCGGCGAGCTGCTCGCGGAATGGCGCGCGCGGATCGCGAGCTGCTAACCGCGCTCGGCCGAGAGGCCGAGCCAGTCGTCACCCGTCTCGTCGGTTTCAGCGCGCTCCGCCGTCACGCGGAACCCCGCGTCGGCGAGCGCGTCGCGCATCTCCTCGCGCTCGTTCGCGAGCAGGCCGGCGAGCACGAGCCACGCGCCCGGCTGCGTGAGCCGCGCGAAATCCGGCAGCAGCGGTTTCAGCTCGCTGCGGATCAGGTTGGCGGCGATCCCGCCGTAACAACCGCGCAACGCGCCGGTCGAGCCCGTGAGCCAGGAAGCGCGCGCAGCGAAGCCGTTCTCCCGCGCGGCGAACGCGGCGGCTTCGGTCGCGAGGGGATCCAGGTCGCAGCCCGTCGCGCGCGCCGCACCGAGCGCGAGCGTCGCGAGCGCGAGCACGCCGCTGCCGCAGCCGACATCGAGCACGTTCGCGCCGCGCAGCGCCGCGGCGGGGAGGGCGTCGAGGCCCGCGAGCGCGAGCCGCGTCGTCGCGTGCCCGCCCGTGCCGAACGCCTGGCCCGGGTCGATCACGAGCTGAATGCCCGCGAAGCCCGCGGGCGCGGCCGCGAACGGCGGACGTACGAGCAAGCGCGGCGAGATCACGACGGGGCCGAGTCCGCGCCGCCATTCCGTCGACCACTCGACCGCGCGCTCGCGCTCGGGCGCAGCGATCGCGAGCCCCTCGCGCACGAACGGCGCGACTGCGGCCAGCACCGCTGCGAGCGCGGCGTCCGGCACGAACAGCTCGAGCGCGCCCGGAGCCTCGAGCGCGCCCGCGGCGCCCGCTTCGTACGCCTCCGCGGCGGCGCGCTCGAGCACGGCGGAGTCGGCGCTCGCGATGCGCACGCGGAAGCTTTCGCGAGCGCGCGCGCGGGAGTGCGCGCGCGGCTGCGCGTCCGCGACGGCAGCGCCGCGTCGGGGCGCGCGTCGCTTCGAGCCTCCAGTGCGTTTCCCCACGTGCCGAAGCTACTTCGAATCGCGACGAGCCGGCGGTCACCGCCCGTCCTGAGGTGCATGCAGCGTGGAGCAGCTCGATCCGAAAGCAGCGGCGGCCCTGGGCGCGGCGCTGCGCGCCAACGTGGAGCGCGCGCTGCGCGGCAAGCCCGATGTGGTTGCACGCGCGACGATCGGCCTGATCGCAGGCGGCCACTTGCTATTGGAGGACGTGCCGGGGGTCGGCAAGACGACGCTCGCCGCCGCGCTCGCGCGCAGCCTCGACGGCAGCTTCCGGCGCATCCAGTTCACCAGCGACCTGCTGCCGAGCGACTTGCTCGGCGCCTCGATCCCCGAGCTCGCGAACGGCCGGCCGACCGGCGCGCTGGTCTTCCAGCCCGGCCCGCTGTTCGCGCACGTCGTGCTCGCGGACGAGATCAATCGCGCGAGCCCGAAGACGCAGTCGGCGCTGCTCGAGGCGATGAGCGAGGCCGCGATCACGGTGGATGGCGTTTCGCACCCGCTGCCGCAACCCTTCTTCGTGGTCGCGACGCAGAATCCGATCGAGCACTACGGCACGAACCCGCTGCCCGAGTCGCAGCTCGATCGCTTCATGTTGCGCCTCGAGATCGGCTACCCGAGCGCCGCTGACGAAGCCGCCGTGCTGCGCGACGACCCCTCTGCCAGCGAGCTGCCGAAGCTCCTGCCTGTGATTACGCCGCAGCAGGTGCTCGCGCTGCGCGCTGCCGCGCAGCGCGTGAAGATCAGCGACGCGCTGCTCGCCTACCTGCTCGCGCTGGTCAACGAGACGCGCGAGCACGGGGCGATCGCGCTCGGCGCCTCGACGCGCGCCGCGCTCGGCCTGCGCCGCGCCGCCCAGGTGCACGCGCTGCTCGACGGGCGCGACTACGCGATCCCGGAAGACGTGCAGGCGCTCGCGGTCGACGTGCTCGCCCACCGCATCTCGCTCGCCGCGCGCGCCGGCGCGCCGGGCGCCGCGGCGGAGGCGCGCTGGATCCTGCGCGAGATCGTGGAGCGCGCACCGGTCCCGCTGTGAGCGCGCGCCCGCCCGAGCGCAGGCTGCGCCGCCGGCGCAAGCCGCGCTGGATGCAGGCGCCGCGCACGCTGCGGCCGACGCGCGCGGGCTGGGTGTTCTTCGCCTTCACGCTCGGCGTCGGCCTCGCGGCGCTGAACACCGGCAACAACCTGCTCTACATGATCCACGCGCTGCTGCTCTCGTTCCTGGTGTTGTCCGGCGTGTTCTCCGAATCCGCGCTGCGCGGCATTCGCGTGAAGCGCTTGCTGCCGGTCGAGCTGATCGCGGAGCGCGCCGCGCAGATCGCCGTGGAGATCGCCAACCAGCAACCGCGCATTCCGTCCTTCGCGATCGTGGTGGAGGATTTCATCGCGCGCGGCCGCGACGAGCACATCGCCACGGGGCGCGCCTTCGCGCTGCGCATCGGGCCGGGAGCGCGCGAGACGCGCAGCTACTCGTTCGCGCCCGCCGTGCGCGGCGCGCTTCAGTTCTCCGGCGTGCAGGTGTCGACGCGCTTCCCGTTCGGCCTGTTCTCGAAGGCGATGTGGATCGATCTCCCGCAAGAGGCGCTCGTCTACCCGGCGCTCGACGCCGTGGACGTGCGCGCCGGACGCGCGGGCGAGCCGCGCCACGCCGAGGACGCGAGCGGCCGCGGCGGCGCCTCCGCGGAATCCGCGGGCCTGCGCGAGTACGCGCGCGGCGATTCGTTCCGGCGCATCCACTGGCGCGCCTCGCTGCGGCGCGACGCGCTGCTGGTGCGCGATCCGGAGCAGGATCGGCGCCGCGACGTGACGGTGCGCGTCGCGACGCGCGGGGCCGCGCCGGGCGATGCGTTCGAGCGCGAGGTCCGCCGCGCTGCCTCCGAGGTCGCCGCCCAGCTCGCGGCCGGCCAGCGCGTCGCGCTGCGCACCGATTCGGCGGCGTTCCTGCCCGGCGACGGCGCGCGCCACCGCGCACTGCTGCTCGGCTTCCTCGCGCGGCTCGAGCCCGACGCCGCCGCGGAGGACGCGGCGTGAGCCGGCTCGAGTTCCGCACTGCCGTCGCACTGCCACGCCCACGCGCCGCCGTCGCGATGGTGGCGCTCGCAACCGCCACGCTCGCGATCACCGGCCAGATCGCGCCGCCCGCCCTCGCGGTCGCCGCGGTCGTGCTCGGCTACGTCGCGCTGCGCGGGGACGACCACGCGCCCTGGCGCCAGAACGCCTGGGTGCTGAACGCGCTGCTCGTCGCCACGCTCGCGCTCGCGAGCGCGCTCTGGCTGCGCGGCGCGCTGCTGATCGTCGCGCTCGCCCACTTCGCGGTGCTCGCCCAAGCGCTCCAGCTGCTCGACGCGCGCCCGCGCCGCTCGGAGTTCCTGCTGGTCGCGCTCGCGGTCTTCCAGGTGACGATGGCGGCGAACCTGACGGACAGCGCCTGGTATCCGCTGCTGCTCGTCTCGTTCACGATCTGCTGCGTGTGGACGCTGGTGGTGCACACGCTGCGCGCGGAGGCGCTCGAGGCCGGCGAGCTCGGCGCGGCGCAGCGCGTGCTCACCACTGGCCTCTGGCGCACCACGCTGCTCGCGAGCCTCGCTTCCGTCGCGTTCTCCGCGCTGCTCTTCCCGCTGCTGCCGCGCATCCGCTCGGGCGCGATCTTCGACCGCAGCAGCTCCGGCGGCGGCGCCAGCGCGGGCTTCTCCGACCGCGTCGAGCTCGGGGACATCGGGCGCATCCGCCAGGACGCGAGCGTGGCGCTGCGCATCGAGACGCTCGAAGGCGACGCCCAAGCGCCGGCACAGCGCTACTGGCGCGGCCTCGCCTTCGACGCCTTCGATGGCCGGCGCTGGAGCGTGAGCGCGGCGCCGCCTGCGCCGATCTACGGCGATTCGGAGATCGGCATCGACCTCGGCGGGACGCGCCGTGGCGGGCGCCTCGTGCAGCGCATCGTGCGCGAGGGCATCGATCCGGGCGTGGTCTTCGCCGCCGGCAACGCCAGCCTGCTGCGCGGCGCGATCGGCCGCGTGTTCCGCGACGGCAACGGCTCGCTCGTCGCCCACGCCACCGCCAACAAGCGCGTGATCTATCAGGTCGTCTCGCGCATCGAGGCGCACGACCTGCGCGCCGACCGCGCCCAGCCGCGGGAGCGAGACAGCGCGCGCTACCTCCAGCTTCCGCCGCTCGATCCACGCATCGCGGAGCTCGCGCGGGAGATCACCGCCGGCGCCCAGAACGATGCCGAGCGCGTGGCCCGCATCGAGCGCTGGCTGCAGGAGCACGGGCGCTACACCGACGCGCCGCCGCCGATCCGCGAGGGCCGCATGCCGATCGAGCAGTTCCTGCTCGAGCGCAGCGAGGGGCACTGCGAGTACTTCGCCAGCGCGCAGGTGGTGTTGTTACGGAGCCTCGGCATCCCGGCGCGGATCGTGAACGGCTACGCCGGCGGCCGCGAGAACCCGCTCGGCGACTTCATCGAGGTGTCGCAGTCCGACGCCCACGCTTGGGTCGAGGTGCTGTTCGAGCGCGCGGGCTGGGTGCCCGTCGACCCGACGCCCCCGGATCTGCGGCTGGCGGGCGCCGACGCGCTGCGCGCCGGCGGTTCGCTCAGCGACTTCGCCTCGGCAATCGAGCTCTGGTGGTTCGGCAACATCGTCGACTTCGACCGCGGGCATCAGGCGCGCGCGCTGCGCGAGCTGTGGATGCGCTGGAACCGCTGGCGCTCCGATCAGCGAGCCGCGGGCGCGACCGCCCCGGAAATTTCTCGCGCGCCCGACGCGGACGACGGCGCACAGATTCCGTGGGGCTGGCTGGCGCTCGCCGGCGCCGGCGCTCTCGCGGCGTTCCGCGCGCGCAAGCTGCGGCTGCGCCGCGCCGGCGCGGAGCTGCCGCGCAGCTATGCGCGGGCGCTGCGCCTGTTGCGAAAGCGCGGGCTCTCGCGCGCGCCGGCCACCAGCGCCCGCGCCTTCGCGAGCGAAGTGGCCGCGCGCGTTGCGCCCGAGAGCGCGCGCGCCTTCGACGCGCTCACCGAGGCCTATCTCGCGGAGCGCTTCGGCGGCACGCGTGCGGCGCACGCCGAGCGCAAGCTCGCGCGCCTGCGCGAGAGCCTGCGCAGCGAGCGGCGCGCGCGCTAGCGGAGCCCCATCACGGGGTGCAGCTGCGGCAGCACGCGCACGTCCGCGACGCGCTGCTCTGCGCGCAGGGCGAGCGCGAGCATGCGCTCGCTCGCGACGCGGTCCTGCACGCTGCCAGCCGGCGTCACGGGCTGCAGCACGACGCACGCACTCGGATGCGTGCGCGCGACGCGGGTGAGCGCTTCGTCGATCTCCGCGTCCTCGCTGGCGCCCGTGACGACGAGCTTCACGACGGTGTACGGCGCGGCTCTCGCGACCGCGAGGAAGCGCTCGTGCGCGTCGTGAAACGACTCGCGCGGCGCGTGGCTCGGCACGCCCTCGCGGCGCACGTCGCTCGCGAGCTTCCAATCCATCGAGACGACGTCGATCGTCGCGATCACGCGCGCGAGCGCCGCCGCGTGCAGGCCGTGGGTCTCGAGCAGAATCTGCGGGCCTCGGCCGCGCAGCGCGCCCGCCACCGCCGCGATCGCGTCGGGCTGCAGCAGCGGCTCGCCGCCCGTGAGGCTCACGTGCCGGTGGCGAAGCGCGCCGAGCGCCTCGGCGGCCGCGACGATCTCCGCGGTCGCGACCGGGTTCTCGCGCGCGGCGAACTCGCCGCTCGCGCGCGCGGTCTCGATGCGCGCGCGCTCGGCGGGGCGCCAGGTGTGCGGGGAGTCGCACCACGCGCAGCGCAGGTCGCAGCCGCCAAAGCGGATGAACAGCGTCGAGAGGCCCGCGAACGGGCCCTCGCCTTGGATCGAGGAGAAGATCTCCACGAGGTTGGCGGTCGCCTCGGGCATGACGAACCTCGCGTCCCTAGCGACGCTCCGAATTCCCGCGCGTGCGGACGCGCTCGCCTCAGCCTTCGAGGATCGAGCGCCCCATGCCGATCTCCGCGATCAGCGCCTCGAGCCGGCCCGGGTCGTTCGCGAGCCCCTTCACGTGGATGCGCGCGACGTGATCGTCGTCGGGGAGCGCCTCCACCCAGGAGAATTTCTCGCCGAGGTGCTCCGCCATGCCGGCGACATCCACGGGCCTGCGCCCGGCGTTGTCCTCCGCCGCGAGCACGAAGGTCGATTCGCCCTCGTGCCGGCCGAGGCCGAGCAACGCGCCGAAGCGCTCGCGCGCGATGCGCAGCGCGAGGTTCACGTCGAGCTCGGCGGGCACGTCGGCCACCACCATCGCGATGCCCGCGAAGTGCACCATGCGGAAGTCGCGGCCCGCGGCCCACTCCACCTCGGCCGGCGCGGCGGGCACGTCGCAGCGCTCGGCCTCACGCGTGAGATCCGACGGACGGCCGGCGATCAGCAGCTCGAGCTCGGCGCGGCGCTCGCCCTTCTTCGCGGCGAGCAGCCCGAGCCGCCACCACCAAAGCCGGCCCCAGCGCTGGAAGTCGTGCGCGGTGAAGCGGCCGGTCACGAGGTCGACCAGCTTGTCGGAGAAGCGGCTGCGGCGGCCGCAGTGCGGCAGCACGAGCGGCAGCACGCTGCCCGCGCCGGAGTGCACCTGCGTGTAGGAATCGCCGAGCGCCGAGCGCAGCGCGCCCAGATCTTCCGGCGGCCACTCGTGGTGATCGAACCAGACCAGCCGGCCCTGATAGAGCGTGGCGGCTTGAATCGCATCGCGCGCCGGCTTGGCAGCGAAACCCAACAAGTAGATCGGCGTGTCGTCGCGCAGATCGGTCGCGACGGCACGGAAGAACGTCATCAGGTCTTCCTGCGGATAGATCCAGACGCCCTCGAGCTGGCGCATCTCGCGCGCGAGCAGCACCGCCGCCACGATCGACTCGCGATCGGCGTGGGCCACGATCGCGACGCGCCCACGCGGCAGGCCGCGCTCCTCGATGCGCGTCCCGCCGCCCTCGTCGCCGGCGGGCGTCGCCGCGCCGTCGCGCGTCTGGGCGCGCTCGCGGCGCCGCCGCTCGCGCTCGTGCCGAATGCGGTCGAGCTCGGACTCCGGCTCTTCCTCTTCGTCCTCGTAGCGCGGCATGTCGACCGCGAGCTCGGGCGCGTCCGCGAGCTCCGGCACTTCGCCGTGATCGTCGTCGTCGTCCGCGGCCGCTCGCGGCGCAGCGTGAGGCGCGGGCTCTTCCTCTTCGTCGTCACCGCCGCGTTCGCCGTCGGCGCGCGGACGCCGGCCGCGTCCGCGCCGCCGGCGTCGCCGCCCGCGGCCGTCGTCGCCACCAGCGGCCACGGGCGCTTCGTCCGCCGCGGCCGGGGAGTCGTCGTCGAGATCGAGCAGCGAGAGCGTCTCGAAGCCGCCGGGCCCAGGGACCGGCACTTCGGCCGCGCGGGCCACGGGCGCGCTCGGCGCCGCGGCAGGCTCGTCGCGCTCGCTGCCGCCGTCGCCGCGCGCGAAGTCCTCGTCGCCCGGGGCGTCGGAGCCGGCGAAGCCCTCGCCCTCCGCGCCCGCCTCGTCGAAGCGGCCACCGCGTCCGCGCCGCCGTCCGCGCCGTCGTCGCGAGCGCCGGCCGGCGGGATCTCGGGAGCTCTCGTCGTCGCGGCTCGCTTCGCCTTCGGGGCCGAACGGCTCGTGCGGCGCCGAAGGAATCGGAGCGGCTTCGGCGGACGGCGTAGGCGCTGCGGCTGCCGCGGGCATCGGCCGCGCGGGCGGCGGCGCGACCACGGGAATCGCGCGCGCGGGCGGCGCCGCGCTGACTGCGGCCGTCGCCGCGCGGCTCACGGCCACGAACGGCCCTTCGATCGCGCTCGCGCGCACCAGCGTCGGGCCGTCGACGACCGCCGCGGCGGCGTCCTCGACGCCCGGCAGCAGATTCAAACCCGCGAGCATCAGCTTCGCGCCGTCGAGCACGCGCACCGGCGGCGCGGCGCTCTGGGTGAGCGCCGGCAGCAGCGGCTCGAGCGCTGCGCCGGCCTGCATCACCGCCGACAGCTCCGCGAGGCCGACCTTCTCGCGCGCCGCGAGCACGACCATCGCGCCGTCGGCGGACACGCCGATCGCGTCGATCGCCTCGGCCGCGCCGCCGTACGGCCAGAGCAGCGAGAAGCGCGGCGCGGCGCTCGCGCTGAACGCGCGCGCCACGCGCGCGCGCAGGCCGTCCTCGCCGTCGCGCGCATCCCGCTCGCCGAGGCGCTTGCGCACTTGGCCTTCGAGCCGGTCGAGCGCGTCGGCGAGCTGGCCGCCGCCGAGATTGAGGCGCGAGCGCTCCGGCCACTTGATCTCGAGGCTCGGCTCGCTGCCCTCGCCGCGCAGCGCCGCGATCGCGACCGCCGCGATCACCAGCTCGAGCTCGCCGTGCGCGCGGCGCAGCGCGCCGCCGTGCTGCGCCGCCAACCCGCGCAGGCCCTCGGCCGCGCGCTCGAACAGGCTGCGCGCTTCGGCGCTCGCGAAGCCGGCGCCGAGGCGCTCGGCCGGAATGAACACCGCGACCTCGTCGTCGGGCGCGTCGCCATCGGGAGCGACGGTGGCGAGCGAGATCGCGCGGCCGGCCACGCGCACTTGGCTCGCGAGCCGCCGCGCGCTGCCGGTCCAGTCGGGCGAGGCCGCGACGAACACCGCGTTGGCCTCGGCGACGCCGCGGCCCGCGGCGACCGCCAGCGCGAGCGCCGCATCGAGGCCGCTGCGCGGGCTCACGGCCGCCAGCCATTGCGCGCCGTTCGCGTCGCGCGCGCTCGCGAGCAGCGCAAAGGTGTCGGGCACTGCGTCGCACGCGACCCGCGTCACGCTGCCGCCCGGCAGAACGTCGCTCAGCTTGCGCAGCCAGCTCTCGTCGATCGACTGAGGCCGGTTCGAGTTGCCCTTGCGGCGCCCGAAGCGCCCGCGAAATCCAAACATGTTGACGTCCCAGCGCGGCGCGTGGCGCCTGCGCGACAAGAGGGGGTGGAGCGCCTTCGGTAGCGATTGGCGCATGGAGAAACAAGGAAGATCGCGGGGTTCCGCGCGCCGGGCGCGCCGCCCGGCCCGCTCAGACCGGCTTCGCGGCCGCCCCGCTCGGCGCCTCGGCCTCGCGCAGCAACGCCTCGAACGCGGGGCGCAGTACGCGTTCGAGGAGCGCGCGCGCGACCGCGTTCTCCGCGCCGGGCTTGCTCGCGAACTCGCGCGCCGCGGCGAGGCACGCGCGCGCCGCGGCCTCGTCGCCGCTGCGCCAGAACGAGAAGGCGCTCTCGCGGCAGCGATGCGCGCCGATCGCGCTCTCCGCCGGGTCGTAGAGCGCGGCGAGCGCCTCTGCGAAGCGGTCCTCGAGCCGCGCGGCCTTCGTCGCCCCCGACACCACGAGGGGGCTCGCGAGGTCGGCGCGCACGCGCTCGAGGATCGGCTGCACCTGCTCGCGCAGTGGCGGCCACGGGCCGAGCTTGCCCTCCTCGACCAGCTTCACCGCCGCGCGCAGATCCTCGGTGCCGACGCCCGCGCCGAGCGCGGCCTCCGCGATCTCACCCGGCAGCTTCGTGCCGGTAGGCGCGCCCGCTACCCGCGCGCGCCACTCAGCGAACCCGCGCGGTGCGGGGCGATCGTGCGGCTGGCGCTGTGCCGCCGCCGCGACCGCTGCGCGCACGGAATCCGCGGGCAGCTCCTCGGCCACGCCCTTGTTCTCGCGCGCCAAGTCCTTGAGGAAACGGCGCGCATTTCCGCGCGCGGCCTGCAGCACGCGGAAGCCCGAGATGCCGCGCGCGTCGTCGAACACGACCTCGAACACGCGCGCTCCGCCGTTCGGATGCGGCTCGAGAAAGTACGCCATGCGCGTGCCGTTCGGGTCGATGGCGGAGAGGTAGGCGCCCGCGATCTCTTCCTCGACGCGAGCGAGCGTGACGACCGCCGGGGTGGGCGCCGCCGCCTTCGGTACCGGAGCGCCGGCCGAGCGCAGGCGATGCAGCCAGCGCCGCAGCGCCTTCTTGCCGGGCTTCGAGAGCGCGTCCTCGCGCAGCCCGAGTAGCGCCTGCTGCCCGCGCTCCTCGCTCAGCCACTCGGCGATCAGCTCGTCCGCGTCGTCCGGGCGCTCGCTGAGCATCCAGCCGAGCACGCGCTGCGCCGCCTCGGGCGTCGCGGCCGCGAGCACGCGCAGTGCGTCGCCGTTCGCGGGCCGAATCAGGTCCTCGTCGCGCGGAAGCGCGCTGGCGGCGGCGTCGAGCGCGGTGGCCAAGCTCATCGGGTCCCCTCGTGCAGTGTCGCCCGCGCGAATCGTGCGCGGGAAGCGCAAAGGGATGAACCAGCGCGCGCCGCTCCGCCAGACCCACGCGCCCCCGACGCACCGCGTCACGCAGCGAGAGAATGGGGTCAGACCCCTTTCTTGCATCCCATTCAGCCCGCGGCGATCCGCTCGCTCTCCGCCACCGCGAAGCGGTCCGTCATGCCCGCGATGTAGTCGGCGATCGCGCGCGCCTCCCCTTCCTCCGCGAAGCGCGTGGTCACCTGCGGCGGCAGCCGCTTCGCGTCGCGGCGGTAGGCGCGGTACAGCGCGGAGAGCGTGCTCTCGGCCTGCTGCATCGAGGCGATCACGCGTGGGTGGTGGTAGAGGCGCTCGTACAGGAAGCGCTTCAGCACGGCCTGCTCCGCCGCGAGCTCGTCGCTCGCGCCGATCAGCGGCGACGGCTGCGCGCGCACCGCGTCCGCGCTCTCGCAGCCGCTGGCGAGGATGCGGCGCGCGCTCGCGTCGATCACGCTGGTCACGAGCTTGTTGATCAGCGCGACGATCGTCTGCGCGTGCAGCACCGCCTCGCTCGCCGCGCCGATGTGCGCGATCACCGCGGCGCGCGTCGTGCGCCAGAGCGGTACCGGCTCGAGCAGCGCGTCCGTCAGCAGCCCCGAACGCAGCCCATCATCGAGATCGTGGTTCAAGTACGCGATCTCGTCCGAGAGATCCGCGAGCTGCGCCTCGAGCGACGGCGACGCGAGGCGCCTCGGCAGCGCGACGGGATGCGGCCAGTTCGCGCCGTGCTTCAGCACGCCCTCGCGCGTCTCGGCGCTCAGGTTGAGGCCGCGAAAGCTCGGGTAGCGGTCTTCCAGCCAGTCGACGATGCGCAGCGTCTGGCGATTGTGGTCGAAGCCGCCGTCGCCCTCGAGCAGCTCGTCGAGCACGCGCTCACCGGCGTGGCCGAAGGGCGGATGCCCGAGGTCGTGGGCGAGCGCGATCGCCTCGGCGAGGTCCTCGTTGAGGCGCAGCGCGCGCGCCAGCGTGCGCGCGATCTGCGTGCCTTCGAGCGTGTGTGTTAGGCGGTTGCGGTAGTGATCGCCCTCGTGCGGCACGAACACCTGCGTCTTGTACTCGAGTCGCCGAAACGCGCGGCTGTGCACGACGCGATCGCGATCCCGCGCGAAGGCGGTGCGGTAGGCGTGCTCCGGCTCCGGATAGACGCGCCCGCGCGAGTCGCCGCACTTCTGCGCCCAGGGCGCGAGCCGCGCGCGCTCCTCCGCCTCGGCGTCGGTGCGCGTGCGGACGGCAGCGCTCACGGCGCCTCGCCGCCGTCGTTGCGCAGGATGCCCCGCAGCGCCTCTTGATCCTCGGCGCTGTGCTCGCCGTGCAGCGGCGGCGCCGTCGCGACCGCATCCAGCGCGTCGTCTTCGTCGCGCGCCGCCGCCCCCGCATCGGCCGAAGGCCGCGAGGCACTGGTTTCACGCGGCGCCGAGACGATCCAGAGCCGCGCCGCGAGCGCTACGAGCGCGAGCGCGAACACGAGCGCCGCAGCGCGCACCGCGAGCGACGTCTTCCTTCCCTTCGCCACGGTGTCCTCCCGTCTCGGCAGCGCGAGCTGTTGCAGCGCCGCGCGGGCGAACGTTACCCATCCGCCGCCATGCCGATCACCCCGCGACTGCTCCTCGGCCCCGGTCCCTCGAACGCCCACCCGCGCGTGCTGCAGGCGCTCTCGACACCGCTCGTGGGCCATCTCGATCCGCAATTCCTCGCGCTCATGGACGAAGTGCAGGAGCGCCTACGCCGCGTGTTCGGCACGCAGAACGCGCTCACGCTGCCGCTCTCCGCGACCGGCTCCGCGGGCATGGAAGCGTGCCTCGTGAACCTGCTCGAGCCCGGCGACGCGATCGTGATCGGCGTCGCGGGTGTGTTCGGCGAGCGCATGTGCGACGTCGCCGCGCGCGCCGGCGCCGTCGTCACCCGCGTCGACGCCGAGTGGGGCACCGCGCTCTCGCCGCAAGCGATGGCGAGCGCGATCGCGCACGTGCGGCCGAAGGCGGTCGCGTTCGTACACGCCGAGACGAGCACCGGCGTGCTGCAGCCCGTCGACGCGATTGCGCGCGCCGCAAAGGCTGCGGGCGCGCTGCTGATCCTCGACTGCGTCACCTCTCTCGGCGGCATCGCCGTGACGCTCGACGCGTGGGGCGTGGACGCCGCCTACAGCGGTACCCAGAAGTGCCTCTCGTGCCCGCCCGGCCTCTCGCCAATTTCGTTCTCGCCGCGCGCTGTCGAGATCGTGCTCGCACGCAAGACCAAGGTGCAGAGCTGGTACCTCGATGTCTCGATGCTCGCGCGTTACTACGGCAGCGAGCGCGTCTACCACCACACCGCGCCGATCTCGATGATCTACGCGATCGCCGAAGCGCTGCGCGTCGTCGAAGAAGAAGGCATGCCCTCGCGCGAGGTGCGGCACCGCGCCGCCGCCGCCGCGCTGATCGAGCAGCTCGCGCCGCTCGGCTTCACGCCGCTTGTCGATGCGGCGGTGCGCCTGCCATCCCTAACGACTCTGCGTCTGCCCGAGCGCATCATCGCTGCGGGCGAAGCGAAGGTGCGAAGACGGCTGCTCGACGAACACAACATCGAGGTGGGCGGCGGACTCGGGAAGCTCGCCGGCAACGTGTGGCGCGTGGGGCTGATGGGGGAGAACGCGCGGGTGGAGAATGTTGAGAAGTTGGGGATGGCGCTTCGCGTAATCGGGGCCGACTAGTTGGCGTAGAACTGCTCCGTTCCGCCCTCGACGTCTACTAGATCTAGTTCGAGCCGCGTGCCGTCGTGAGTCTCCGCGCCCACGGTGAAGGCACCTTCGGCCAGGATGTCCAAACTCGAGACCCCCTCGTCGTTGGGATCGATCTCATATGTGTCCGGATGGAATGTCGGGTGCAGCTTGAACTTCACGGGACCCTGGAGTGGCGGGGCCCCTGGAAGTGGACGCACTTCCAAATGCACCTGACAAATCGCTTCTTCCCTGCCAAGCGCAGGGCGAACGCGCGCAGTCAAGGCTCGTCCGTTTGACTCACTAGATCGCCCGAATTTCCCTTTACTGGGATCGCTATCCCACTCCGACTCCTCCGAGCTCGGCCGATCCGGGACTCCGTGCTTGACGGAATGGATCGCTGCTTGAGCGGACTGCCCGGCGAGTTCCGCGGCGGCGGCCGCCTTCCGGGCGGCCTCGTTCGCGACCTTGGCGATGTCCCCTGCTTCGGATGCAGTCCGCGTCGCCTGTGCAACCTGGTTCGCGAGGTCGTCGGCCTCGGCGAACGCACGGCTGAGATACAGGCGCGTCATCAGATAGGAGAAGAGAAAACCCGTTGCGCCAAAGAACAGAACCGCGGCGACCCCCACCGCCTCGTGCTCGCTCGACGGCTTCGCGGAATACGCTGCGCCAACTCGCCTGCCGAGGGCTACGAGCCCGGCGTTCGCCCGCGGGAGCTGAACGAGACCCAACCCGACGATGATTTTCGTAAGCCAGTCCGAGACCTGCTCGAGGTTCGTGTTCGTGCGACTCCCGCCATTCGGGAAATCGACTGTTTTTGGAATTCCAAACAAGAACCCGATCGTTCCCCCGGCGGCCAGCAGAGCAAGAGCCCAGAGCGGGCCTGCAAACGCGGACTTCAGACCGCCATCGAACGCCGAGTAAGCGAACACGCACAACAGGCCACAAGCGATGATCGAGCCCACGAAGGTCGCGACTCGTCTCATGTCGTGAAGGTCTGCTTCGCGATTCGCCGACACCCCGCGAATAGGACTCCGGCGCCGGGTGGGCGTCTATGAACTACCTCACACTGGCGCGCGCCCGCCGCATCCACCGCGGCGCCCACCAGTTCCATTCTCCCATGAGCTGCATCGTCGCGGGCACTAACAACGCGCGCACGAGGGTCACGTCGAGCGCGACGGCGGCGGCGATGCCGACGCCGACTTGCTTCACGTAGACGAGATCGCCTGCGGCGAACGCGCCGATCACCACGATCAGGATCAGCGCGGCGCTGGTGATGATCCGCCCCGTGTGGCTGATGCCCTGCAGCACGCTCTCGCGGTTGTCGCCGGTGCGGCGCCACTCTTCTTGAATGCGCGAGAGCAAGAAGACTTCGTAGTCCATCGACAGCCCGAACACGACGGCGAACAGGATCACCGGGATGGTCGGGTCGATGCCTTCGAGGGGCTCGAAGTTCAGCAGGCCTGATAAGTGGCCGTCCTGGAAGACCCAGACGAGCAGGCCGTAGCTCGCGGAGAGCGAGAGGATGTTCATCAGGGTGGCCTTGAGCGGCACGAACACGGAGCGGAACGCGAACAGCAGTACGAGGAAGTTCCAGGCGAGCACGAGCAGCGCGGCGCGGCTGCCCCAGCTGCGCATCACCGCCTTCAAGTCGTTCATCTGCGCGGTGGCGCCGCCGATCTTCACATCGAGGCCGGGGCGCGGCACGGCGCGCACGGCATCGAGCACGCGCGCGGCGGCGAGCGAGCGCCAGGGATACGCGTTGCCCGCGATCAGCAGCGCGGTGTGCTCGTGGATGGTGCGGCGCACGCGCGTCGCGAGCGGGTCGGCCGCGGCTTTGTCGCGGATCTCGCGCTCGCTGAGCGCGAGCGGATCGAGATCGCGCAGCGGCGTGCGCACCTCCGTCACGCCCGGCACGGCCGCGATGCGCGCGACGTAAGCGCGCAGCAGCCCCAAGTTGTTGGGTACGAGCGGATCGCCGGGCGCGGTCGCGACCACCTGCATGATCGAGGCGCCGCCGGGATCGAAGCGCGCGGCGTCGCCGAGCGCCTTGTCCACGCGCCGCACCTCGGAGTCGCTCGCGAACATGCGCGTGTCCGGCACCGCGCTCTGCATGTGCAGCACTGGGCTCGCGAAGGCAGCGAGCACGACGAGGCACGCGAGCATGGTCCGCCACGGGTGCTGCATCGAGAAGCCGCCGACGCGGCGCCAGAACGGGCTCGGCGCGGTGGCCTCCGGCGCGCGGCCGATCGCGCCCCAGTTCACGTGCGGGCCGAGCCACGCGAGCAGCGCGGGCAGCAGCAGCAGCGCGCCGAGCAGCGAGGCGAGCACCGCGAGCGAGCCGCCGATCGCGATGCTGCGCAGGATCGGCACGGGCACGGGGATCAGCACGGCGAGGCTCACCACCACGGTGAGCCCGGAGACGAAGATCGCGCGGCCGGCGGTGTCGAGGGTGGTGGCGGTTGCGTCGCGCGGCGAGAGGCCCTTGCCCGTCTCCTCGCGGAAGCGCTGCACCAGTAACAACGCGTAGTCGATCGAGAGCCCGAGCCCGAGGAACGCGGCGACGTTCAGCGAGAAGATCGAGATCTCCATGAAGTTCGAGCCGAGCCGCGCGAGCGCCGCGCAGCTCGCCATCGCGAAGCCGCCCACCAGGATGGGC
>DATBRS010000242.1:0-1569 GCA_036560185.1 Myxococcota bacterium
TCGCGCGCCCGATGCCCTGCCCGCCGCCGACGACGAGCGCGCTGCGCCCTGCGAGTCCGAAGAGCGCGCTCATGTCGGGCCTCCGTGCACCGCGCGAGGAAGGGCCACGCTAGCGCGCGCTGCGCAGCCGATTTATCACCGCTCGTGCGATGAGCGAGCTCTACGACCGGATCGGCGTCGGCTATCGCGAGCTGCGCGTGCCGGATCCGCGCATCGCGGCGGCGATCGAGCGTGCGCTCGGCGACGCGCGCAGCGTCGCGAACGTGGGGGCCGGCGCGGGCTCCTACGAGCCGCGCGGCTTGCGCGTCGTCGCGATCGAGCCTTCGCTGACGATGATCCGCCAGCGCGCCCCAGAAGCGGCGCCCGCGCTGCGAGCCACCGCCACGGCGCTTCCGCTGCGCGACGCCAGCGTCGATGCGGCGCTCGCGGTGCTCACGATCCATCACTGGCCCGACCGCGCGCGCGGCCTCGCGGAGATGCGACGCGTGGCGCGCAAGCGCGTCGTGATCCTCACCCACGAACACCTCGCCTCGTTCTGGCTGGGCGAGTACTTCCCCGGCATCCGGCGCATCGACCTCGAGATCTTCCCGACGTTCGAGGAGTACGAGCGCGCGCTCGGCGCCGTCCAGGTGACGGCGGTCCCCGTCCCCCACGATTGCAGCGACGGCTTCCTGGGCGCGTACTGGCGGCGGCCCCGCGCCTACCTGAGCGCCGAAGTCCGCTCCGCGATCTCGTCGTTCGCCAAGCTGACCGAGTCGGAGATGCGCGAAGGCCTCGCGCGGCTCCGCGCCGACCTCGACTCGGGGGAGTGGGAGCGTCGCTGGGGCCACTTGTCAGGCCTCGCTGCGATCGACCTCGGCTACCGGCTCGTGGTTGCCGAGATCGGCGATTAGGGGCGCGTCAGCTCCGCCCGAGCTCGTCGTAGGCACTCTCGATCGCCGTCGCGCGCGCGCTGAAGGCGGCGCGGCTCTCGGGATGCGTGAGGATGTACGCCGCGTCCTCGCGGATCCCGCGCAGCACGAGATCTCCCACCCGCGCCGGGTCGAGACCGTGGGCGACCGCGGGCTTCAGCGCCTCGAGCAGCGGGCTCGGCGGCGCGCTGGTACCGCTCGCGAGCTCGGCGGGCCGATTGCGCGCGGCCTCGAGGATCTTCGTGTTCACGATGCCGGGGCACAGCACCGAGACGCCGATGTTCTCGGGCGCGAGCTCGAGGCGCAGCGTCTCGCTGTAGGCGACCACGGCGTACTTGCTCGCGGTGTAGACGCCGAGGCCGGGCGACGCGGAGAGGCCCTGCGTAGAAGCCGTGTTGACGATGTGCCCGCCGCCTTGCGCGCGGATGTGCGGCAGGAACGCGGCGACGCCGTTCACCGCGCCCATCAGGTTCACGCCCATCACCCAGCGCCAATCCTCCGCGGTCGCGTCGGCGAGCGCGCCCAGCACGACCACGCCGGCGTTGTTGCACAGCACGTCGACGCGCCCGTAGTTCTCGAGCACGCGCTGCGCCGCCGCGTCGAGCGAGTAGCGGCTCGACACGTCGGCGGGGATGCCCACCACGTCGCCGCCGACGTC
>DATBRS010000243.1:0-25533 GCA_036560185.1 Myxococcota bacterium
TGCGTTCTGGTGCGCGGGCAGCGCGACGCTCCAGCGCGAGACGCTCGCGCTCAAAGCGGGCGGTGTCTCTCCGCTCGTCGCGTTCGCGCCGCTGCTCGCGGTGGCTGCCGCGATCTCGGCACTGCAGTCGAACGTCGTCGAGGGCGTGGTCGTGCGCTCCTCCGCCGCGGTCGCCGCGCGCAAGAATCCGGGTGGCGGCGACGTGCACGTGCGCGCCGGCGGCGTCTGGTATCACGCCGGGCGCGTGGTCTACTCCGCCGCGAATGTCGATCCCGACAGCGGCATCGTCCACGACATCCGCGTCTACGAGCGCGACGACGCGGGACAGCTGCTGCGCACGATCGCGGCCGCGCGGGGCGAACGCCTCGCCCCGCAGCGCTGGGAATTCGTGGACGCGCTCGTGCGCGAATTCGATCCCGCGGCGCGCGCCGCGCCTCCCCGCGAACGCCGCGAAGCGCGCGTCGTGCTCGAGCTCGCGAGCGATCGCAGCCCACAGCTCCGCCGCAGCGAGATCGCGGGGTTGCCGCGCAGCGCGCTGCGCCGCTACGTCGCGGCGCGCATCGCGGCGGGCGACGACCCCGGCGAGGCGCGCATCGAGCTGCACAACCGCTTGAGCGCGCCGGCGGCCGTCTTCGTGTTCGCGCTGCTGGCGATTCCGCTCGCGCTGCGCAGCGAGGGCCGGCGCAGCCTCGCGCGCGCGACGCTGCAAGGCGTGGCGCTGCTCGTGCTCTACGGCTTCGCGCGCGACATGGGCTCGTCGTTCGCGGCGCTCTCGCCGGATCTCGCGGTGGCGTTTCCGTGGCTCACGCTCGGCGCGCTCGGCACGATCGGCATGCTCCTGATCGCTCGCGTTCGGACCTGAACGCGCGCCGCCCTACGCCTTGCTCCGCCCCGATCCTCCTTCGAGGAACGGCTTCAGCAGCTCGATCGGCAGCGGGAACACGATCGTGCTGGCGTTCTGCGTGGTGGCCATTTCCGCGAGCGTCTGCAGATACCGCAGCTGAAGCGCCGCCGGCTCCTGCGAGAGCGTGCGCGACGCGTCCGCGAGCCGCTGCGCCGCGAGCGCCTCGCCCTCGGCGCGGATGATCTTCGAGCGCTTCTCGCGCTCGGCCTCGGCTTGCTTCGCCATCGCGCGCTGCATGTCCGGCGGCAGATCGATCTGCTTGACCTCGACGTTGCGCACCTTCACGCCCCACGGCTCGGTCTGCTGATCGATGATCGCCTGCAGGCGGCGATTGATGGACTCGCGCTCGGAGAGCAGCTCGTCCAGCTCGGCCTGCCCGAGCACGCTGCGCAGCGTGGTCTGCGAGAGCTGCGACGTGCCGTACAGGTAGTTCTCGACCTGGAGCAGCGCCTTCTCGGGCTGCAGCACGCGGAAGTAGAGCACCGCGTTCACCTTCACCGAGACGTTGTCGCGCGTGATCACCTCCTGCGGAGGCACGTCCATCACGATCTCGCGCAGGCTGACGCGCAGCATCTTGTCGACGAAGGGGATGATCCAAACGAGGCCGGGCCCGCGCACGCCCGCGAGCCGGCCGAGGCGCAGGATCACGCCGCGCTCGTACTCCGGCAGAACCTTCGCGCCCATCACGAGCAAGATCAGCGCGAGTGCGAGAACGATCAGGGGCCCGAGCGTCATGTTGCCTCCGCGCGCGGGCGAGCCCGCGCATGAGATCAGCTTCGCTTCGACACGCGCCGCACGCGCAGTCGCATGCCGTCGACCTCGATGACTTCGACGGATTCGCCCAGCGCAATCTCGCCTTCGGCGTCTGCGCTCCAGAGCTCGCCGCGCAGCGCGACGGTGCCCGATGGCGCGAGCCCAGTCGACGCGACGCCGCGCATCCCCACCAGCTCACGCTCGCCGAGCTTGCTCGGCCGGCGCATCACGCGGCCGACGGCGAACGCAGCGAGGCCCCCGAAGGCGGCGACGGTCGCGACCATGGGCACCACGATCGACCAGAACGGCACGTCGAGATCCGAGACGTCGGGCCGCTCGAAGATCATCGAGCCGCCGAGCAACAGGCACACGAGGCCCGCCGCGAGCAACAGGCCATAGGCGCCCAGGAACAGCTCGGCCGCGACGAGCGCGAAGCCGCCGACGAAGAGCCCAAGGCCCAGCCACGAGAACGGGATCATCTGCAGCGCGACGCCACCCACGATCAGGCAGATCGTGCCGAGCACGCCGGGCACGCCGACCCCCGGCGTGTTCAGCTCGAGCCAGATCAGCGCCGCGCCGGCCAGCAGCAGCAAGAACGCGTAGGTGGGGTCAGAGATCGCGTGCAGCAGGCTCGCGAGCAGGCCCATCTTCAGCTCACGCACGTCGGCGTGCCGCGTGACGAGTCGAACGCTGCGATCGCCGAGCTTCACGACACGGCCATCGAGGGCTGCGAGCAGCGCCTCGCGATCCCGCGCGACGAGATCCACGACGTGCTGCTCCGCCGCCTCGTCGGCGGAGATCGCCACCGATTCGCGCACGGCCTTCGCCGCCCACTCGACGTTGCGCCCTCGCTCCTTCGCGATCGACTCGAGGAACGACGCCGTGAAGTTCTCGGCCTTCTCGAGCTCGATGTCGGAAGGAGGCGGCGGCGTCTCGCCGTCGGAGTCGACGGGCTTGCGCTCGTTGTTGCCGCCCGGGTAGATCGGATGCGCCGCGCCGATGCTCGAGCCGGGCGCCATCGCCGCGACGTGCGCCGCGAGCGTGATGAAGGTGCCCGCGGACGCCGCCCAGGCACCGCGCGGGACGAACACCGCGATCGGCACGTCGGCGCGCAGCATCGCGCGCACGATCTCCTGCGTGGAGTTGAGGTACCCGCCCGGCGTGTCGAGCTCGATCAGCAGCAGCGCGGCGCGCGTCTCGTCGGCCTCTTCGATCGCACGAATCAGATGATCCGCCGAGGGCGGGCCGATCGGACCCTCGACGCGCACGAGCAGCACCGCGCCTTCGCGCGCCTCGATTCTCTCGGCATTCGCTTCCGCCGTGGGCGCCGTCGCCGTTGCGCTCGCCGGAGGAGCGGGCTCCGGGCCTTCAGCGAGCGCGGCGCTCGCCAGACATGCCGCGAGCGCGCTGGCGACGCCGCGCCATCGCTTCACGCGCGCCGCCCTTCGCGCAGCTTCTCGATGCGATCGAAGATGCGCGCGGCGACCTCGCGCTTGGGCAGGAGCGGGAGCTCTTCGACCTGGCCATCGGGCGTCAGCAGCATCACCGCATTCTGATCCGTGTCGAAGCCGGCGTCGCTGCGCGAGATGTCGTTCGCGACCAGCAGGTCGCAGCCCTTGCGCGCGAGCTTGCGGCGCGCGGCGGCGAGCACGTCGTGACTCTCCGCCGCGAAGCCCACGACCACCCGCGCGCCACGCTCGCGGCTGATCTCGGCGAGGATGTCGGGGTTCGCGACCAACTCGAGGGTGATGCCGGACCCGTCCGCGAGATCTTCCTTCTTGATCTTGCGGCCCGCGGTGCTCGCCGGCCGGAAATCCGCCACCGCGGCCGCCATGACGACGATCGCCGCGCTCGTCTGCTCGCGCAGCACCGCCTCGCGCATGTCGAGCGCGGATTCGACGTCGATGCGGCGGACGCCAGGCGGCGTCGGCTGCGCGCTCGGCCCGGCGATCAGCACGCTCTCCGCTCCGCGCAGCGCTGCCTCGGCGGCGAGCGCGAAGCCCATCTTTCCCGACGAGCGGTTCGTCAACGCGCGCACGGGATCGAGCGGCTCTCGGGTTCCCCCCGCCGTCACGACGACGCGCGCGCCCGCGAGGCTCTTCGGCGCGAGCGCGAGCTCGACTCGCGCCGCGATCTCGGCCGGCTCGCTCATGCGGCCGACGCCTTCCCAGCCGCACGCGAGCTCCCCGGCCTCGGGACCCACGAGCCGCACGCCCCGGGTGCGCAGCGTCGCGAGGTTGGCTTGCGTGGCAGGGTGACTCCACATGTTCACGTTCATCGCGGGCGCCGCGAGCACGGGCGCGCGCGTCGCGAGCAGCAGCGTCGAGGCGAGATCATCCGCGATGCCGTGGGCGAGCTTTGCGAGTAGGTTGGCGGTCGCGGGCGCGACCAACACGAGCTCCGCCCAGTCCGCGAGCTCGATGTGCCCGATGCGGCTCTCGTCGCCGAGATCGAACAGCGCGCTGCGCACGCTCTCGCCCGAGACCGCTTGCAGTGCGAGCGGCGCGACGAACTGATGGGCCGCCTCGGTCATCACGCAGCGCACCGCGTGCCCATTCTTCACGAGTGCGCGCACCAGCTCCGGCGCCTTGTAGGCCGCGATGCCGCCGCTCACCACGAGCAAGATGCGCCGCTTCGTCATCGCCGCCTCGCCTCGAGAAAACCCTGACAACACGGGGGATTGAGGCGGGCCAAGGTAGCGAGCCGCGAGGCTCACCCCAGTGGGCCGGGGCTCAGCGCAGCCGCGCGATGCCGGCGGCGAGACGCCGAGCGAGCTCTGCCCGAGAAGCCGCCTCGGCGTAGACGCGGATCACGCGCTCGGTGCCGGACGCGCGCCAATGCACGAAGCCGCGTTCGAGCGCGACACGCAGGCCATCGCCCGCGAGCGCCGTCTGGACGGCGCTCCCGGCGAGACGCGCCGGCGGAGCGCTCCGCAGCCGCGCCAGCGCGCGCAGCGCGGCGGGGGTCGCCGGCGTCGCGGCGCGGCCGCAGGCGGAGCGCCCGTGCGTGCGGAGGAGGCGCGCGACGCGCTCGTGCAGCGGCTCGCTCGCGGCCGCCTCGAGCGCCAGCGTCCCCGCGAGAATCCCATCCTTATCAAGGCCCATCCGGCGCCAGGCGAAGCCTCCGCTCTCCTCGCCGGCGACCTCGGCGCGGCCGTCGCGCAGCGCCGCGGCGAGCGGAGAGAAGCCGAAGCCCACGCGTTCGACGGCCAGCCCGTGCGACCGGGCGACGCGCTCCGCCAAGGAACCCGTCGCGATCGAGAGCGCCACCCCCGCCACGCGCCGCGTCGCCGCCAAGTGATCGACCAGCAGCGCGACGGACTCGGTCTCGCTCAGCAACCGGCCGCGCGCATCGACCAGCGCGAAGCGATCCGCGTCGCCGTCGCTCGCGAGACCGAACGCGAAGTCCCCCGCGCGCACGGCGCGAATCAGGCCGCGCAGGCGCGGGCGGATCGGATCGGGTGCGCCGCCGCCGAAGCGCGGATCCGGCGTCGCCCGCAGGACCTCGACCCGCGCGCCGCACTGCGCGAGCGCGCGATCCGCGACGCCCGCGCCGGCGCCGTGCATCGCGTCGTACAGCACGCGCGGCCGCGCGCGCTCGACCGGGCCCGTGTCGATCAGCTCGGCGAGGCGCGCGAGGTACGCACGCGCCGGCTCGCGCAGCGCGCGCGGCTGCCGAATCGCGACGCGCTGCGGGCGCGCGCGGCGATTCGCCTCGCGCGCGAGTGCGTCGACGAACGCGCGAGCCGCGCCCTCACCGCCCGGCCCGAGCACCTTCACGCCCAGGTACTCGGGCGGATTGTGGCTGGCCGTCACGATCAGCCCACCGTCCGCACGCCGGGCGCGCACCAGGAAGCTGGCGACGGGCGTCGGCGTCACGCGATCGCACAGCAGCACCGTCGCGCCGACGCCCGCGAGCGCTGCGGCTGCGCGCGCGGCGATCTCTGCGGCGTGAGCCCGCGTGTCGTACGCGACGACCACGCGCGGCTGGCGCCGGGGTGCGCCCAGCGCCCGCCCGAGCGCCCTGGCGATCCGCTCCGCGCCCTCGACGCTGAAGTCGCGCCCGAGGACGCCGCGCCAACCGTTCGTGCCGAAGCGGATCTCGCTCACGGCAGCTGGATCGGTCGCGCGCGCCTACGACTGCGCGCCGAACTTCTTCTTCAGGTAGGTCTCGACGAGCGGCGGAACCCATTCCGAGACGTCGGTGCCGAAGCTCACCAGCTCCTTGAGCCGCGACGAGCTCACGTAGAAGTATTCCTGGCTCGTCATCAAGAACAGCGTCTCGATCTGCGGCTTCATGTGCCGGTTCATGAGCGCCATCTCGAACTCGTATTCGAAATCGGCGTTCGCGCGCAGACCCCGGATGATCGTCCGCGCTCCGATCCGTTCCGCGTAGTCCACCACGAGCCCTTGAAACTCCGTCACCTCCACGCCGGCCATCGTGCCGACCGCCGAGTGCAGCATCTCGAGCCGCTCCTCGACCTCGAAGCTGCCCTTCTTGTTGACGTTGTGGGCGACCGCCACGATCAGGCGCGGGAAGACGCGGCTCGCGCGCTTCACCAGATCGAGGTGACCGTTCGTCAGGGGGTCGAAGCTGGCAGGAAAGAGCGCGAGTCCGGGCTCGTGGCTCATGCGCGGGTCTCTCCGTCGTCGTTTGAGTTCGAGAGGCCGTACAGCGACAGCAGGGTGTCGCCATAACTGCGTTCGAGCGCAAGCGAGAGGCCCGCGATCGCGCCGGGAGCATGCCGGCGATCCGACTCCGCCACCAGCACGGCGCGTTCGGCGAGCAGCCCGCCCTCGGCCAGAAGCGCGAGCGTCTCGGCGGCGAGACCCGAGGCGTACGGGGGATCGACGAAGCACAGGTCGAAGCGCTCGCCCGCGCCGGCCAGCGCACGGAGCGCGGAGACGGCGTCGCGGCCGACGATGCGCGCGCGCGCCTCGAGGCCGAGCGCGGCGACGTTCTCGCCGAGCGTCTTGGCCACGCTGCGCGACTGCTCGACGAACAGCACGCTCGCCGCGCCGCGCGACAGCGCCTCGAGTCCGAGCGCGCCGCTGCCCGCGAAGGCGTCGAGCACGCGCGCGCCGGCCAGCGCGCCGCGGTGCGCGAGCATCGAGAACAGCGCTTCGCGCACGCGCTCCGCGGTCGGACGCACGGCGGAGCGCGGCACGCGCAGCCTGCGACCTGCGAATTCTCCGCCGGTGATTCTCATTCGCGCTCGCTCTCTCTCCGAACTCCGCTCCCGCAGGGAGCGCAAGACTTTTAATGTCGCGCGTGCGGAATTTTCGCATTGCTGGCGCGAAATCGCTCGCATAGAATCGGCACCCGATCGGCAAGTTATTATTGTCGAGCGAACCGAAAGAGAGACACCACACTCGGTCGACTTCGGCGAGCCCCCCTTCTCGCCCTCCGCGGTCTCGCGATCGCTTCGGCGTGGATTGGCGGCGCCTCGCAGGCGTGGCGCGCACGACGTCGAGTGATTTGCGATCGACGCGAGCAGGAGGGGAAATGTCCGCGGCTGGAATGGACCGATACAAGAGGCGCGTAGCCGAACGGCTGGTTCAGGTGCGGGGCCTTCGCTCGCAGCGGCAGTTCGCACGCGAGCTCGGTGTGTTCCAGCAGAACGTGAACCGCTACGAGAACGGCACGACGCCGCACGCGGACTTCCTGATTCAGCTGGCGGTGAAGGAAGAGATCTCGATCGACTGGCTCCTGCTCGGCCGCGGCCGCATGCGCCGCGACCGCTGAGGCGGCGCGCGGCCTTCCGCCGGAGCGGAACGCGACTACCCAAGTTGCCGGTGCAGGCAGCCTTCTCGCCCGCGCAACTGGCGCTCGATCTCGGCGCGGCCGCGCGACGAACCGCGCGCCCCGCTCCGCGCGGCACGCAGTTTGCTCTCTAGCCCCGCATGGTGCAGATCCTCGCCGCCCTCGCGTTGCTGTTCTCCCTCGCGGACCACTGGACGACGTACCTCTGCCTGCGCACGCGCGTCGCGGGCTGGGAGGTGACGGAGGCCAACCCGCTGGCGGACTGGCTCTTCCAGCGCTTCGGCCTGGCCGAGGGCCTGCTGATCGACACGGTCGTCACCGTGCTCGTGCTCGCGTTCCTGGTGCAGACGCCGCGCATCGCCCGCCCCTTGAAGATGGGCGCGCTAGGCCTGCTGATCTCGACGACCGCCTGGGCCGTGGCGAACAACCTGCAGGCGGTGCAGCAGCTCGGGCTGTCGCTGATGCAGCTCGGGGCCTAGTCCGGCGGGTTCTCGTCCTGCACGAGCGCGGTCGCGAACGCGTCGATCGCGGCGATTGCCTCGACGTCGCCGTGCCGGTGCCCGTTCGAGATCACCGCGAACACGACCTCGCGCCCCCGTAGGGTGCGCGCCCAGCCGGCCAGCGCGGTCACGCCGTCGAGCGTGCCGGTCTTCGCGCGCACGAGGCCGCGCGCGCCCTCGGCGCGCGTGCGCAGCGTGCCGTCCTCGGCAGCGATCGGGAGGCCCGCGAGCAGGTCCGGGCCGACCGCGAAGGATCGATCGGCGCTGCGCAACGCGCCGACGAGTAGCCGCGCGCTCACGCGGTCGTCGCGCGAGAGGCCCGAGCCGTCGACGATCGCGCAGCCCGCGAGCGGCAGGCCGAGCGCCGCGAGCCGAGCACGCAGCGCCGCGGCGCCGTTCTTCCAGCTCCCGGGCTCGCCCGTGTCGAGATGCCCCAGCTGCTTCAGCAGGGCCTCGGCGATGAAGTTATTACTGTACTTCAGCAGCAAATCCGCGGTCGTGCGCAGCGGCAGGCCCTTGAACTCGTAGAGCGGGTGCGCGTCCGCGGGCACGTTCCCGCGCGCGATCGCGCCGCGCACGCGGATGCCGGCGGCCGCGAGTTGCTCGCCGAGCACGGCGGCGGCGTAGGCGGTGGGGTCGATCACCGAGCGCCAGATCTCGACGCGGTCGGCGCCGAGCGCGATCGAGCCGCCGACGCTCACGCGCTCCGCCGCGCCCGCCGCGTCCTGCGCGCGCCCGACGGTGATCGAGGCGCCGCCGCCCGGTCGGCCCGTGCGCACCGTGCTCGTCAAGGGGAAGTACGCGAGCGGCGGATCCACCAGCACGCGCGCTGCCGCGCCGACGCTCGCGCCCGGGCTCACGACGACCCGGAAGGCGCCGTAGTTCGCGGACATCGCTCCGATCGGCGCGTGATATGCGCGCGCCGACACCGGCTGCCAGCTCGGATGCCAGCGCTCCGCGTCGAGCAGCGAATCGTCGAGCGCGATGCCGCCTGCGACCTCCGCGACGCCGAGGGCGCGCAGATCGTGGGCCAGGCGCCACCACTGCTCGCCGGTCATGGCCGGATCCGCGCCGCGGATCGCGAGCGACGCCACGACGCCGTCCGCGCCGGGCGGCGCCGGAGCGAACACCTCGGTGACGAACTGGTATCCCGCTCCGAACGCCTCGAGCGCGGCGAGCGCGGTCAGCACCTTCTGCGTCGAGGCCGGCGCGAGCGCGCGCTCCGCATTCTTCGCGAACAGCTCCACGCCGCTCGCGCGCTCGACCACCAGGATCGACTGCGCACCGCCCTGAAAGCCGCGCGCGCTCGCCGCCGCGCGCACGCGCTGCAGCCACGCCGCGTCGCTGCCGGACGGCGCGCTCTGGCCGCTCGCGTGCGCGGCGAACGACGCGACGAGCGCGCATCCCGCGACCACTCCCACCCACCGCCGCATGTGCGACCGCCTCTCGTCTCGCAAGGCGTGGGGGACGCCGGTTGACTCGATTCAGCTTATCCGTGAGGTTGCGCCCGCGCCGCGCTCACGGCGATGCGCGCGCACGCCGATGCATCGCGAGCCGGGGGGCCGCCATGCTGAACTGGATCTGGGCGCTGCTGATGCTCGCGTCGGTCGCGACCGCTGCCTGGACCGGAACGCTCGATGCGGTCAGTGAGGCGTCGATCTCGAGCGCGAAGAGCGTCGTCGACCTCGTGCTCGGCCTGGTCGGCCCGATGATCCTGTTCCTCGGCGTGGTGAGAATCGCGAGCGACGCGGGCCTGTTGTCGATCGTGGTGAGCGCGATCCGTCCCCTGCTGCAGCGCCTCTTCCCCGACGTGCCCAGGGATCACCCGGCCTTGGGCGCGATGGTGATGAACCTCGGCGCGAACGTGCTCGGCCTCGGCAACGCCGCCACGCCGCTCGGACTGAAGGCGATGGTCGAGCTGAACAAGCTCAACCCCCTGCCCGGCGTCGCTTCGGATTCGATGGCGCTCTTCCTCGCGATCAACGCGACCTCCGTGACGCTGATGATTCCGTCCGGCGTGATTGCGATCCGCTCGAGCCTGACCGGCAGCCAGGGCGACGAGATGGCCGGCGCGGTCTGGGCCGCGACCCTCGTCGCGACGACCTGCTCGACGGTCACCGCAGTGCTCGCGGCGCTGTGGTTCAAGCGCATGCCCTTCTTTGCGCCGCGCCCGATCGACGGCGTCGTCGTGCCGCCGCCGCCCGCCGACCTCCCGGACGCGACTCTGCCGCCCCCGGCCGACGCGGGCGCGACGCGTCCGGCGCAGCTGCTGCTGCTCGTCGTGGTCGGCGTCGCGCTCGCCAGCGGGCTCGCGCGGGAGGTGTGGAGCGGCGCAGGCGACATGGCGGCGCTCGGCCGGCAGGTGATGAAGGGCTGGCCGCTCCCGCTCCTGCTGTTCTCGCTGGTCGCCTACGGCGTCGCGAAGAACGCGCGCGTCTACGAGGTCGCCGTCGAGGGCGGCCGCGAGGCGCTCGCGGTCGCCGCGCGCATCCTCCCGTACATGGTGATGATGATCGTCGCGATCGGGATGTTCCGCGCATCGGGCGCGCTGGGCGCGCTGATCGGCGTGCTCGATCCGCTGACCTCGCGCATCGGCGTGCCCGGCTCCGTGCTGCCGCTCATGCTGATGAAGCCGCTCTCCGGCTCGGGCGCGCTCGCCGTTCTCACCGACACGCTCGCGAGCGAGGGCCCCTACAGCTACGCCGGCTTCCTCGCGTCCGCGGTGAACGGCTCCACCGAGACCACCTTCTACGTGCTGACGCTCTATCTCGGGGTGATCGGAGTGCGCGACTCGCGTTACATCCTGCCCGCGTGCTTGATGGGCGACCTCGCCGGCTACACCGGCGCCGTGCTCGCGACCCGGCTCTTCTATCCGGGCGCGGTGTGACCGCAGCGGCGGAGATCAGCGACTCGCAGCGCGTCCTCGAGCTCGCACGCGCGGCGCTGGCAGAGCCGATCGCCGAGCTGACGCCGCTCGAGAGCGGCATCGGCCTGCGGCGCTTCTATCGCGTGCGCGCAGCCAGCGGGCGCAGCGCGATCGCGCGGATCGAGAGCGAGGAGGATCCGGTCGGGCGTCCGCCCGGGATCCCGCCCGAGCCGCCGCTCGAGCCGATCCGCGCACTGCTCGAGCGGGCGGGCCTGCCGGTCCCGGCGTGCTATGGGCGAGCTCCCGGCATCGAGCTGCTGGAGGACTTCGGCGATGAATCGCTCTACGCGCGCTCGCAGCGCGCCCCCGCGCTCGAGACCCACGCCCTCGTCGGCCGCGCGCTCGATCTGCTGCCCCGCCTGCAGCGCGTCGCCGACGACGGCAGCGGCGTGGAGGCGTTCGCGCGCCAGCTCGACGCTCCCTACTTCGCCTACAAGGCCGAGCTGTTCGCGCGCTACAGCTTGCCCGACGCGCTCGGCCGCGCGCCGAGCGCAGCCGAGGCGGCAGCGCTGCGCGATGCCTTCGCGTGGATCGGCGCCGAGGCCGCACGAGCGCCGCAGCGGCTCTCACAGCGCGACTTCCAGAGCCAGAATCTGCTGCTGCGCGCGGACGGCTCGCTCGGGCTGATCGACCTGCAGGGCGCGTTCCTGGCGCCGCCCGAGTACGACTTCGTCTGCTTGTTACGGGATTCCTACCTCGAGCTGCCGGAGCCCTTCGTGGACGCCGAGCTCGCGCGCGTGCGCCCCGCGCTGCCCGCGGCGCCGGACGCCGCGAGCTTCCGCGCGCGCTTCGAGCTGCTCACCCTCACGCGCAAGGGCAAGGATCACGCGCGCTTCCTTTACGCCGCGCGAGCGCGGGGCGACACGCGCTATCTCGCATTCGCGCCGCGCACCGCGCGCGTGCTGGGGCGCGCGGCGCTGCGCGCCGCCGGGCTCGATGCGCGGATCGCGCGCCTCGCGGCGCTGCTGGCGCGCTGGGCGGAGGGCTGAGGCGGGATGCGGGCGATGATCGTCGCGGCGGGCCTCGGCACGCGCCTGCGCCCGCTCACCGAGTGGCTGCCCAAGCCCGCGGTCCCCGTACGCGGCGTGCCGCTGGTCGCCTACGGCCTCGAGCTGCTCGCGTCCGCTGGCGTCCGGGAGGTGGTGATCAACGTGCACCATCTGCCCGAGCGCTTGATCGAGGCGGCCGAACGCGCTCGGCCCGCCAATCTCGCGCTGCGTTTTTCCCACGAGCGTGACTTGCTTCACACCGGCGGTGCGATCCGCCGCGTAGCCTCGTTCCTGCGCGAGAGTGAGACGAGCGTGATCCTCGGTGGCGACATGATCGTGGACCTCGACCTTCCCGCGCAGATCCGCGCACACCGAGCGTCGGGGCGAGCGATCTCGGCGGTCCTGGCCGACGACCCGCGCACCACGCGCTTCGGATCCATCGGCCTCGACGCGCAGGGCGGGCTGCGCCGCATCGGCAGGCGCTTCGATCTCGGCGGCGAGACGCAGCGCGGGCTCTACAGCTGGGTGAACGTGCTGTCGGCGAGCGCGTTCGAGTCGATGCCGGAGCGTGACGTGTTCAATCACCTCGAAGATTGGTGGGGACCCCTCGCCGCGAAGCAGCCCGACGCGGTCGGCGGCATGCTGCTCGCGCGGGACGCGTGCCGCTGGGAGCCGGTCGGCACGCCGGGCGAGTACCTCGACGCGAACTTCCAGCCGCAGCGGCTGCGCTACTTCGACGCGGACGCGCGGGCGCGTAGCCAGGGAGCGCGAATCGACGAGCGCGTGATCGCGAGCCCGGGCGCCGAGATCGGCGCGGGCGCCGAGCTCGACCGCGTCGTGGTCTGGCCGGGCGAGCGCGTGCCCGCGAACGCGCGAGCCTCTCAGGCCGTGTTCGCGGCTGGGCGATTCGTCCGTTGTGACGAGGAGGCACCGGTTTGAGCGAGCTGCTCATGATCGGCACGAGCGACGCGTTCGGCGCGGGCGGGCGGCGGCAGTCCGCCTACCTGCTGCGCAGCGCAGCCGGCTCGCTGCTCGTGGACTGTGGGCAGACGACGCTCTCCGGCCTGAGCGCGCTCGGCATCCCACGCGAAGAAGTGGATGCGATCGCCGTCTCGCACTTTCACGCGGACCACTTCGGCGGGATCCCGCTGTTCTTGCTCGCGACGGTCTACCAGGATCGCCGTCGGCGTCCGCTCGTGATCGCCGGGCCGCGCGGGGTCGAAGCGCGCGTGCGGCAGGCCGCGCACGCGCTCGGCCACCCGCTCGACCCCCACCGCTTTCCGTTCTCGCTGCGCTTCGTCGAATTCGCTCCGGGTGCGGCCAGCGATCTCGGCGTCGCGCGCCTGCGCGTGTTCGAGACGCATCACTCGCCCGATTCGTGCCCGCACGGGTTCCTGATCGACAGCGGCGCCCAACGCATCGCGTACTCCGGCGACACCGGCTGGTTCGACGGCCTGCCGCAAAACGTCGCCGGCGCGGACCTGTTCCTGTGCGAGTGCACGCAGCTGACGCGCGACTACGACTACCACCTGAGCCTCGACGAGCTGACTCGGCACCGCGCGCAGTTCGACTGCGGCCAGGTGGTGCTCACCCACCTCGGGCGCGAGATGCGCGAGCGCGGCGGCGCGGAAGGCTTCGCGATCGCGGACGACGGTCTCGCCTTCAAGCTCTGAGCAGGGCGTGAGCCGCGCTCAACCCCGCGCGAGGCGCAGCAGGCCACGCGCCCTTGCGGTGTTGCCGATCGCGAGCTCGCCGAGCACGCGCGCCGCGCTCGCGCCCGTGCACTGCGGCAGATGGTTCGGCAGACCGAGCAGCGCGTTGCGCGCGAGCAGCGAGAACGCCATCGCCTCCAGCGCCGCCGACGAGACGCCCGCCGCCTCCGTGGGCTCGACGCGCGCGCTCGGCAGCTGCCGCGAGAGCGCTGCCATCAGCGCGGGATTCCTCGCGCCGCCACCGCCGACGAGCACGCGCTCGGGCGCGCCGCCGAGAAAATCGCGCGCGGCGCGGCCCACCGCCGCCGCCGTGAACTCGACCAGGGTCGCGACGAGATCGTCGGGCGCACCCGCAAAGCGCGCGGCCAACGCCTCCGCCTCCGCGAGGCCGTAGCGCTCGCGCCCAGTGGATTTCGGCGGACGGCGCGCGAGGAACGCATCGGCGAGCAGCTCGGCGAGCAGCGCCTCGTTCACGCGGCCGCGCCGCGCGCGCGCCGCGTCGCGATCGAAGCGCTCCGCCCCCTGCGTGAGCGTGGCCACGACGCCATCCATCAGGGAGTTCGCGGGGCCGGTGTCGAATGCGATCACGTCTTCGGCCCGGCCGCCGCGCGGCAGCCAGGTGACGTTCGCGATGCCGCCGAGATTGAGCACGAGGCGCGCCTCGGCGGGATCCCCGAGCGCGGCCCAGTGGAAGAACGGCGCGAGCGGCGCGCCCTCGCCGCCCGCGGCGACGTCGCGCGGCCGGAAGTCGGCGACCACGCTGCAGCCGGTGCGCTCTGCGATCACGGAGGGATCGCCGATCTGGAGCGTCGCGCGCAGCTCTGGGTAGTGGCCGACGGTCTGCCCGTGAGAACCGATCGCGTCGACTGACGCGAGCGGGATCCCGGCCGCTGCGGCCGCCCCGCGCGCCGCCTCCGCGAAGCGTTCGCCGAGCGCGACGTCGAGCGCGCCCAGCTCGCGGAGTGAATCTGCCGCGGGCACGCGACCGGCAGCGAGCCGGTGGATGCGCGCCTGGAGCTCCGGCTCGAACGGCGTATCGACGTGCGCGAGCAACCGAAACGGCCGCGCCGCTGCGTCGTCCGGCCACTCGACGAGCGCGGCGTCGATCCCGTCCGCCGAGGTTCCCGACATCAGCCCGATCACGCGCATCGCGCCCAGCATGACGACTCGCGGCGCAGCGCGAAACGGCTCGCGAAGCGATCGATCGCGTTGACACTGCTTGGTGACGCCTGAATACTGCGCCGCCTCTCCGGGTGCCGAGTTTGCGTTGTGCGGCGCGGACTTCGCGGAGCAAGGAGAAGCCGATGCACGATGCGGGACGGATTCAGGGCGTGCTGATCTGCGCGCTCGCGGCGGGCCTCGGTTTGCTGTTCCTCGGCGGGCTGGCCGCCGGCGCCTATTGGGCCGTCGCGATTCCGGTGGCGCTGCTGCTGGCGATCGTGCTCGGCCTGACGTTCTGGGTCGGCTACACGATCGCGACGATCCGCGTCGAGCCCGAGCCGCCGCCGGACGCGCCCATCGAGAGCGCTCAGAGGCGCTAGCCGCCGCACCTCCCGCTGTGTCCCGCGGAGATCCCCAGATGCGCATCGCCTTGCTCACCTATCGCGGCAACATGTACTGCGGCGGCCAGGGCATCTACGCCGCCTATCTCGCGCGCGAGTGGCAACGCGCGGGGCATGAAGTGCACGTCTTCGCCGGGCCGCCCTATCCGACCCTCGAGCCGGGCATCGCGCTGCACCAGATCGAGAACGAGAACGTCTTCGGCCTCCCGCTCCGCGATTGGGCGAGAGCGAAGGATCCGCGCCGGCTGCTCACGCCGCTGAACCTGTGGGAGCTCGGCGCCTCCCGGCTCGGCGTGTTCCCCGAGATGCAGAGCTTCGGCTTCCGCTTGCTGCGCGAATGGCCCGCGCTGCAGCGCCGCCATCGCTTCGACGTGGTGTTCGACAACCAGAGCCTCTCGTGGGCCCTGCTCGGGCTGCGCAAGCTCGGCACCCCGGTCGTCTCGGTGATCCACCACCCGCTGCACCTGGATCGCGAGGCAGACTTCGCGGTCGACCCGCGGCTGGTGAAAAAGATCCGCCGCACGCTCTACTTCCCTCTGTTCATGCAGCAGCAGGTGGCGCCGCGCCTCGACCAGATCGTGACGGTGAGCGAGGCCTCGCGTGCCGAGATCGAGAAGCACTTCCGCATCCCGGAGAAGGACATCGCAGTCGTCCACAACGGCACCGATGCGGAGCTGTTCCGTCCGCACCCGGACGTCGCGAAGGACGCCGACCTGATCTTCATCGGGCGCACCGAGGATCGGAAGAAGGGCATCGGCACGCTGATCGAAGCGCTCTCGCTGCTGCCCGAGCACGTCGCGCTGAAGATCGTCGACGGCCGCATTCCGGTGGACGGCCTGGTGCCTCGCCTCGTCAAGAAGTTCGGGCTCGAGGCGCGCGTCCGCTTCCAGCCCAAGTTCCTCGAGGTGCCGGAGCTCGTGCGCGAGTACTCGACCGGCCGCGTCGCCGTCGTGCCGTCGTTCTTCGAGGGCTTCGGCTTCCCGGCGAGCGAGGCGATGGCCTGCGGAATTCCGGTGATCGCCAACGCGGCCGGCGCGCTGCCCGAGGTCGTCGGAACCGACGGCCACGCGGGCTTGCTCGTGCCGCCGCGCAATCCGCAGGCGCTCGCGGCGGCGATCCACGACGTGCTCGCGGAGCCGGCGCGGGTCGCGCGCATGGGGCGCGCGGCGCGCGAGCGCGTGCTGCGCCTGTTCCGTTGGGAGCGCGCCGCGGCGCAGCTGATCGACGTGTTCGAGGAAGTGCTCAGCCGGCGACGCCGCGCACGGAACGCCGACGGCGAGCGGAGCGAGGCCGAGCGTGCTGCTGACCGTCGATCTCGCGCGGCTTGAAGTCGGGCCCGGCGACCTGTTACTGGACGCCGGCTGCGGCGAGGGCCGGCATTGCTTCGGCGCGCTCGAGCGCGGCGCGCGCGTGGTCGGTCTCGACCTCGATCTCGGCTCGCTGAAGCGAGCGGCGGGGCCGCTGCGCGTGCGCGCGGGCGAGCTGAGATCCTTCGGCGCGATGCTGCAGGGCGACGCGTTCCAGCTGCCCTTCCGTGATCGCAGCTTCGACCGCGTGATCTGCGCCGAGGTGATGGAGCACGTGCACGACTATCCGGCGGCAGCGCGCGAGCTCGCGCGCGTCACCAAGCCGGGCGGCCGCATCGCCGTCACGATCCCCACCACGACCAGCGAGCTGCTCTACCTGCGGCTCGGCGACGACTACTTCGAGAGCCCCGGCGGCCACATCCGCATCTTCACGCCGCGCGACCTCGCGCTCGCGCTCGGCGCGGCCGGCTTGCGCACAGAGGGCTGCAGCTTCGCGCACGGGCTGCACACGCCGTATTGGGCGCTGCGCTCGATCGCGGGCTTACCGCGCGCGGACGAGAGCCGCTTGGTGCGCGCCTACCGCCTCGGCCTGATCCGCGCGACCGCGTCGCGCTTCGCGGACCGGCTCGAGAAGCACGTGCTCAACTACATCTGCCCGAAGAGCGTGGTGCTGTACGCCGCGAAGCCGGCGTGATCCGCGCCCGCTGCCTCCACCCGCGATGAGCCGCGCGCTGCGAATCTGCTTCGTCTGCTACCGCGGCAACATGCAGTCGGGCGGCCAGGGCGTCTACCTCTGGTTCCTCGCGCGGGAGCTCGCGCGGCTCGGGCACGCGGTCGACGTGCTGGTCGGTCCGCCCTACCCCGACCCGATGCCGTTCGCGCGCGAGGTCGCGCGACTTCCCAACGAGCGCTTCTGGGGGAAGTGGTTCTTTCGTGACTGGAAGAACCTGCTGCCGAAGCCGAACCCGCTGCGCGTGTTCGAGCCGCTCAACTTCTGGGAGTTCGGCGCATCCGCGATCGGCTTCCTGCCCGAGCCCTTCGCCTTCAGCGTGCGTGCGTTCCGCGAGATCGCCGCGCGCCTGCGCAGCGGGCGCCGCTACGACCTGGTGCACGACGTGCAGTGTCTCGGCTACGGCCTGCTCGGCGTGCGCGCCCTCGGCGTGCCGGTCGTCACGACCGTGCACCATCCGCTCAGCGTCGACCGGCGCATGTCCTTCAAGCGCGACCGGAGCCTGCGCGAAGCCCTCGGCACCTGGGAGTTCTACCCGGTCGAGATGCAGGGCTTCGTCGCGCGGCGGCTCAATCGCGTGTTCACGAGCAGCCTCGCGAGCGCGCGGCAGATCGAAGCCGACTTCGGCGTGCGCCCGGCGCGGCTGGTGATGCTCGCGAACGGCATCGACTGCGAGCTCTTCTCGCCCGACCCGAGCGCGCCGCGCGCCGAGAGCGAGCTGCTGTGCGTCGCGCGCGCCTCCGACCCCAACAAGGGCGTTCGTGTGCTGCTCGAGGCGCTCGCGCGGCTCCCGGCGCACGTGCGGGTGACGCTCGTCGACGACGCCAAGTCCGAGGCGCTCGCCTGGGCAGCCAAACTCGGCGTGGCGGACCGGCTCTCCGTGACGGGCCGCCTCGACACGCCGGAGCTCGTGCGCCTGTATCGCCGCGCGACGCTCGTCGTGGTGCCGTCGCGCTACGAAGGCTTCGGCCTGCCCGCGGCGGAGGCGATGGCGTGCGGGACGCCAGTCGTCGCGACGAGCGCGGGCGCGCTGCCCGAAGTCGTCTCGACCGGCGGCGGCGGTGTGCTGGCTCCGGTCGACGACGCCGCCGCGCTCGCGGACGAGATCGCCGCGCTGCTGGCCGCACCGAGCCTGAGAGCTGAGCTCGGCGCGCGCGGGCGCGCGGGCGTACTCGCAGCCTATGCCTGGCCGAGCATCGCGGCGCGGACGCTGCAGGAGTACGAGCGCGTGATCGCCGAGCGCCGGCCCGCCCTCACGCGTTCCGAATCGTGAGGCCGCCGTCGACCGGCAATACCGCGCCGGTGATGTACTGGGAGGCGGGTAGACAGAAGCTCAGCGTCCCGTGCGCCACCTCCTCGGGGTCGCCGTAGCGGAGCAGCGCGGTGCGGCGCTTCGCGAAGATCGCCTTGTGCTCGTCCTTGATCGCCTGGGTCATGCCGGTGTGGATCGGACCCGGGCAGATGCAGTTCACCGTGATGCGCTCGGGCCCCAGCTCGACGGCGAGCGAGCGCGTGAGCCCGATCACTCCTGTCTTCGCCGCGGTATAGGGCGAGCCGTACTTGGAGGCGCCCAGCGCTTCGGTGGAAGCGATGTTCACGATGCGCGCGGCGTCGCTCTTGCGCAGGTACGGCAGCGCGGCGCGGATCACGCGCGTGTGGGCGGTCAGCAGCACGCTGATCGAGTCGTTCCAGTTCTTCACGAAGTCCGCGTGGTCGATCGGCGCGAAGCGGCTGATGCCCGCGTTGTTGACGACGATGTCGAGCCTGCCGAAGGACGTTGCGATCTCGGGCACCACGCGCGCGACTTCGGCGTCGTCGGCGACGTTCATCACCCAGCCGTTCGCGCTGCCGCCGGCGGCGCGAATTTCGTCGACGACGCGCTGCACGCCCTCGGCTCCCACGTCCGTCACCGCGACCTGCGCGCCCTCGTCCGCGAACAAGTGCGCGGTCGCGCGACCCATGCCGCTGGCGGCGCCCGTGACGAGCGCGCCGCGGCCTGCGATCGAGCGCGAGAGGCGGGAGAGGCGAGGCATCGCGGGCTCCTTCGAGTGGTGAGCGGCGATCCTATCGCGCTGCGCCGCTCGCCCGCGGGTCAGTGGCGCGGCGTCCCCACCAGCACGATCACGTCGGCGAGGCCCGGCGCGAGGCGCGCGCCGAAATCCGCCGCGCGCAGCGCCGCGTGCGCGAGGAAGACCGGCGCGCGCTCCACGAAGCGCGTCCAGCTCGGCAGGCCCCACGCGAGCGAGAGCCCCGTGACCGATTCGATCGCGAGCGCACGCTGCGCGTGCTCCCGTAACAAGCCCAGCTCGTAGCGTGTGAAGTGGTCGGCCGGCACGTCGTAGTGCCGCCGGCCGCGGCGCGGCTCGCGGCCGAGCGCGCCCTCGCGCAGGCGGTCGTGCGCGCGCGCGGCGCGGCAGGCCAGCGAGTCGAAGTTCGCGACCGCGAGGATCACGCGTCCGCCCGGCCGCGTGACGCGCGCCATTTCCGCGATCGCGAGCTCCGGCCGGTCGAAGTGATCGAGCGCGCCCTTGCAGTAGCTGGCGTCGAAGCTCGCATCGGCGAACGGCAGCGCGTCCGACCAGCCGCGCACCCAATGCGGCGCGGGGCCGGCCGCCTTCTCCGAGACGAGGCGGGCCCAGCCCGTCATGCGTGCCGACGGCTCGGCGCCCACCACCTCCGCGCCGCGCGCGCGCAGCGACGCCGCGTCCTGCCCGAAGCCGCTTGCGACGTCGAGAATGCGCGAGCCCGGTGCGGCGCCCGTCGCGTCGAGCGTCGCGCGCGTCATGCGCGCGAACAAGAACTCGCTGTCGCGCGTGGTGCCCGTCGGGATCACGTCGGACATGTCTCGGTCGAGGTCGACGACGCGCATGGGCGCGCACGGTAGCGGCGCGCTGCGGGTCATTCGCTGGCGCGCGACCGGCCGAATGCTCACGTCGGCCTCCGCGCGAACCGGCGGCAGCTCGCGGCCGTCATGGCACCGCGGAGCCGGTGCGGTGTCTCAGCAGGGAAGCGCGCTCTGCTAAGGAAGGTCTCGGGTGGGAGCGAACGTGGCGAATGAGACGGCGGGTGGCAGCCCGAGCGCGGACACGGCGCAGCCGCCGGCGCCGCGGGCGGCGGCGGCGCTCGAACGGCTCGCGAGCTTTCGCTTCGCGTACCTCGCGATCGTCGTGTTCCTGCTCGCCTACGTGTTCACGCTACGGGGCCTCGAACGCGGCCTGACTGCGCACTTCGCGCGGGCGGTGACGAGCGCGGCGCAGGTGGACGCCAAGCGCGGGCCGGTCGCCGAGCAGGTGGATGCGAGCTTGCGCGCGCTGCTCGTGCGCTCGGCCTGGGTGCGCGTGGGGCAGATCCGCGTGCAGGCGGTCGTGATCGCGGCCGACGGGCGCACGCTGCTGTTCGCGAGCGGAGGCAAGCTGCCCGCACTGCCGGCCTCCGCCGACGGTGCGGGCCTCCTGCCGGCGAGTGCGGACGTGCAGGTCGCGATTCCGTACAACTCGCTGCTCGCGAACGCGGTGCTGATCGTCTACGCGGGCCTGCTCGTCGCGACGCTGGCGCTGCACACGCGCCGCCTCGCGCGCCGCGAGCTCGTCGCGCTGCGTGCACTCACGAGCGCGCGCGACGCGGTAGCGGAGCGCGCGGGCGGCATCGAGCGCGAGCTCGAGGGCGTGCGCGCGCGGCTGGCGAGCGCGCTGCCCGAAACGGCCGCGCAGCAGCAGGAGATCGCCGCGCTCGGCGAGGAGCGCGAGGCGCTCTACGCGCGGCTCGGCGAGCTGGAGGCGCGCGAGGACGCGCTGCGCCGCGGCTCGGCGCGCGCGGGCGAGCTCGAGAGCGAACGCCAGGCGCTCGAGCAGCTGCTCGACGAGGCCTCGCGCGAGCTCGAGTCGAAGGACGGCGAGATCGCCGAGCTGCGCACGCAGATCAAGCAGGCCGCCAAGAACGCCGCACGCAGCGCGAGAGACGCCGAGGCGCTCGGCCGGCGCTTCACGGCGCTCTACAAGCAGCTCGAGATCGACGAGCGCGCGCTCGCCGACATCGGCGAGCTGGGCGACGAGAGCCTGCGGCTGCGCGCGGAGGAGGCGATCAAGAAACTCTGCGACGAGCCGGACAACGCGCTCGTGCGGCGCAAGGTGGGCGGCCTGCCGCCGCACCTCGCGATCTTCGAGCTCGGCTTCGCGGGCAAGGGCCGCATCTACTACACGCAGGGCGCGGCGCGCCGATTCCGCGTGCTCGCGATCGGCGCGAAGAACTCGCAGAACGCGGATCTCGACTACTTGAGCCGGCTGCCGAAGGGCACCTGAAGCGACCCCGGCGCGCGCTCACCCGACGCAACGCAGCAGCGTCGCCTTGAGCTGCGTCTCGTCCCACGGTTTGGGAAGGATCGCGTCGAGCTTCGCGGCATCGCGCTCGCGCTGCGGAATCTCCTCGGGCCAGCCCGTGAGGAGGATCCGCTTCGTGGCCGGATAGCGCGCGGCCACCTCGCGCAGGAACGCGACGCCGCTCGCGCCGGGCATCTTCTGATCGGAGACGACCACCGCGATCGCGCGCTGCGCGAACAGCGCGAGCGCACCGGTCGGGCTCGAGGTCGTGATCACCTCGTAGGGCTCGCGCCGAAGCACGCGCTGCAGCGCGGAGAGGATGTGCGCCTCGTCGTCCACGAGCAGAACGACCGGCCGCGCGGCGTTCATGCGCCGCTCTCGTCGTCGAGCGGCAGCCACACCCAGAACGTGGTGCCGACGCCGCGCCGGCTCTCGAACGTGAGCTTGCCGCCGTGCCGCCGCACGATCTGGTAGCTGGTCGAGAGACCGAGCCCGGTCCCGACGCCGACCTCCTTGGTCGTGAAGAAGGGATCGAAGATGCGGCGCTGCACGTCCGGCGCCATGCCGACGCCGTTGTCCGCGACCGCGATCCGTACGCCGCCATCCGCCAGCTCCGTGCGCAGCCGCACCTCGCCCGGCGCGCCGTCTCGCTGCCGGCGCTCCTCGATCGCCTGATAAGCGTTCATCAACAGGTTCATGAACACCTGCTGCAGCTGCATCGGGAAGCACAGCACTGGCGGCAGCTCGGCGTAGGCCTTCGAGAGCGCGACGGAGTGCTTCATCATGGTCCACACGATGTTCGCGGTGGAGTCGAGCGCCTTGTTCACGTCGGCGTGCACCTTGGCCTCGCTGTCGCGGTGCGAGAACGAGCGCAGGTCCGACACGATCGCGCGGATGCGCTGCGCGCCCTCGAGCGATTCGCGGATCGCGGTGCCGAAATCGCGCAGCAGGAACTCGGCGTCGACGTCGGCGATCACGCTCTCGGCGGCCTCGGCCGCGACGCGCACCTCGGCGCCGGCGGATAGCGCGGCCTTGCGCAGCGCACCGAGCGCCTCCCACACCCGGCTGAAGTCGTCGAGGTACTCGCCGAGCTGGGAGAGGTTTGCGTGGATGAACCCCATCGGGTTGTTGATCTCGTGGGCGATGCCCGCCGCGAGCTGACCGATCGACGCCATCTTCTCGCGCTGCAGCAGCTGGCGCTCGAGCTGCTTGATGTCGGTGAGATCCTGAAAGAGCACGATCGCGCCCTCTACCTGGCCGCGCTCGCCCCGCAGCGGCGAGGCCGAGAGGCCGATCGGAATCGCGCTGCCGTCCTCGCGCGTGATCATGCACTCCGCGCCGCGCAGCTTCTCGCCGCGCGTGAGCGTGCGCTGCACGAGCAGCTCGGCGCGCGGAACGCCGGGGAACCAGTCCGCGAACGGCCGCTCGGTCAGCCGGCCGTCCTCGATCCCGAGCAGCTGCGCGGCGGCGCGATTGGCGAAGCTCACGTCGCCGCGCGCGTCGAGCACGAGCAGCGCGCTGCTCATGTGCTCCACCGCGTTGCGCGCGGCGCGATCGAGCGCATCCGGCGCCGCGTGCGCGGCCAGCGCGCGCTGCTGGCGCGCGAGCACGTCGCGCGCCGCCGGCGCCAGCGCCTCGGCGATCTCGCGCGCCCCGACGCACTCGGCGGCGCCGGCGCGGAACGCGGCGACCGCCTCCGCGTCGTTGCGGGCGATCGCGATCGCCGGCGGTCCCGCAGCCTCGCGCAGCTCCGCGAGCCAGCGCAGCGCGCCGTTCACGCGCAGATCCGCGACGGCGAGCCGGATGCGCCCCGCCGCGAGCGCCGCGCGCGCGGCGGCGACGTCGTGACACAGCTCGATCGATGCGTGCCCCGCGAACTCGCGGAGCGCCTCGGCGGCGGCGCCGCGCGCTTCGTGCGCCGCGGGCGGCTCGCTGAGCAGCAGCAGGCGTACGGCTTCGTTCGCGTCCTGACTCACGAGCTCCCCTAATTCCTCGAATCCGGAACGCGCCGCTGGCGCAGCAGGGGGTTCGCGCATTCTATCGGCGAATGAGTCGCCTGCTACGCGCTCAACGCGGCGCGGGAGCCGAGGGCGCGGTCACCTCGCTGCGCGGCCGGCGCGCGGCGAGTCCGTGCTTCGCGAGCTTGCGATAGAGCGTCGAGCGGCCGACGCCGAGGCGGCGTGCGGCGCTGACGGCGTCGCCGCCGCTCTCTGCGAGCGCGCGCTCGATCACGCGCCGCTCGTACGCCTCGAACGAGAGCGGCAGCTCGGCCGCGACGGATTCGACGCCCGAGAGCACGCGCTCCCGACCGAGGCGGAAGTCGCGGGCGCCGAGCAGCGGACCTGCGGCGAGCGCGAGCGCCGACTCGATCGCGTTCTCGAGCTCGCGCACATTGCCGGGCCAGGGGTGGCGCGCCAGCGCGTGCAGCGCTTCGGGCTCGAAGCCGGTGACAGGCGATTGCGCGAGCCGGTGCTTCGCCAAAAAGTGCTGTGCCAGCAAGGGGATGTCATCGCTCCGCTCGCGTAGTGGCGGAAGCTCGATGCGCACCACGTTGAGGCGATAGAACAGGTCGAGGCGGAAGCGCCCCTCCTCGGCGAGGCGCGCGAGGTCGCGGTTGCTGGCGGCGATCACGCGCAGGTTCACGGGGAGCGCGCGCGCCGAGCCGACCGGCCGCACCTCGCGCTGCTGCAGGGCGCGCAGCAGCTTCGCCTGCACCGCCTGCGCGATCTCGCCGATCTCATCGAGGAAGAGCGTGCCGCCGTCCGCGACGCGAAACAGGCCGATCGCGCCGGTCGCGCCGGTGAAGGCGCCGCGCTCGTTTCCGAACAGCTCGCTCTCGATGATCGTCTCGGGCAGCGCGCCGCAGTCGACCGGCACGAACGGGCGATCCTTGCGCGGGCTCGCCGCGTGAATGGCCGCCGCCACGAGCTCCTTGCCGGTGCCGCTCTCGCCCTGAATCAGCACGCTCGACTCGTTGTGGCGCAAGCTCTCGATGGTGCGCAGCACGGCGCGCATCTTCGGCGACGCGCCGATCAGCGCGGCGTGGCTGCGCTGCGCGAGCTCGCGCTCGAGATCGCGGTTGCGCGCGACCAGGCGGCGCCGCTCGATCGCGCGCGCGATCACCGCGCGGACGCGGTGCGGGTCGGCGAAAGGCTTCTCGAGGTAGTCGAAGGCGCCGCGGCGCATGCAGTCGACGGCGCTCTCCACCGTGCCGTGCCCGGTCATCATCACGACTTCGACGTCGGGTCGCGCGCGTTTCACGTGCTCCAGCAGGTCGATGCCATTGGTCGCGCCGAGCCGGAGGTCGAGCAGCACCACGTCGATCTCGGCATCGCCGAGCGCGTCGTCCGCTTCGCGCGCGGAGCCCGCGCAGCGCAGCGCGTGCCGATCGCCGTGCAGGATGCGCTCGAGCGCGCGCAGGAACAGCGGCTCGTCGTCGACGAGCAGGACCGTTCCCGCGAGCTGCGCGCGAACCGCGCGCTCCACCGCTTCCGCCATGTGCGTTTCATCGGAGGCGATGCGAACGCCCTTGAGGCGCAATCGCGCTCCCCTACAGTCCGCTGACCCCCTGCGAGGTTTCGAGTGCGCAAGCCGCACGTGCTCGTGGTCGACGACAACGAGTTCTTCCGCAGCGCGGTCGAACGCATGTTGTCGCGCGCCGGCTACACCGTGACCACGGCGCGCGACGGCGCCGACGCGATGGGCGTGGTCGCCGCCCAGCCGCTCGACCTCGTGCTGTGCGACGTGAAGATGCCCGGCATCAGCGGGCACGAGCTCGTGCGCCAGGTGCGCGACGCGAACCCCGACCTGCCCTGCATCGTGATCACTGGCTACGGCGGCGCCGAGGCGTCGCTCGAGGCGCTGCAGGCTGGCGCCTACTGGTTCGTCGAGAAGGGCACGGAGCAGACGTCCCACGACGTGCTGCGCAAGCTGGTCGCGCAGGCGATCGAGCACGGGCGCCTCAAGAACGAGAACCGCCTGCTGCAGCGCCAGCTGCAGGGCCGCTACCGCTTCGACCAGATCGTCGGCGCGAGTGAGCCGCTGGCGCGCGTGCTGGAGCTGGTCGAGCGC
>DATBRS010000244.1:0-4051 GCA_036560185.1 Myxococcota bacterium
TTCTAATGTCAAGCACTGCTTGACATATCAAGCAGCCGGTTTACGCTCCTTGCTCGCTCGCGCTCGGCGCGCCAGGAGACCACCGATGACCGTTGCCAATTGGGTCCGCTGGAACAGCACCGAGCTCGATCCCTCGGAACGCGAGGAGCTGCTCGGCGCTCTGACGCCCGAGCAACAGCGCCAGCTGCTCCACAACGACTACGTCTGGATGGAGCGGCGCGGCGTGATGTGGAGGCCCGCCGAAGGCGGGCTGCGTCGCCAGCGCTTCACGCACGGAGCGCAGTTCGAGACCCAGCGCGGCACCTTCCGCATCGACTCGGCCGGGAGCGTGCAGGAGTTGCCGCCGCGGCCGCGCGAGCCCCAGCTCGCAGGAGTCCCCCGATGAACGTTCAACCGCTCCACGATCGCCTGCTGATCAAACGCGTCGAGGAAGTGTCGAAGACGCTGGGCGGGCTGTTCATTCCCGACGCCGCCAAGGAGAAACCCCAAGAGGGCCGCGTGATCGCGACCGGCCGAGGCAAGCGCCTCGACGACGGCAACGTGATCGGCCTCTGCGTCGCGCTCGGCGATCGCGTGCTGTTCACGAAGCACGCCGGCGACGAGATCCAAATCGGCGGCCAACCGCACCTGATCATTCGCGAGGACGACGTCCTCGCGATCCTCGAATAGGGAGAACGCATGACCGCCAAAGAAATCCTGTATCAAGAAGATGCGCGCGCGAAGCTGCTGCGCGGCGTGAATGCGATCGCGCGCGCCGTGCGCGTCACGCTCGGGCCGAAGGGCCGCAACGTCCTGATCGAAAAGAGCTGGGGCGCGCCGACCGTCACCAAGGACGGCGTGACCGTCGCGAAGGAGATCTCCTTCGCCGACAAGTTCGAGAACATGGGCGCGCAGATGGTGAAGGAGGTGGCTTCGAAGACCTCCGACGTCGCCGGCGACGGCACCACCACGGCCACGGTGCTCGCGCAAGCGATCTTCCGCGAGGGCGCGAAGCTCGTCGCGGCGGGCAACAACCCGATGGAGCTGAAGCGCGGCATCGACCGAGCCGTCGCCGTCGTCGTCGAGCAGCTCCACAAGCTCTCGAAGCCCACGCGCGACTCGAGCGAGATCGCGCAAGTCGGCACGATTTCGGCGAACGGAGACGCGGAGATCGGCGGCATGATCGCCGAGGCCATGGAAAAGGTCGGCAAGGAAGGCGTGATCACGGTCGAGGAGGCGAAGTCGATCGAGTCGTTGCTCGAGATCGTCGAGGGCATGCAGTTCGATCGCGGCTACGCGTCTCCGTACTTCGTGACGGACACGCAGCGCATGGAAGCCGTGCTCGAAGACGCCTTCGTCCTGCTCAGCGAGAAGCGCATCTCCGCGATGAAGGATCTGCTGCCGCTGCTCGAGCTGGTCGTGCGCGACGGCAAGCCGCTCTTGATCGTCGCCGAGGACATCGACGGCGAGGCGCTCGCGACGCTGGTCGTGAACAAGCTGCGCGGCACGTTGAGCGTGGTCGCCGTGAAGGCGCCCGGCTTCGGCGATCGGCGCAAGGCGATGCTGCAGGATCTCGCCGTCGTCACCGGCGGCCAGGTGATCAGCGAGGAGCTCGGCCTCAAGCTCGAGAACGTCACGCTGAAGGATCTCGGCCGAGCGAAGAAGATCGTCGTCGACAAGGACAACACGACGCTGATCGACGGGCGCGGCACGAAGAAGACGATCGAGGCGCGCTGCGCCGAGCTGCGCGCGCAGGTGGAGAAGACCACCAGCGACTACGACCGCGAAAAGCTGGAGGAGCGGCTCGCCAAGCTCGCCGGCGGTGTGGCGGTCGTGAAGGTCGGCGCCGCCACCGAGAGCGAGATGAAAGAGAAGAAGGCGCGCGTCGAAGATGCGCTGCACGCCACGCGCGCGGCCGTCGAGGAGGGCATCGTGCCGGGCGGCGGCGTCGCGCTGCTGCGTGCGCAGGCCGCCCTCGACGGACTCGCTGACGGCTTGCCAGCCGATCAGCGCCCGGGCGTCGCGATCATTCGGCGCGCGATCGAGGAACCGCTACGGCAGATCAGCGAGAACGCCGGGCTCGAGGGCTCGATCGTCGTCGAGCGCGTAAAGGCTGGGAAGGGCTCGTTCGGCTTCAACGCGGCGACCGAGACTTATCAGGACCTGATGAAGGCCGGCGTGATCGACCCGACCAAGGTCGTCCGCTCGGCGCTGCAGAACGCCGCGAGCGTGGCGGGCCTGATGCTCACGACCGAAGCGCTGATCGCGGAGAAGGCCGAGAGACCGGACGCGGAGCCAGGCGCCGATCACAGCGACTGAGCCGCGCCGCCTAGACCACCCCCTGCCCGGCTCGCTGCAGCGAGCCGGGCTGTCGGCGCCGTTGCCGCTCGACGCCGCGTCTCGCAAGGCGGGACGCGCGTGAGCAGGCTCGAGCTCAGGCCTTCTCGCCGCGCACTGCCTCGCGTGCCGCAGCCTCGACTCGCCCCGAAGCAGCGAACGCAGTCGCGGCCGCGCGATACGCCGCGTCGGCCACGGCGTTGCCCTCGCCTTGATTCGGGCTGCTCGCGCGCGCTCTCTCGGCGGCGTCGAGGTTCGCGGCCACGAACTCCCAGCTCACGAGGCGATTCAGGAATCCCTCGACGTAGCGGCCTCGCTCGTTCCGGTAGTCCACGTAGTAGGCGTGCTCCCACACGTCGAGCGCGAGGAGCGGAACGGAGCCGCGCTGGAGCGGGTTGTCTGCGTCGTCGCTGCTCGCGACGCGCAGCGTCCCCATCGCATCCAGCATGAGCCACGCCCAGCCCGACCCGAACTCACCGTTCGCCGCGGCGGCGAACTGCGCCCGAAAATCCGCGAACGATCCGAATCCCCGCTCGAGCGCCGCGAGCAGCGCTCCTGTAGGCGTGCCGCCACCGCCCGGACGCATGCACTGCCAATAGAAGCTGTGGTTCCACAGCTGGGCCGCGTTGTTGAAGATCTCACCGTTCGCGGTCTGAATCAGCTCGACCAGGCTCGAGCTCGCCTCGGGTCTTCCCTCGGTGAGCTTTCGCAGCTTCGCGAGATACGCCTTGTGATGCTTCTCGTAGTGGATCTCGACGGCGACGGCGCTCAGGGTCGGCGCCAGCGCGTCCGTCGGATAAGGAAGCGGGGCGATTTCGAAGCTCATGCCGTCTCCATTCGCGCGCTCGCGCGCATTAGGTTCCGTAGCGCTCGTCGCGAGGAGCCTGGACCATCGCCCTCCGCCATTCCGCCGTGTGGGCCAGCAACCCGTGACGGAGGATCGCCCTGCGTCCGAGCAACCGATCATCGGCGCGGTAGAGGAGCCGGCACAGACTCATCGCGAGCGCTGTGTCGAGCTCGCGCACGGCGGCCAACGCTTCACCGGCGGCCGATCGCTCCGTCTCGAGCTCGCGCGCGAGGAAGGCCCGGAGAGCCGGCTCGCGGGTCGCCGCGATGTGACGAACGCACCACTCCACCGCATCGAGGTGATCGTCGAGCGCGATCAGAGCGCCCTGAATCTCCGCGTTCGCGGGCGCGAGCACCGCGCGGAGCGCGTCGCGCATCCGTTCTCGTCGGGACGGCGCTGCCGGTCGGATCGGATCGAGCAAGGCCTGCGCGCGACGCTTGAAGCGATGCAGCATCGACTTGGCGTTTCTACAAAACGGCTTGCGTTGCGATGCGCGCCGGAGCGCGGAGGCGCACCCGACTCGCGCTCAACACCGGCGCAACGACACGCGCCGCCTCTTCGTTCGAGCGCGAGTCCTCACGAACGGCGTTGATCACATCCAGAAGCGTGAGTGCAGCGTGTCGAGCCAATGCGATCTCTCCTCGAGAGACACCGGTTTGTGCACGTTCAATGCCAATGCTCGAAGCGAAGGAGAGTCGTGGACCGGGCGGCATCGAACTTGCTGTTGGCTCTGCACCGAGCGTTGGGAGGAGCTTCGTGACTTCGACCGAGAGCCTCGCCGTACGCCGGGCGCGACCCCGTCTCGTCTTCGATCGACCCGCCAGGCTCGCGGGCTTCCCCAGGCCCGCGGGTGCACCCGAGCTCGCGGCGCGCGAGGCATCAGCCTCG
>DATBRS010000245.1:0-6131 GCA_036560185.1 Myxococcota bacterium
CTCGCGCGCGCCGTGGTCGGCGCGCTGCGCGATCCGGCGCGCACGAACGCGCTCGGCGCCGCGGGACGCGCCGCGCTCGAGGCGCAGCGCGGCGCGCTCGCGCGAACTCTCGCGCTGATCGACCGCGTGCGCGGAGCGACCCGATGAGGCGGCCGGCGTGGTGGGACGAGCGTGCGCCATCGCTCGCCCAGCGCGCGGCACTCGCACCGCTGGGCGTGCTGTCGTGGGGCTACGGCGCGGCGGCGGCCCTGCATCGCGCGGCGCACGAGCGCGGCGTCGTGCGACCCGCGCGGCTCGGCTGCAAGGTGGTGAGCGTCGGCAATCTCGTGGTCGGGGGCAGCGGCAAGACGCCGCTCGCGGCGTGGCTCGCGGCACAGCTCCGCGCGCGCGGCCGGCGCGTCGCGCTCGCGAGCCGCGGCGTCGGCGGCGCGCCGCGCGCGGCCGTGCACGTCGCGAGCGACGGCGCGCGCGCGCTCGAGAGCGTGGCAGTCGTCGGCGACGAGGCGCTCCTGCTCGCCCAGCTCGCGCCCGGTGTGCCGGTGCTCGTCGCGCGCGAGCGCGCGCTCGCCGGCCGGCGAGCGATCGCCGAGTTCGGCGCCGAGGTGCTCGTGCTCGACGACGGCTTCCAGCACCACGCGCTCGCGCGCGATGTCGAGCTGGTGGTGTTCGGAAGCGACGGCCTCGGCAACGGCGCCGTCCTTCCCCGCGGTCCCCTGCGCGAGCCGATCGGCGCGCTCTCGCGTGCGCACGCCGTGCTCGTCACGGGCGGCGCGCTGCCCGCGGGCGACGAGGCCCGCATCGCGTGGGCCGCGCCGCGAGCTGCGCACTTCGCAGTGACGCGCTCGCCGCGGGAGCTGCGTCCGCTCGGAGCGACGGGCGGCGCAGCCGAGGCCGCGACCGCGCTCGCGGGCCGCGAGCTGGGCGTGCTCTCCGCACTCGCGCATCCGCGCGCGCTGCGCCGCACGCTGGAGTCGCTGGGCGCGCGCGTCGTGGCCGAGCGCGTGTTCGCGGATCACCACCGCTATCGCGCGCACGACTTATCAGGGATCGCGGCGCAGGCGCCGCTCTGGGTGACGAGCGAGAAGGACGCGCTGAAGCTCGATCCGGCGTGGTGCGCCGGCGCCGATGTGCGCGTGCTCGCGCTCGCGACCGCGGCGGCGGAGCCCGAGCAGTTCCTCACGTGGATCGAGGCGCGGCTCTAGCGGGGCGCGCCGCGGTCGCGGATCGCTCTGCACTACTGTGGGCTGCTCGTCAGGAGCCGCGCACATGATCTCCGCTTGGGACGACTTCCCCATCCATCAGACGGGCCAGCCGGTTCGCTTCGTCGCGACCAGCGACCGTAACTTCTACGACCGGTACTACTTCAACTTGCACGGCTCGTCCGACGAGCTGTTCCTGATCATGGGCATGGGCGTCTACCCGAACCTCGGGACGCAGGATGCCTTCGCCTGCGTGCGGCGCGGCGCGCATCACCGCGTGGTGCGCGCGTCGCGCGAGCTCGGCGATCGCAGCGACCTCTCGGTCGGGCCGTTCCGCATCGAGGTGCTGGAGCCGCTGCGCAAGCTGCGCTTCGTGCTCGAGCCGACCGAGCATGCGATCGCGTTCGACCTGACCTGGGAAGGCGCGATGCCGGCGTGGCAGGAGCAGAACCACTTCATCCGCAGAAACGGGCGCGTGCTGTTCGACACTTCGCGCTTCGCGCAGACGGGCACCTGGGCGGGCACGCTCACCGTGGGCGGCGAGAAGATCGCGATCACGCGCGACCGCTGGTGGGGAACGCGCGATCGCTCCTGGGGCGTGCGGCCCGTCGGCGAGCCGGAGCATCCCGGCATTCGCCAAGGCGAGAACGCGATGAGCGGGATGTGGAACTACTTCCCGATGCAGTTCGCCGATCACTCGCTCCTCTACATCTGCCAAGAGAACGCGGCGGGTGAGCGCGAGCTCGAGGAGGCGGTGCGCGTGTGGGCCGATCCGGCGCGGCCCGCGGATCACTTGGGGCGCCCCGCATGGCGACACGATTTCGTGTCGGGGACGCGCCTCTTGCGCGGCTCGACGATCTCGTTCCCGGACGCGCCCGGCGGCGGCTTCGACGTGAAATGCACGCCGATCCTGCCGTGCATGATCTCGATCGGCACCGGCTACGGCATGGACGCGGATTGGCGGCACGGCATGTATCAGGGAAAGCTGGTCGTGCAGGGACACGAGCGGAAGCACGACGAGGTGGCGCCGATCGGGCAATACGGCGTCGTCGACCAAGTCGCGCGCTTCGAGTACGGCGGGCGAGTCGGCTACGGCCTCTACGAGCACGGCTTCTTCGGCGCGTTCCCGAAGTGCGGGCTGAGCGGTCCGGGCGACGTCGCTTCTTAGGGACGTGGGGCGCTCGCGCGCATTCCGCGCCGTGGCCTAGCCGCGCGGGTAGCGCCAGGCGTGCAGCGCGCTGCGCAAGCGCTCGCGCGCGAGCGGCGCGCGCAGCGCGTGCGCGAGCGTGGCGTCGCTCGCGCAGTAGGCGGCGAGGAACGCCTCGGATTCGCCCGGCGCGAGGCGCGTCTGCGCGCCGCGCTTCGCGAGCGAACGCCACAGCCGCGCGATCTCGCGAGCGCGGCGCCGCGCCGGAACGACGGGACGGATCTGCGCGCGGTCGAGATCGATCACGCTGGCCGCGAGCCGCCCCTCGCGCGGCGCGAGCAGCAGGTTCGCGGCATTGAGATCCGCGTGGCACGCGCCGAGATCGTGGAGCGCGCGCACGGCTTCTGCGCACGCGACGAGCGCGGCGCGGCGCTCCGCCGCGCTGCGCGCGCCAAGGAGCGCTGCGAACAGATCGACGCCGGGCACCCGCTCCGTCCCGATCGCGCATTCCCAGAGCGGCCCGCTGATCCGGCGCGCCAGCGCGAGCGCCGGCCTCGGCACGAGCGCGCCGCCGCGCGCGCTGAGCTCGCTCGTCACGGCGAGCTCGCGCAGCACGCGCCCCGGCCCGAGAAAAGCTCCGCCGAGCAGCGGCCCCAGCAGGCCGCCGTGACGCAGGCGGCGCACGACCACCTCGGGCCCGCCGCCGGGCCACGCGAGGGCGACCACGGGCGCGCGCCCGCCGCCGAGCGCGCGGCCGGCGGTGAACGCGCGCACGATGCCCTCCGGCGCGAGCAGGCCGAGCGCGCGCGCTCCCGCCGCGAGGTCCGCGCGCACGAGGCCGAGCGCGCCGGCGCCGTGCTCGCGCACGAAGCCCGCCGGCGCGCCCGGCGCGCGCATCACGCCTCCACGCCGCGCGCGCGGACGAGCAGCCAGAGCGCGAGCGCGCCGAACGCTGCGTTCGGCAGCCAGAGCGCCGCGGCCGCCGGAAGCAGGCCCTGCTTCGCCACGTACTCCGCGGCGGACAGCGCCACGTAGTAGGCGATGGCGATGCCTGCGCACACCAGCGTGCCGCGCGAGCGACCGCTGCGGGATTGCCGCAGCGCGAGCGGCACGCCGAGGCCGGCGAACACGAGCGGGGCGAGCGGAAGCGCGCGGCGGCGCTCCAGCTGGATCTCGTAGTCGGCGCGCGTGGGTTCCCGCGGATCCTGCGCCCCCGCCGCCGCGTCGATGCTCGCGATCGCCGTCCGCAGCTCCGCGGCCGTCATCTCGCGCGGGCGGAACTTCTTGGCGAGCAGCTTCACCGCGCTCACGTCGAACGCGTAGTCGAGCCCGCGAAACGTGATGTGCTGGCTGCGATCGTCGGCCCGCCGCGCGCTCTCCAGCTGGATCTGGCCGTCACGCAGCCGGAGATGCGCGGTGCGCGTCTCGGCGTCGAGCGCGAACTCGCCCTCGCGCGCGGTCACCACGAACGGGCGCGCCGGGTCGGTGCGGTCCGCGACGAACACGTTGCGCAGCACGCCGCGTTCGTCGCGGGCGTCCACCAACACGAGGCGCTCGCCGGCGCGGTCGAGGGCCGAGAGCACGCCGGGCTGGATCAGCCCGCCGCGGCCCGCGACCTGGGCGGCGACTTCGACGAGCCGGCGCCGCGCCGCGGGTTCTTCCGTCGAGAGCAGCCGGCCGGTCGCCCAGCTGGTCGCGAGCGCGAGCGCGAAGACCGGCGCCGCGAGCTGCGCGAGCGAGAGGCCGAGCGCGCGTGCAGCGAGCAGCTCGCTGTTCGCGGCGAGCTGTCCGAGCGCGACGAGCACGCCGAACAGCAGCGCGATCGGGAGCACGTAGCCGGCGAGGAACAGCGCGACCGCGGCGAACAGCGCGAGCGCGTCGCCGAGCCGCACGCCGAGGCCGAGCAGATCTTCGAGCTGGCGCAGCAGGTTCTGCAGCACGAACAGGCCGCCGAAGCCGAACATCCCGATCGCGCCGTAGACGCACACTTCGCGCAGCACGTGGCGCCAGAGCCGGATCGCGAGCCGCATTCGCACATCCTAAGCAGTTCGCGCGCGCGGGGCAGCGTGCTCGGCCGCGCGTGTACACCGGAACTTCGACGCGGGATCGGTTGCCCCGGCCGGAGGGCCTCCGTAGAGTGCGCCGCGTGCGGGCGGTGGCAGAGCGCGCGTCGCCGCGGCGCCCCAACAACTCGAAGCGGCTGCGAGGCGAAGCGTGATCCGCTCCATGACGGGCTTCGGCCGCGCCGTTTTCGAAGCCGCGGGCGCCAGCTTCGCCGTCGAGCTGCGCAGCGTGAACCAGCGCAACCTCGATCTCTCGGTGCGCCTGCCGCGCAGCTTCGCCGGCCTCGAGCCCGAGCTCCGCAAGTCGCTCGCGCAGCGCTTCTCACGCGGCAAGGTCGAGCTGGGCGTCGCGCTCGCAGCCGGCAGCGGGCCACGCGCGGAGCTCGAGGTCGATCGCAGCCTCGTGCAGCGCTACCTCGAGCTCTCGCGCGAGCTCTCGCGCGAGAGCGGCGTGGTCGATCGCATGGGCGTCGCCGAGCTGCTCGCGATGCCGGGGGTGATCCGCACGGTCGAAGCGTCCGCGGGCGAGGGCGACGCCGGCGCGGCGTTGCTGGAGGCCGCCGGGCGCGCCGCCGCCGCCGGGCTCGCAATGCGGGAGGCCGAGGGTGCCGCGCTCGAGCGCGAGCTGCGCGCGCGGCTCGCGAACGTGAGCGCGATCGTGGCGGAGATCGGCGGCCGCGCGGGCGAGGTGCAGCGCGCGGTGCGCGAGCGCATGCGCGCGCGCGCCGAACAGCTGCGCGCGGAGACCGGGCTGCTCGACGAGGCGCGGCTGTACCACGAGGTCGCGCTCGCGGCGGAGCGGCTCGACGTGACCGAAGAGCTCGCGCGCCTCGCCAGCCACGTCGAGCAGTTCCTCACGGCGCTCGCGAGCGACGAGCCCGTCGGCCGCCGCCTCGACTTCCTGACCCAGGAGCTGGCGCGCGAGGCGAACACGCTCGGCGCCAAAGCGGGGGATGCGCCGCTCGCGCATCGCGTCGTCGATCTGAAGACGGAGATCGACCGGATTCGCGAGCAGGCGCAGAACATCGAGTGAGCCCGATGCGCCACGCTCCCCAATCACAGCGCGCGAGAGAAGCCCGTGACTGACGGCAAGGAGCCGCGCCTCCTGAACGTCGGCTACGGAAACATGGTGACGCGCTCGCGCGTCGTCGCCGTCGTCTCGTCGCAATCCTCCGCGAGCCGGCGGCTGCGCGCGGAAGCCGAGCAGCGCAATCTGCTCGTCGACGCGACGCAGGGGCGCCGCACGCGCTCGATCCTGGTGATGGACACCGGCCACGTGGTGATGTCCGCGGTGAACCCCGAGACGGTCTCGGCGCGCATCGAATCTGGCGAGGAAGAGATCGCGTGAGCGTGCGCACCGGCATTCCGTTCGTCGTGTCGGCGCCGTCGGGAACCGGCAAGACCACGGTGTGCCGCCGCGCCGTCGCGCGCGACGCGGGCATCGCGTTCTCGATCTCGCACACCACGCGCCCGCGGCGCGCGAACGAAGTGGACGGCCGCGACTATTGGTTCGTCACGCGCGGCGAGTTCGAGCGCCTCGTTGCTGCCGATGCGTTCGTCGAGCACGCGGAGTACGCGGGCAACCTCTACGGCACGAGCCGCGCGGCGCTCGACACGCCGCTGCGCGCCGGCCAGGACCTGCTGCTCGAGGTCGACGTACAGGGCGCGCTGCAGCTGCGCGCGCGCCGGCCGGACGCGCGCTTCGTGTTCCTGCTGCCGCCG
>DATBRS010000246.1:0-59431 GCA_036560185.1 Myxococcota bacterium
TCGATCCGCTCGCCCTGCTTGAGGGCGCGCGTCATCGAATCGAAGATCGTGTTGACCACGATCTCCGTGTCCTTCTTGGAGATGTGCGGCATCAGCTCCGCGACCTTCTCGATCAGTCCGCTCTTGGTCATTTCCTCTCCCCAGGTGGGCCGGGGCCTGCGCCCCGGCCCAGTGGCGTTGCCGGCTGGAACTATTCGCCGCCGTCCATCTTCGCGAGCTTCTCCTTCAGCAGGTCGCCGAAGGTCGTGGTCTGCGTGCTGGACTGACGCACCGCGTGGCGCTTCAGCTCGTCTCGCAGCTCACGATCGGAGAGCGCGCGAATCGAGAGCGAGATCTTCTGATCGACCGCGTCCACCTTCGTGATGACGGCCCGGACCTCTTGGCCCGCGCTCACCACGTCCGAAGGCTTGCCGACCGGATCGGCCGAGAGCTCGCTGCTGTAGATCAAGCCCTCGATCCCCGCTTCGAGGCGAACGAACGCGCCGAAGTCGACCACGTTCGTGACCTGGCCGGTGATCTCCGAGCCGACCGGGTAGCGCTTCGAGATGTCGTCCCAGGGATTCGGCGTGAGCTGCTTGACGCCGAGTGAGAACTTCTCGTTCTCGCGATCGATCTTGAGCACGATCGCCTCGACCTCGTCACCCTCGTTGTACTTCTCCTTGGGATGCTTGATCTGCTCGGTCCACGAGATGTCCGACACGTGAACCAGCCCATCGATGCCTTCCTCGAGCCCGACGAAGAGCCCGAAGTTGGTGATGTTGCGGACCGGTCCGCGCACGTGCGTGCCGACCGGATACTTCTCCTCGATCAGCGACCACGGGTTCGGCTCGATCTGCTTCATGCCGAGGGAGATCTTGCGATTTCCCTCGTCGACGTCGAGCACGATCGCTTCGACCATGTCGTTCAGGTTCACCATCTTCGACGGGTGCTTGATGCGCTTCGTCCACGACATCTCGGAGATGTGGACGAGGCCCTCGATGCCCGGCTCGAGCTCGAGGAACGCGCCGTAGTCGGTGAGCGATACGACGCGGCCCTGGATGCGCCGGCCCATCTGGTACTTCATCGCGGCGTCGCGCCACGGGTCGGGCTGGATCTGCTTGAGGCCCAGCGAGACGCGTTCGCTCTCCACGTCGAAGCGCAGCACCTTCACCTTGAGCTCGTCGCCCACGCGGAACAGCTCGCTCGGGTGATTCACGCGGCCCCACGACATGTCGGTCACGTGGAGCAGGCCGTCGAGGCCGCCGAGATCGATGAACGCACCGTAGTCGGTGATGTTCTTGATCACGCCGTCGATGATCTGGCCTTCCTGCAGCGTCTGCAGCGTGGTCGCGCGCATGCGCTCGCGCTCTTTCTCGAGCAGCGCGCGCCGCGAGAGCACGATGTTCCCGCGCCGCTTGTTGAACTTGATGATCTTGAACTGCAGCCGTTCGCCGAGCAGCGCTTCCAGGTTGCGCACGGGGCGCAGGTCCACCTGCGAGCCGGGCAAGAACGCCTTCACGCCGATGTCGACCGAGAGGCCGCCCTTCACGCGCGAGATGACTTTGCCTTCCACCGACTCGTCGGCTTCGAAGGCCTTGCTGATCTCGTCCCAGATCTTGAGACGGTCGGCCTTCTCCTTGCTGAGGACGATGTAGCCGTCCTCGTCCTCGACCTCTTCGATGAAGACGTCGACGCTGTCGCCCGGCTTGACCAGCAGGCGCCCGGATTCGTCCATGAATTCCCAGGCGTCGACCAGACCTTCGGACTTGAAGCCCACGTCCACCTGCACGTGGTCTTGATCTGCGGCGAGCACTCGTCCCTTGACGACCTCGCCTTCCTTGAGCTTCGGCGCGTCCTTCGCGAACAGCTCCGCGAACGACATGCCGGTTGTGGGTTGTTGAGACATGAGACTGAAATCACTCCTTGGTGGCCGCCGACTTGGCAGCCTGGTTTGTTTCCGGATGTTGGGATGCGCCTCCGGATCGGGCGAGAGGCTCTCCGACCGCGAGCTGAGCGCCCGCTGCGGAGAGCAGCTTCGTGACGGCGCTCGCGTCGCCACTCTCGATCGCACGCGCGAGCGCAGCGGCGCGCTCGGCGGCGGAGAGCAGCGGGCCGGCGAGCGCCTGCTTGTTGCTGACGAGGATGTCGGCCCACATCGCCGGATCGCTGGCCGCGATGCGCGTGAAGTCGCGAAAGCCCGGGCCGGTGAGCTCGCGCGCGCCCGCCGGCGCGTCCGCGAGCGAGGCGGCGTAGGCGAAGGCGATCGCGTGCGGGGCGTGGCTCACCCACGCCACCTCTTCGTCGTGCCGCGCCGCGCTGCGCCGCAGCACGCGCGCGCCGAGCGCGCGCCACAGCCACAGCACGCGCTCCTCCGCCGCCGGATTCGCCGGCCGCGCGGGGGTGACGATGCAGACCGCGTTCTCGAACAGGTCCGCGCGCGCGTGCGCGTAGCCCGTCTGATGGCCGCCGGCCATCGGATGGGAGCCGACGTAGCTGACGCCCGCAGGCAGCAGCGCGGGGAGCGCTTCCGCGAGCGGCGCCTTCACGCTGCCCACGTCGGTGACGATCGCGCCCGCGGCGAGCTGCGGCGCGAGCTGCGCGGTGAGCCCCGGCATCGCGTGCACGGGGCTCGCGAGCACGACGAGATCGGCGCCGCGCACGCCGGCCGCGAGGTCGCACTCCGCGCGGTCCGCGATGCCGAGCGCCACGACCTCACGCTGGGCCTCGGCGCGCCGCACTACCGCGACCACCTCGCTGGCGAGCCGGCGCTCGCGCAGCGCGCGAGCGACCGAGCCGCCGAGCAGGCCCGTGCCCACCACCGCGACGCGCGCGAAGTGCTGCGCGTCCGTCATTTCGCGGACCGCCACTGCTGCAGCGCCTTCACGCAGCGCTCGTTCTCCTCGGCGGTGCCGACTGTGATGCGGATGTGCGCGGGCAGCCCGAAGCCGGCGAGCGGCCGCACGATCACGCCCTGCCGCAAGAGCGCGTCGTAGGCACCGGCGCCGGCATCCGCGAGTAGAAAGTTCGCGTCGGTGGGCCAGGTCGCGATCCCGAGCGCCGCGAGCTCGCGCGTCAGGTAGGCGATGCCTTCGGCGTTGCCCTCGCGCGTCCGCGCCACGTGCTCGGCGTCGTCGAGCGCTGCGACCGCAGCCTCTTCGGCGAGCAGGTTCAGGTTGAACGGATGCCGCGCGCGCTCGAGGTAGCCGATCAGCTCCGGGTCGCCGACGCCGTAGCCGACGCGCATCCCCGCGAGCCCGTAGATCTTCGAGAACGTGCGGATCACGAGCGTGCCGGGACGCTTGGCGATCCAGCCGAGCGAATCCGGGAAGTCCTCGCGGCGCACGAACTCGAAGTACGCCTCGTCGACCACGAGCACGACGTCGGCGGGAAGCGACGCCACGAATGCGTCGAACTCCTTGCGCCCGACGCTCGTGCCGGTCGGGTTGTTGGGATTGCAGATCATCACGGCGCGGGTGCGCGTCGTGATCGCTTCACGCATCGCGCGCAGGTCGTGCACGAGGCCCGCGTCGAGCGGCACCGGCACCGCGCTCGCGCCCATTCCGGCAGTCACGATCGGGTACATCGCGAAGGACGGCCACGCGTACACGACCTCGTCGCCCGGGCCGACGAACGATTTCACGAGCAGCTCGAAGATCTCGTCGGCACCGCACCCGAACACGATCTGATTGCCGGCCACGCCCAAGCGCTTCGCGAGCTTCTCGCGCAGCTTGAAGCTCGCGCCGTCGGGGTAGCGGTTCACGCGGCTGGCCGCGTCGGCGATCGCGTCGAGCGCGCGCGGCGAGGGGCCGAAGGGATTCTCGTTCGACGCCAGCTTCACCGCCTGCTTGATGCCGAGCTCGCGCTCGAGCTCCTCGATCGGCTTGCCCGGCTTGTACGGCTCGAGCCCCGGAATCCACGGCTTGACGCGCATCAGCCCGCCTCTCCCGGGCGCAGCGTCGCCGCGCGCGGGAACGAGCCGAGCACGCGCCACGAGGTCGCGAGCTTCGCGGCGTCGGCGCAGGCGTCCTGTACGCGCTGCTCGCTGTGATGGCCCTCGAGATCGATGAAGAACACGTACTCCCAGGGCGTGCCCTTCAGCGGGCGCGCTTGGATGCTCGTGAGGTTCACGCCGTGCGCGGCGAACGGCGCGAGCAGGCGATGCAGCGCGCCGGACTCGCTCTTGCGCACCGTGTACGCGAGGCAGGTGAGATCGTTGCCGCTCGGGCCGGGCGCATCGCCGCCGACGACGAGAAAGCGCGTCGTGTTGTCGCGGCGGTCCTCGATGTTCGCGGCCACCGTCGCGAGCCCCGTCAGCTCGCCGGCGAGCGCGCTCGCGATCGCCGCCGTGCCGGGCTCGCGCTGCGCGAGCTGAGCCGCCGCGGCGGTGCTCGGCGTCTCGAAGCGCTCGATGCCGGGCAAATGCCGATCCAGCCAGCTGCGGCACTGCGCGAGCGGCTGCGGGTGCGATGCGACGCGCTTCACGTCCTCGAGCTTCCCGGACTGCGACAGCAAGAACTGCGAGATCCGCAGCACCGTCTCGCCGCACAGCGCGAGCCGCGTCTCGATCAGCGCGTCGAGGGTCTGCGTCACGACACCGTCGGTCGAGTTCTCGACCGGAACGACGCCGAGATCGGCCTCGTGGCGCTCGATGGCCGTGATCACGTCGCCGATCGTCGCGACCGACACGTACTCCGCTTGCTCCCCGAACGTGGCGCGCGCCGCGGCGTGGGAGAACGTCCCGTCGGGTCCGAGATACGCGATGCGCAGGCGCGCCTCGAGCGAGTACGTGGCCGAGATGATCTCGCGGAACACCGCGCGGATTCCCGAGGCCGGGAAGGCGCCGAGGTTGCTGCGCACCAAGGCGTCGACGAGGTCGCGTTCGCGCGCGGCGCGGTACACGCTCGCGCGCTCGGAGCGCTTGAGCTCGCCGACTTGCTTCACGAGCTCCGCACGCTTGTTCAGCTCGGCGAGGATGTCGCGATCGACGGCGTCGATGGCCGCGCGCAAGCCGGCGAGCGCGGCCTCGCCGCCTCGTGCCGTCGTCTTCGCCTTCGGATCGCCCATGCTCTCCTTTCGCCGAGCCGAACCCGTGTCGACCGATCGCGATTCCCGCGCGAGGCGTGAACGCGACGGCAACAACGAGCGAGAAGCCGCGTAACCCCGCGAAAAAGCTCGCGCAGGCTATCGGATCGATTTTCGAGGGTCAAACCAGAAAAGCCGGATTCCGCCGCGCTTCCGCGGAGTTACCGCGATCCCCCCGCAGGGCGCCGTGGCTCGCCCGGTGCCGCGCCAAAACGGATCGCGCATGCTCGCCGCGATGACGCGGATCGTCGGGCTGACGGGCGGGATCGGGACCGGCAAGAGCACCGTCGCCCGCATGCTGGAGGCACTCGGCGCGGTCGTGGTCGATGCGGACGCGATCGTCCACGAGCTGCAGGCGCCCGGGCAGCCCATGCTCGCCGAGATCGCGGCCGCGTTCGGCCCCGAGCTGCTGCGCGCGGACGGCAGCCTCGACCGCGCGCGACTGGCGCAGCGCGTATTCGCGGACCCGGCGGCGCGCCAGAAGCTCGGGGAGATCACGCATCCGGCGGTCGGGCGAGAGATGCTGCGGCGGCTCGAGGCCGCGCGCTCGGGAGGCGCTGCGCTGATCGTGCTGGACAACCCCCTGCTCTTCGAAGGCCGCGCCCGGCGCGCCGGCCCCGGCCGAGCCGCGGCGAGGGGCTCCTCAGCGGAGCCCGCCCAGGAGACGATCCTCGTGTACACGCCCGCCGAGACGCAGGTCGCGCGGCAGATGGCACGCGACGGCGTGACGCGCGAGTTCGCGCTCCAGCGCATGGCCGCGCAGCTGCCGATCGAGGAGAAGCGCGCACTCGCTACGCACGTGATCGACAACGCCGGCTCGCTCGAAGCCACGGAGCGCCAGGTCCGCGCGCTCCATGCCCAGCTCGCGCGCTAGCCGCCGGCCCCGCGCAGGGCCCCCTTCATCGCTCGGGCGAAACGCGCCACCGCCTCGACCGCTGCGCCCCGGCTCGGTGCCGCCTCGATCTCGCTCACGATCGCGCTGCCGACTGCCACGCCGTCCGCATAGCGCCCGATCTCGCGCGCGTGCTCCGGCCGCGACACGCCGAAGCCGACGCACACGGGGATGTCACCCAACCGCCGGATCCCGGCGACGCTGGCCTCGATGCCAGCGGCCAGCTCGCTGCGCGCGGCAGTTACGCCGGTCAACGAGACGTAGTACAGGAAGCCGCGGGTGTTGTGGACGAGCATGCGCATGCGGGCCGGTGTCGTCGTGGGCGACGCGAGCAACACGCTGTCAACGCCGCGCTTCGCGAACGCCCCGTACAAGTCGGCGCCCTCTTCGGGCGGTAGATCCGGGCAGAGGATTCCATCGACGCCCGCGTCGGCGCAGGCGGCCGCACAGCCCTCGCTACCCAGCGCGTAGAAGGGATTCGCGTAGCCCATCAGCAGCAGCGGGATCTTCACCTGCGCGCGCAGCCGGGCGACGAGCGGCAGCACCTTCCGCAGCGTCGTGCCCTTCGCGAGCGCGCGCTCGCTCGCGCGCTGGATCGTGGGGCCGTCGGCGCTCGGATCCGAGAACGGGATGCCGATCTCGATCAAGTCGGCGCCGCTGTCGGCGAGCGCGAGGATCAGCTCCGCGGTCGTCTCGAGATCCGGGTCGCCCGCCGTGACGAATGGGGCGAACGCGCGCTCTCCGGCAGCGCGTAGCGTCGCGAACGTCGCCGCGATTCGGCTCACTGCGCTCCGCCCGGCCGGCGCGCGGCGAGGATCTCGCGCACCTGCGGCGCGTCCTTGTCGCCGCGCCCCGAGAGATTGACGATCACGAGCGCAGCGCGCGGCAGCTCGCGCGCGAGCTTCGGCAGATACGCGATGGCGTGGGCGGACTCGAGCGCGGGCAGCAGCCCCTCGATGCGCGCGAGCTGCTGGAACGCGGCGAGCGCCTCTTCGTCGGTGATCGAGACGTAAGTCGCGCGCCCGCTCTCGTGGAGATGCGCGTGCTCGGGGCCGACGCCGGGGTAGTCGAGGCCGGCCGAGATCGAGTGCGCCGGGAAGATCTGCCCGTCGTCGTCGGCCAACACCAGCGTGCGCTGGCCGTGCAGGATGCCCGGAACGCCCGCGCCGATCGTGACGCCATGCCGCCCGCTCGCGATGCCCTCGCCCGCAGGCTCGACGCCGAACATGCGCACGGACGCATCGCCGAGGAACGGGTGGAAGAGACCCATCGCGTTCGAGCCGCCGCCGACGCAGGCGACGAGCGCGTCGGGCAGCCGGCCCGCGCGCAGCAGGATCTGCTCGCGCGCCTCGAGGCCGATCACGCGCTGGAAGTCGCGCACCAGCGTCGGATACGGATGCGGCCCCATCACCGAGCCGATGCAGTAGTAGGTCGTGCGCACGTTCGTGACCCAGTCGCGCAGCGCCTCGTTGATCGCGTCCTTGAGCGTGCGCGAGCCGCACGTGACGGCGTGCACCTGCGCGCCGAGCAGCTCCATGCGAAACACGTTCAGCGCCTGGCGCTTCACGTCCTCCTCGCCCATGAAGACTTCGCATTGCAGCCCGAGCAGCGCGCAGGCGGTCGCGGTCGCGACGCCGTGCTGGCCCGCGCCCGTCTCGGCAATCACGCGCGGCTTGCCCATGTACTTCGCGAGCAGCGCCTGACCGAGCACGTTGTTGATCTTGTGCGCGCCGGTGTGCGCGAGATCTTCGCGCTTCAGGTAGACCGTGAGCCCGGTTTCCTCGGAGAGCCGGCGCGCGTGATAGAGCGGCGTGGGGCGGCCGGCATAGTGCGTGAGCAGATCGCCGAGCTCGCGCTGGAACTCGGCGGAGGAGACGACGCGCGCGATCGCGGCCTCGAGCTCGTCGAGCGCCGCGATCAGCGACTCCGCGACGTAGCGGCCGCCGAAGCTCCCGAAGCGCCCGCGGCTCGGTCCGGGTTCCAGCGACTCGCTCATTTCGACGCCTCGCGCACCGCCTTCACGAAGGCCACGATCTTCGCGGCGTCCTTGCGGAAGCTCTCGCCGTCGACGCCGGTCGCGACGTCGACGCCCCAGGGCAGCACGTCGCCGACGTCCGCGAGCGCCTGCGCGACGTTCTCGGGAGTGAGGCCGCCCGCGAGGATCACGTCGATGCCCGCGGAGATCAGCTGCGAGGCCTCGCTCCAATTCCACGCCTTGCCCTTGCCACCGCCCTCGGTCGGGTGATCCAGCAACAAGATCGCGCTCGGGAACTGCTCGGCGGCCTCCATGTCGGCGCCGCGCACGGCCTTGATCACGGGCAGGTCGACGCGCTCGATGTCTTCCTCGGTCTCCTCCCCGTGGAACTGCACGCGCTCGAGGTCCACCCGCCGCATCACTCGGAGGATCTGATCGAAGGGCGCGTCCGCGAACAGCGCCACGCGCTCGATCTGCCCCGACACGCGCTCCGAGATCTTTTGCGCCTGCTCGATGGTCAGGGCACGCGGGGAGCCCGGCACGAAGTTGAGCCCGATCAGGTCCACGCCGGCGTCGACCGCCGCCGCGGCGTCGTCGGGGTGGGTGATGCCGCACACCTTGATCCGAACCGTCACGCCGTTCCTCTCAGTTTTCGCAGGGCGAGCCCGACATCGGTCTCGCGCATCAGCGACTCGCCGACCAAGTAGCCGCGCGCGCCCGCTCGCGCGAGCCGTGCGATGTCCTCGGGCGCGAAAATACCGCTCTCCGCGACGACCACGGCGCGCCCAGCCGCCTTGGGGGCGAGCCGCTCGGTCACCGCCAGATCGGTGTGGAAGCTGCGCAGGTCGCGGTTGTTGATGCCGATCAGCGGCGCGCCGCACGCGAGCGCGACCTCGAGCTCGGCAGCGTCGTGCACCTCGACCAGTACCTCGAGCCCGCGGCTCGCGGCGTGCGCCGCGAACGCCGCGATCTCGCCTGGCGAGAGCGCCGCCACGATCAGCAGGATCGCGTCGGCGCCGGCGAGCCGCGCCTCGTCGATCTGATAGACGTCGACGACGAAGTCCTTGCGCAGGAGCGGCAGCGGAGTCGCAGCGCGCACGGCTTCGAGCACCGCGAGAGAGCCGCCGAAGTAGGACTCGTCGGTGAGCACCGAGAGGGCAGCTGCGCCCGCGGCGGTGTAGGCGCGCGCGATCGCCACCGGATCGAAGTCGCCGCGGATCTCGCCCCGGCTCGGAGACCTTCGCTTGATCTCGGCGATCACGCGCGCGCCCTCACCCCCCGCGAGCGCCGCGCGCAGGCTCACCGGCACGCGCGCGCAGGTCCGCGCGCGCGCCGCGATCGCTTCGGCGCTCTCGCGCCGCTTCGCGGCGGCGACCTCGTCGCGTTTGGTCGCGAGGATCCGCGCGAGGATCGTCACGCGCGCGCCGCCTGCGTCGCCGCGACGAGGGCGGCGAGCTTTGCCTTCGCAGCTCCCGACGCGACGCTCGCGCGCGCGCACGCGACGCCAGCGCAGAGGTCCGCGGCGGCTCCCGCCACGAACAGCGCCGCGCCCGCGTTCACGAGCACGATGTCGAGCGGCGCCCCCGGCTCGCCGTCGAGCACTGCGCGCGCGATGCGCGCATTCTCCTGCGCGTCGCCGCCGCGCAGCGCCTCCGGCCGCGCGCGCGCGATGCCGAGCGCTTCGGGCTCGATGCGCAGCGTCTGCACGCGGCCGGCGTCGAGCAGCGCGGCGTGCGTCGCCGCCGTGGTCGTGATCTCGTCGAGGCCGTCGTCGCCGTGCACGACCAGCGCGCGCTCGCTGCCGAGCTCCCGTAACACCTCCGCCAACGTTTCGACGAGGGAGCGCGCGTACACGCCGATCAGCTGGCGGCGCGCGCCGACCGGCGAGAGCAGAGGCCCCATCGCGTTCATCAGCGTGCGATGCGGCAGCTCCGCGCGCACCGGCGCCACGAAGCGCATGGCGGGATGCGCGCGGCGCGCGAAGAACGGCGCGATGCCGAGCTCGCTCAGAATGCGCGAGGCGACGGGCACCGGCAGGTCGCCCTGCACCCCCAGCGCCTCGAGCAAGTCGAAGCTGCCGCACTGGCTCGTCGCGGCGCGGTTGCCGTGCTTCGCGACCGGCACGCCGGCGCCGGCGACCACGAACGCCGCGATCGTCGAGATGTTGAAGGTGTTGGCGCCGTCGCCGCCGGTGCCGCAGGTGTCGACCGTGCGCGGGTCCACGAGCGCCGCCGTCTCGGCGTGGGCGCGCAGAGCGCGTGCGGCCGCCGCCAGCTCGTGCGCGGTCTCGCCTTTCGTGCGCAGCGCGACGAGCAATGCCGCGATGCGCACCGGGCTCGCGCTGCCCGAGACGATCTCGCCGAACGCCGCCTCCAGCACGTCCGCGGGCACCTCCTGCCGATCCGCGGCGAGCGAGATCGCGCGCGCGAGGCTCATGCGGCGGCCCGCGGCGCACAGCGCGCGAGGAAGTTCGCGAGCACGCGCTTGCCTTCCCGCGTGAGGATCGACTCGGGGTGGAACTGCACGCCCTCGATCGGCAGCGTGCGGTGGCGCACGCCCATGATCTCGCCGTCCTCCGTACGCGCCGTGACTTCGAGCGCCTCGGGGCAGCTTTCGGGCTCGATCACGAGGCTGTGATACCGCGTCGCCTCGAGGGGCGTCGCGAGCCCGTCGAAGACGCCGCGCTGCTCGTGGTGGATCAGCGACGTCTTGCCGTGCATGAGGCGCTTGGCGGCGACGATGCGTCCACCGAACACCTCGCCGATCGCCTGATGACCGAGGCAGACGCCCAGCACCGGCGTGCCGCGCTCTCCGAACGCGCGCACCGCCGCCATCGAGACGCCCGCCGCGTCCGGGCGGCCCGGCCCGGGGGAGATCACGAGGCCGTCGACGGGCCGGGCGAGCGAGCTCGCGAGCGGCTCCGCGTCGTTGCGCACCACGTCGACGCTCGCGCCGAGCTCGCCGAGGTACTGGAACAGGTTGTACGTGAACGAGTCGTAGTTATCGATCAGCAACAAGCGCGGCATTCACTCCTCCCCTTCCCGCGCCATGTCGATCGCCTCGATCAGCGCGCGCAGCTTGTTCTCGCACTCCTTGTATTCGAGCCGCGGGTCGGAGTCGGCGACGATGCCCGCGCCCGCCTGCAGCGAGATCCTGCGCTCGTGCACCAGCATCGTGCGGATCGTGATCGCGAGATCCATGTTGCCCGAGTAGTCGACGTAGCCGCAGCAGCCGCCGAAGGGCCCGCGCCGCAGCGTCTCGAGCTCGTCGATGATCTCCATGGCGCGCACCTTGGGCGCCCCCGAGAGCGTGCCGGCCGGGAACGTGGCCCGTAACAAGTCGAGCCAGTCGAGGCCCGCCCGCAGCTTGCCCTGCACGTTGGAGACGATGTGCATCACGTGGGAGTAGCGCTCGATCGACGCATACTCGGTGAGCGCGACGCTGCCGACTTCGGCGACGCGGCCGACGTCGTTGCGGCCGAGGTCGACGAGCATCACGTGCTCGGCGATCTCCTTCGGATCCGTGCGCAGCTCCTGCTCCATCGCGAGATCGTCGGCGGCGTCGCGGCCGCGGCGGCGGGTGCCGGCGATCGGGCGCACGTCGATCTGCTCACCCTCCAGCCGCACCAGGATCTCCGGCGACGAACCGATCAGCACCGATTCGCCCATGCGCAGGAAGAACAGGTAGGGGCTCGGGTTGATGCGCCGCAGCTGGCGGTAGAGCATCAGCGGCTCGACTTGCAGCGGCATCGTGAAGCGCAGGCCGAGCACCACCTGGAAGATGTCGCCCGCGACCACGTACTCCTTCGCGCGCTTCACCGCGTCCTGATAAGCCTCGGGCGTCATGCTGCGCTCGAGCGCCATCGCGCTGCGCACGGGCGGCCGCCGCTCGTCGGCGCGGCGCGGGCCGCGAATCAGCGCCACGAGCGCGTCGATCTTCGCGACCGCCTCGGCGTGAGCGGAGCGCGCCTCGCGGCGGTCGCGTAGGTCGACGTGGTGCACGATCAGCGCGGTGTGCTTCAGGTTGTCGTAGACGACGACGCTGTCCGGGAAGCTGAACCACAGGTCCGGCAGACCGATCGGGTCGGGGTTCGCGTCGGGGAGCTTCTCGATGAAGCGCACCCAGTCATATCCGATCATGCCGACGGCGCCGCCGGTGAAGCGCGGCAGCACGACGCCGGGCAGCGCGACTGGCTCGAACTCCGCGAGCCGCGCGCGCAGCACGGCCAGCGGATCGCCGCCGGCGTCGAAGCTGCGCGTCTCGCCGCCCTCGCTCCACTCGACGCGGGCGCCGCGCGCGTGGAAGCGAGCGCGGCTGCCGACGCCGATCAGGCTGTAGCGCGCCCACTTCTCGCCGCCTTCCACGGACTCGAGCAGGAAGGACGTCGCGCCGTCGTCGAGCTGGCGGAAGAGCGAGAGCGGCGTGTCGAGATCCGCCAGCACCTCGCGCACCACCGGGATCAAGTTGCCGCGCGCGGCCAGCTGCACGAACTCGTCGGCCTGGGGGCTCGTCACGGGGGCCTCGCGTCGCGCGCCATGCGCGGATCGCCACGGTTATCAGAGCGGCCGAGCGCGCGCAAAGCCCCGCGCCGCACTAGCGCGCGATGACCGAATCCTGCCCGCGGCGACGGCGCGATTCGAAGGGGCGCAGCAGGTCGTCGCCGACGCCGAGGATCCGGTACGAGACGCCGACTTCGAATCCGCGCGAGCGCTCGTCCTCGGCCTCGATGCGGATCGCCCAGCACTTGCAGCGCGAGACGTACTCGACGCCCAGCTGCTGGCGCAGCGAGAAGTGGCCCTCGATCGAGTACTGCACGCGGTACGTCAGCGCGAAGCCGCGCAGCAGGGTCCAGCGGCCGTACAGGTCGAATTGATCGATGCGGTCGAAGTTCACCGAGAACTCGTCGAAACGATTCTTGTCGTAGTCGAAGCCCTCGAAGAACTTGGGGAGATCGCGCAGGAAGCGGTAGCCGAACGAGACGTCGTTGCCGCTCTCGTCCGCGTAGCCGAGCTCGAGCAGCGCCTCGTCCACGCGCGTCTCGTCGAGGTCGAGGCCGAGGTCGAAGCGCGAGCTCCAGTTGCGCGCAGGGAACACCGCGCCGTCGAGGAAGATGTTACGGACGGAATCGCCCGCGAAGTCCCACCACGCCGTCAGCGTCGCGTCGGCGAGGAGACGCGGCGGCGCGTCCTCCTCCGCGCCGCGCGCATACAGCCGGTTGCCGAGCGAGAAGTGCAGCGCTTCGACCGCTTCGATGCGATCGGCAGGGTCGCGCGTGATGCTGATCGGCTCGAGCGCGCGCAGCCGCGCCTGCAGGATCTCGGAGCGCGGGACGAACAGCGGGTTGTCGCGCTGGTGATCGCTGCCCAGCCGCTCGATCAGCGTGAAGCCGAGCCGCGGCTCGAGCAGGTGAATCGCGCGCTCGGTCGTGAACGGCAGCGGCAGCACGCGGCGCAGCCGCGCGCGCAGGTCGAAGTTGCCCGTCGCGAGGTTGCGCATCTCCGCGCCGCGCCGCTGGGAGTCGTAGAACGTTCCGTACCAGCCGAGCTCGGGCAGGAACTCGACGATGTCGCCGAGCCGGACCGGCGCGTACAGGCGCGGGCTCAGCACGACGCGGTGGCCGCGATCCGCGATCAACTCGCCCTCTTGGAAGAGGCCGTCGTTCTCGCGGCCGCCCGGGTTCAGCAGCGGGTCGAAGTCGTCTCCGGTGAGATCGCCGGCGCCGGGGTCGCCACTCTGGAGGTCGCGCTCGAAGCCGCTCGGCACGCCGTCGAGGCCGGTGTCCAGGAACAAGCCCCGCGGCCCGAGCGCTGCGCCCGGGTAGCGCTGCCGAACTTGGTCGAGCGCGGTGAAGTACGTGTAGCGCGTGTCGAGCGCCCAGAAGACGTGGGAGCCGAGCGCGCCGCTCGGCAGCACGGAGGCGCGCAGGTCCGGGGCGCGCTGCAGCCAGGTTCGGTCGCGGTCGAGGTCGTCGGGGCTCTGCAGGTCGTCCGCGAAGCGCACTTCGCCAGAGAAGCCGATCTGATCGCGCACGCCGAAGCGGTTCTCGGCGAAGCCGTAGGAGTCGAGGTGGCGATCGTTGCGCAGCGCCGCGTACTCGCGGAAATCGAATGGGAACAGATTGTCCGAGATCACCGTCGCCTCGACCTTCGCGCGCCAGCCGGCGGGCAGATCCTGCTGATCGTGGGTCAGGTCGATTGCCCAGCGGTCGTTCGAGAAAGGCGTCGACGGATCGTCCGTCGGATCGTTCGGATCGTTCTGCTCCACCTCGTCGTCGTTCCATAGGAAGGTGCCGTAGAGCTCGCCGCGCGAGTGCTCGCCGAGGACGTACTCGAGCGTCAGCTCCGGCTTGAAGCCGCGCTTGGTCAGGTAGTGCGGCGCGATCGTGACGTTCAGCGGATCCGCCGCGGCCCAGAAGAACGGGAGACCGATGTCGAGCCCGGTGCGCGAGCTGGTGCGGATCTCGGGGAACAGCAGGCCGGTCTCGCGTTCGGACTTCACCGGGTACGTGAGCCATGGCAGCCACAGCAACGGCACGCCGAGGATGTCGATCGTGGAGTTGCGCGCCGTGGCGTAGCGCCCGATCTCCACCTCGAGCTTCTCGGAGCTCACGGCCCAAGGATCTCTCTCGCCTTCCGGGCATTGGCAGGTCGTGAAGCGCGCATCGACCAGCCGGTACTGATCCTCGCCCTGGCGCTCGATCTCGGCGCCTTCCAGGCGGAACTCCTGCGTCTCGGACTCGATGCTCCCGCCGAGCACGAGCCCGGCCTGCGCATCGAGCTGAAAGCGCATCGCGCGCGCGTGAATCACGTCCTCGCCTTCGCGGGCGATGACTCGGCCGATCGCCATGCCGCGGCGCGTCTGGTTGCTGAAGGCGGCCCAATCGGCGGTGAGAACGCGGCCGTCCTGTGCGACCTGGACATTGCCACGCGCCATGTAGAGGTCGCCGACGCGCTCGTAGGTGATGAAGTCGGCGGTCATGTCGAAGGCGCGCGTCCCGGCCTGGAAGCGCCGCCGCTCGCGGCCGGGCGCATCCTGGGCCCGCGCGGCGAACGCTGCGAGCAGGATCAGCGTGAGCGCGCACGACGCGAGGCGGCTCGTGCGTCCTGAGCGCGAGGTTGCGACCGCCAGGACTGCGCCCCCAACAAGCGGGCGCCGCGCGCCCGAAACGCGGCCACGCTAGCGGTGCACCCAGGTGGGTGCGAGATCCGGACGGGCCGCTTGCCCGCGTTCACTCGCCGGGGTCGAGGGTCGCCGCGAGCGCGTCGAAATCGCGCACCTCGAGGGCGTCGTCGACGAGCCGCACCAGCTTCTGGTCGATCAGCTGGTTCAGCGCGCGGTGCGCCTCGATCATCCGCAGGCCGGCTTCGTTCGCGAGCTTGCGCAGCGTCGACTCGATGCGCGCGCTCTTGTCGCCCGCGCTCGCGTGGCGCAGCAGTACCCGCACGATGGGCCGCAGCAGGTCGTCGACGCCGAGCGCGGCCAGCCGCTGCTCGAGCTCGATCGCGCGCTCGGCCAAGCGCTGAATCACGCGCAGCGCAATCTCCGGGCGATCCGCGCACATCGCCTCGAACGTGGCGCGATCGAGCTGAAGCACGCGCGCATCCGCGACTGCGACGGCGCGCGAAGTGCGCGGGCGGCCGAGCAGCACCGCGATCTCGCCGAAGAATTCGCCCGGGCCGTGCCGCGCGACCACGCGGTATCCGTCTTCGCTGCCGCGCGTCAGCTCGATGTGCCCCGATTGGATCACGAACAGCGCTTCGCCCGGCTGGCCGGCGTCGTACACCACCTCGCCTGCCGCGAACGTGCGCTCGTGGCTGCTGCGCACCGCGAAGCCGGTGTCGTCGCGAGCGTCTTCCGGGGACTTCATCACCCGAGCTGTTTCGGCCCGGCCGTTCGCAGCCTTGAGATGCTCAGTTGCCCTTCGCAGCCAGGAGCGGGCCCACCGCCGCCTCGAGCTCGGGAAGCGTCGTCACCCCCACGTGCGCCTCGTGGATGCGCCCCTCCGCGTCGATCACGAACAGCGCGGGGAAGCCCGGGGCGCCGTAGTCGAGCGCGAGCGACTCGTCGCCGAGCAGCACCGGGTACGTCATGCCGTGCTCGCGCACGTACGGCGCGATCGCCTCGCGGTCCCAATCCACCGAGACGCCCAGCACGTGCACGCGCCCGGCGTACTTCTGATGGAAGGCAACCAGCACCGGGATCGAGTCCTCGCACGGGCCGCACCAGGTGGCCCAGAAATCCACGATCACCGGCTGGCCGCGCAGGCTCGCGAGCGCCACCTCACCGCCGCCTAGCCGCTCGAGCGTGAAGTCCGGCGCGGGCTCACGCACGCCCTCGCCCTCAACGCCCGGGACCGCCTCGAGGCGCTCGCAGCCGAGCCCGAGCAGCGCGGCCGCGATGCAGACTGCAGCAGCCAGCGCTCTCATCGGAGCCAAGACTCCAGTTGCTCCACCCAGTCGTTCATGAAGGCGAAGTACGAGTTCAGCAGCGTCAGCTTGTCCGTCATCACGAGCACGCCGACCCCCACGAGCAATGCGCCGCTGCCGATCTCGATCCAGCGGAACTGCGCCTTGATCCGCGCGAAGGTGGCGAAGAACCAGTCGAGGCTCCAAGCCGCCGCGAAGAACGGGATCGCCAGCCCGAGTGAGTAGGTGGCGAGCAGCGCGACGCCCGCGCCCACCGTCTCGTAGCTGGCGGCGAGCGTGTAGACGCCGCCGAGGATCGGACCCACGCACGGGATCCAGCCCGCGGCGAAGGCGGCGCCGACGACGAAGGTGCCGAGCGCGCTCTTCGGCACGAAGCGCTGCCCGAAGCGGACGTCGCGGTAGAGCCATTGAATCGGGAGCACGCCCATCAAGTGGAGCCCCATCAGTGCGATCAAGGCGCCCGCGACGGTTTCGAGCGTGATCGTGACCGGGCCGATCTCGAGCGCGAAGCGCCGCAGCGTTCGACTCACACTCGTGGCCGAGGCGCCGAGCAGCACGAACACGCTCGAGAAGCCCGCGACAAAGCCCGCGCAGCCGCGCAGCACGCGCCCGCGCACCGCGGCGCGCGCGTCGGCATCGCGGAGCGCCTCGACCGAGACGCCCGAGAGCAGCGAGAGATAGGCCGGCAGGAGCGGCAGCACGCACGGCGAGAGCACGGAGACCACGCCGGCCCCGAAGGCCGCTCCGAACGACGCCAGCGAGACGTGATCCTGCATGGGTGCACGCCTCGCTGGCGATGAGCTGGGGCGCGCTCCTAGAAGCCGGGCTCCGGCTGCGCGGCGACGTCGCCGACGACCTCGGCCTTCGCGCGCTGCTGCTCTTCGCTCTGGCCGAAGAACACGAGCTTCTTGTCGCCCGCGATGTGCTCGCGCTCGACGACGTAGTCGCCGCCGATCGCCGCGTCGAGAATCGGCATGGCGACTTCCTTGTCACCCGCCGAGAACAGATACGCCGCGCCGGCGACGAGGCCGCCGCCCGCGGCGTACAGCACCTTGGCCGGCATGTAGACGAGGTTCGCGAGCACGGCGGTCGCGCCCGTCTTCATCTCCCTCTTCGGCGGATCCGCGAACGCGGGGCTCGCCGCGAGCGCGGCGAGCGAGAATGCAAGCACCAGGAACCGAACTGTCATGCGCATATCGTTGGGCCTCCCATTGCGGCGCAGCGCGCCGCCCACCCCGATCGAGACCGAGTTTGGGAATCGCTTTCGGGTGGGTCAAGGGCGCGCGTCGCGGTGACACAAAGAAGCGTCAGTCCCCACTAGCGCTTCGTGTCTAAGAGCAGCGTCACCGGGCCGTTATTCACGAGCGCGACCTGCATGCTCGCCCCGAAGCGTCCGGTGACGACCGTCACGCCCAGCTCGCGCGCGGCGCGCACCACCGCGTCGATCAAGGGCTCGGCCAGCGCTGGCGCGGCAGCCTGCGTGTAGGACGGCCGGCGCCCTTTGCGCGCCTCCCCGAACAGCGTGAACTGCGAGACGATGCCGAGCGCGCCGCCGGCTTCGAGCAGCGAGCGGTTCATGCGGCCCGCCGCGTCGGGAAAGATGCGCAGCTGGACGAGCTTCGCGGCGAGCTCGCGCGCGTCCTGCTCGGCGTCGTCCACGCCCACGCCGACGAGCGCGAGCAAGCCCTCGCCCAAGCTTCCGACGAGCTCACCCGCCACGCTGATGCGCGCCTCCGAGACGCGCTGCACCACCGCGCGCACCTCAGAGCGTCTCCTGATCCGCGAAGCGGCCGAGGTACTTCGCGCGTCCCTCCGCCCGCATCACGACCAGCTGGCAGATCCGCACGCCGGCGTGGATCTCGAGCGGGTGGCCGGAGACGTTGCTGATCTCGAGCACCTGCCGATTTGAGACGCCCGGCTGCACGAAGGCCGAGGTCACGTGAATCATCAGGCCGAGCCGCGCGAAGCGGCTGCGGCCCTCGAGCAGGCCGCACAGGTCCTGCGCGAGCGTGACGCGTTCGCGCGTGATGCCGTGAATCGTGGCGCCGGGGGCAAGCACGTAGGGCTGCGCGAGCGAGGCCACACGCGTGTAGTCGCGATAGTCGACGTCCTCGCGAATCGGGATCGGCTCGGCGCCGCGCTCGATCACGCGGATCTCGACGCCGAGCGTGAGGTCGATCGAGGCGGGTCCCACTTGGTCGGGCTCGAGCGGCTCGATCACGATGCGGCGGGCCGCGATCTCGCTGAGCAGAACGTCGCGCGTGAGAACCGTCATGGCGCGCGACGGTAACATCGCGCGATGCCGCATCCGTTCTTCGCGATCCCGCGCCCGATCGTGTTCGGGCATCGCGGCGCGTGCGGCGAACGCCCTGAGAACACGCTGATCTCGTTCGAGCGCGCGCTCGCGCAGGGCGCGGACGTGCTCGAGACGGACGTGCACGCGACCCGCGACGGCGAGGTCGTCGTGCTGCACGACGCCGACGTTGCGCGCACCACGGACGGCTCCGGCGACGTCGCCACGTCGACGTGGGACGAGCTTCGCCGCCTCGACGCCGGCCACCGCTTCGCGGCGGAAGACGGCAGCGCGCCCTTCCGCGGCCGCGACGTGCGCATCCCTCGGCTCGACGAGGCGCTCGCGCGCTTTCCCGGGGTGCGCTTCAACATCGAGCTGAAGCGCGCCGACGAGCGCTTGATCGGCGCCGTGCTCGACTTGTTGCGGAGCACGGGGCGCGAGTCGATCTCGCTGCTCGCCGCCGAACGCGACGACGCGATGCGGGCGCTGCGCTCCGCGGTGCGCGCGCGCGGCAGCCGCGTCGCGCTCGGCGCGTCCGCTGCCGAAGTGCTCGGCTTCGTGCGGGCGGCGATCGAGAGTGGCGAGCCACCGGCCGGCCCGATGGCGCTGCAGATTCCCGCGGAGTTCCTCGGGCGTCCGCTGGTCACGCCCGAGCTCGTGTCCTTCGCTCACGCCCAGGGCGTCCAGGTGCACGTGTGGACGATCAACGAGCCGGCCGAGATGCGGCGCCTGATCGCGCTCGGGGTCGACGGCGTGATGAGCGACTTCCCGGGCCGCCTGCGCCGCGTGGTGGACGAGACGCGTGGCGCTTGAGGCCCTGCGGCCGGCCGCGCTGCTGCGCGAGGAGCTGCCGCGGGTCGCGCACGCCAACGGGCGGCGAGCGGTGCTCGACCTCGCGTGCGGTCGCGGACGCAACGCCGTGGCCGCCGCTGCGGACGGCCTGCGCGTGGTCGGCCTCGATCGCGACGTAGCCGCGCTCGCCGAGCTGGGCGCGCGCGCGGCGAAGGCGCTTCTCGCGATCCAGCGCGTGCGCGCGGATGTCGAAGCGGGCCTCGGCCTGCCCTTCGCGAGCGACTCGTTCCGGGCGGTGCTCGTGTTCCGGTTCTTGTTCCGGCCGCTCGCGCCGGAGATCGTGCGCGTGCTCGCGCCGGGCGGCGTGCTGATCTACGAGACCTTCACCACCGCGCAGCGCGCGTTCGGCCGCGGCCCACGGCGCGATGCCTTCCTGCTGGCTCCCGGCGAGCTCGCGGAGCTGTTCCCGCAGCTCGAGTGCCTGCGCTTCGAGGAAGGCGTCTTCGACGAGCCGGAGCCCACCGCGCTCGCGCGGCTGGTCGCGCGCAAGCCGGCCTAGGCGCCGGCGCTTGGCGCCGCGGCTGCGGCGTCGATGCGCGCCAGCGCCCAGCGCGCGTGCTCCGCGACGCCCGCGTCGGCGCTCGCGGCGTGCCGAGCGACGGCTTCGCGCAGCTCCGCGCAGCCGCGGTTGCCGGCCGCCACCAGCGCGTTGCGCAGCAAGCCGCGGTACTTCGCGCGCCGCAGCGCCGTGCGGCGCGTGACGGCGCGCCAGGCGTCTTCGTCGAGTGCGAGCAGCCACGCGAGCGTGGCCGCCTCGAGCGCAGGCCGCGGCGCGAACTGCGCCCGCAGCGCCGCGCCGGCGGCGCTCGCCGGCTCGGGGCTGCGCGCCGCGCGCGCGTTCCACGGGCACACCTCCTGGCACACGTCGCAGCCGAACACCCAGTCGCGCTGGGGGCCGCGGAGCGCCTCGGGAATCGCGCCGCGCAGCTCGATCGTCGTGTACGAGAGACAGCGTGTGGCATCGAGCACGTAGGGTTCGGGGAAGGCGTCCGTGGGGCACGCGTCCAAGCACGCGCGACACGTGCCGCAGTGGTCGGGCTCCTCCGCGTCCGCAGGGAGCGCCAGATCCGTGATCACGATGCCGAGGAAGAAGTACGAACCCAGCGCGCGGTCGATCAGCAGCGTGTGCTTGCCGATCCAGCCGAGCCCGGCGCGCGCCGCCGCGGGGCGCTCGAGCACCGGGCCGGTGTCGACGTAGGAGCGCAGCGCGATCGGCGCGGCCGCCAGCGCCTCGATGCCGCTCTCGAACGCGTCGAGGCGCTCGCGCAGCACCTCGTGGTAGTCGTCGCCGCCGGCGTAACGCGCGATCCGGCAATCCGCGGCGCCCGATTCTTCTCGCGCCTCTGCAGGCGCGTAGCGCAGCGCGACGGCGATCAGGCTGCGCGCACCCGGCACGAGCCGGCGCGGGTCGATGCGTTCCTCGACGCGGCGCGCGAGGTACGTCATCTCGCCGGCGTAGCCGCGCGCGATCCACTCGCGCAGGAATGCGTTCCGCGGCGCCGGCGCGGCCGGCCCGAAGCCGACTCGCTCGAAGCCCAGCGCGAGGCCCAGCGCGCGCACGCGCTCGGCGAGCGAGCTCATGCCGCGAGGCGCTGCTCGACCCGGCGCAGGCCGGCGTCGGCCGCCAATAACAAGCTCACCGCGATCACGTAGATCGAGAGCCCGAGCGCGGTATGCACCCAGCCCGTCGTCGCGCGCTCGAGGCCGATCACGGGGCACAGCAGCACGGTCATCACGACACGCGCGAGGTTGCCGACCAGCGCGGCTGGAATCACGAGGGCGATCAGCGCGAGGCGGGTTCGCCGCCGATCGAGGCTCAGGAACGCGAGCAGCACGCCGATCGCGGTCAGCGTGTAGAGCGAGGTGGCGCCGCTGCACGCGGCCGCGACCTCGACTTGCAGGCCGCCAGCCATCTGGATGACGTAGCCGTCGAGGTAGACCGGCACGCCGAGCGAATACAGCGTCGCCACGGACCACTCCGACGCCCAGCCCTGGAGCCACACGACCAGCGGCCCATGCCACTCCTCGGGCGGCGGCACCATGAACAGCAGGTAGGCGAGCGGGAAGGCGAGCGCGCGCACCCACGGCCAGCCGCGCCGCAGCCAGAGCAGCCCGACCACGCTGATCACGACCCCGAGGCCCGCGATCGTCAGCGCTGATCCGAGCAGGCCGCCGAACGCGAGCGCGAGCCCGCCGCCGAGGGCGGCCAGTGCGCGCAGATCGCGGCTCGATTCGAGCGCGCCGAGCTCGGCCGTGCGGCTGGCCGCCACGAAGCCCGAGACGACCGGCACGAGGAAGCCGTGCGACATGTGCTCGGAGCTCCACCACATCCTGCCGAGCGCGATCAGCACGGGGCCGAGGACGGCCAGGAGCCCCGCTGCGAGTAGCTTGTCGTTGGCAGCCACGCGCAAGCCGGCATTCGACGCGTCGGTCAATGTTGCTCCAGCTCGATCGGCGCAGTATCGGCGGGCGGCGCGCAAAGTGGAATGGCCACGAGCACATCACGAACTCGGCGCGCGCGCGACTCACTTGACACCGGCCACGCGCCGATGGAAGCCGCAATGCAAGACCGCCTCGCCTTTTTGATCGGCGCGCCGCGCTCCGGCACCACGCTCACGGCGCGCATGCTCGGCGCGCATCCCGACGTGCTCGCGCCGCCCGAGCCGCACCTGATGCCCCCGCTCGCGCACCTCGGGCTCCACGAGCGCGTGGATCAGGCGCCCTACGACCCGGTCATCACGCAGATCGGCCTGCGTGAATTCGTGGCCGGCCTGCCCGGCGGCGAGCGCGACTACCTCGACGGCCTGCGGCGCTTCACCGATCACCTCTACGAGCGCGCCCTCGCACCCAGCGGGCGCCGAATTTACCTCGACAAGACGCCCGCTTACGCGCTCGTCCTCGACTTTCTCGCGAAGCTCTATCCGCAGGCGAAGTTCATCGTGCTGACGCGCCATCCGATCGCGATCTGGTCGTCCTACGTCGACTCGTTCTTCGCTGGTGACGCCGCCGCGGCGCACGCGCGGAATCCGCTGCTCGAACGCTACGTGCCGGCGATCGCGCGCTTCCTGCGCGAGCGCCCCGTCCCGCTGCTGCACGTTCGCTACGAGGCGCTGGTGCGAGAGCCGGAGCAACAGCTCGGGGCGATCTGCAAGTTCCTCGGCGTCGACTTCGAGCCGCGCATGATCGATTACGGCGCCGCGGAGGGCGTGGCCCGCCCGGTGGCTTCGGGCCTCGGCGACCCAGTGGGCGTCGACCGCCAGAGCCGGCCGACCACGCAATCGGTCGGGAAGTGGGCGGAGGCGCTGGCTGCGGACCCGGTCCGTCTGGCGCAATCGCGCGAGATCGCGGCGCGCCTCACCGACGCAGATCTCGAGATCTGGGGGTACGCGGGACCGGCGCTGCGTCGTGCGCTCGCGGAGATCGCTCCCACGCAAGCAGGCCCGAGCCGCGCGCAGCTCTCGCGCTACGCGCTCGAGCGCCGACTCCTGGTCGCCCTGCGCCGTGACATCCACCGCAACGCCCTCGGCCGCTTGGTGCGGCGCGTGCGCACGATCTGCGACGTGCTGCTGCGCTGAAGCGCGGCCCCTCAGCGCGACGCGGTCGCGACCAGGTGCTGCACGCGGGGATCCATGAGCGCGGCGAGGGTGTCGCCGGCTTGCACGCGGGCGCGCAGCGCCTCGTCGGCGAGCAGATCCTGGAAGGCGGGGTCCTCTTTCACGCGCCGGAGCCGTGGGCCGACCTCGGCCATCACCACGGCGAGCGCGTCCTGAAATTGTTGGGCGTCGACGGCGGCGGTCGCGGGCACGAGACCGAGCGCTGCGAAGCGACCGCGGAGCTGCGCGTCGCGGGCCAGCTCAGCGAAGGTCGGGCGCGCGAGGGCGCCCGCGACGTCGCCGCTCTCGAGGTCGCGCCAGAAGCCCGCGTCGGATTGCAGCACGCGCACGCGCGGATCCGCGGCGATCTCGCTCAACGCCGCGATGCTCTCGCCGGGCCGCGCGATCCAGTGCGTCACGACGCGCGTGCCGCCGTCGCCGTTCGCGCCGATGCGCTCAGCGGCAGCGCCGGCGACCGCCTGACCCACGGCGGCGGAACGAGCCCCCGACAGGTCCGGCAAGCCGCCGGCTGGATTCAGCTGGCGCACGCTCTCGGCGAAGCCCGCGAGCCACAGGATCGGCAGCAACAGCAAGGCGCCGCGCGCGATCCCGAGCAGCGAGCCGAGCGCGCGAGACGCGTCGGAAGCGTCGTCGTCGGCTGCCGCCCGCACCTTGCGCGCCGCGATCTCGACCAGCCCCTGCGCCCCCAGGAACCCGAGCGCGCCTGCGGCGACCAGGCCGAGCCACGGTGCCACGCCGAGCGCGTCGGCCAGCGGTGCGCCCGCGAGCTTGCCAGCGCCCCACCCTGCGGCGTAGGCAACGGCCAGCCCGACGAGGCGCACGCCGCTCTCCGCTGCGCCGCGGTGCGCGCCGAGCCACGCGAGCGCGAAGAGCGCGAGGACGACGACGAGATCGATCGCCATGCGCGAACAATCGACCTCCCCGAGCGCGCGCTGAAGCGCCCGGGGTGCAGCATCGGCGCTGCAGGGGTGCAGGATTCGGCCTGCACTTTTGACGCGCGATTCGGCGCGCGGACGCCGCTGCGTGCGAATCAGCGCTGGCACGCCGGTTGCTCTTTGGACTCGTCCATGCTGCGATGGAACGCAATGGACCAGCACCCCGGCGACTGGCGCGACCTGCGGCGCGCGATGCGCGACGCACGCCGCGCGGCGCGTCGAGCGCGCATGGGCGGCTACGGGCTCGCGCCTCGGCAAGACCTGACGCCCGAGCAGCGGGCCCTGCGCGACGCCAAGCGCGCCGCCGACGCGCGCATCGGCTTCCTGATCCACGGCACGATCTACGCGCTCGTGATCTTCGGAATCCTGATCAGCGGCGGCTTCGTGGCCGCGCTCACGACGGCGATCTTCTGGGGCATCGGCGTCGCCTCGCATTTCATCGCCGCGATCGCGGGGCCGGAGCTGCGCAAGCGCTGGATCGAGCAGCAAGTCGCGCCACGGGTCGTCACCGAGACTCAGCAACAGCGCCGCGATCTCGAGGGCGAGCAAGCCCGCCGCGTCCAGCGGCTCTCGGCTTCGCTCGCACACGAGATCCGCAATCCGATCACCGCGGCCAAGAGCCTCGTGCAGCAAATGGGCGAGGACCCGGCCGCCGCGGAGAACGTGAACTACGCGCAGGTCGCGCTGCAGGAGCTGGAGCGCGTCGAGCGCTCGATCGCGCACTTGTTGAAGTTCGCGCGCGAGGAGGAGCTGAAGCTGGCGAGCGCGCGGCTCGACGAGATCGTGATCTCCGCGCTCGCGACGCTGCGCGATCGCATGCGCGACCTCGGCGTGAAGCTCGAGACGGACACCGCGGGCGCCGGCGCTTTGACGTGCGACGCCGAGCAGCTGCGGCGCGTCGTGATCAATCTCGCGACCAACGCGCTCGACGCCCTGCGCGACGCGAAGACTCCGGCCCCGCGCCTGCGCGTCGCGGTCGGCGAGAACCTCGCGGGCACCGAGGCGTGGCTGTCGGTGCGCGACAACGGGCCTGGCATTCCGGCCGAGCATCTGCCGCGCCTGTTCGATCCGTTCTTCACCGCCAAGGACGGCGGCACCGGCCTCGGCCTCGCGCTCGCCAAGAAGATCGTGGACGCCCACGGCGGAACGATCGAGACGAAGAGCGAGCCGGCGCATGGCGCCGAGTTCGTCGTGACGCTGCCGAAGTCCCGGCCGAGCGCGGGAGCACAGGCGTGAGTACCGCACACGTCCTGATCGTCGAGGACGAGGCGGGCATCCGGCTCGCGCTCTCCGGCTTGTTACGGCGCGAGGGCTACGAGGTCGCCCAAGCGAGCGACGGCCGCGAGGCGGAGCGCATGCTGCGCGCGGGCGCATACGACCTGGTGCTCACGGATCTCGCGCTCGGCAGCGGCCCCTCCGGCCTCGATGTGCTGCGCTGCGCGCGCGAGACGGCGCCCGAGTGCCCGGTGGTGATGATCACCGCCCACGGCAACGAGAAGATCGCGGTCGAGGCGATGCGGCTCGGCGCCGAGGACTACGTCCCGAAGCCGTTCGACAACGACGAGATCCGCCTGGTCGTGCGGCGCGCGCTCGAGCGCACGCTGCTCGCGCGCGAGAACCGGCTGCTGCGCGAGCGCATCGAGCGCGACTACGGCCTGGCCGGCATCGTGGGCGGTGGGCCGGCGATGAAGCGCGTGTTCGAGACCCTGCGCAAGGTCGCGCCCACGGATCTCACCGCGCTGGTGCGCGGGGAGAGCGGTACGGGCAAGGAGCTTGTGGCGCAGGCGCTGCACGAGCTCTCGCCGCGCCGCGAGCGGCCGTTCGTCGCGGTGAACTGCGCAGCGATCGCGCGCGAGCTGGTGGAGAGCGAGCTGTTCGGGCACGAGCGCGGCGCATTCACCGGCGCCGACGCGCGGCGCGCGGGCCGCTTCGAGGCGGCGAACGGCGGCACGCTCTTCCTCGACGAGATCGGCGACATGGCGCCCGCCACCCAGGCGAAGGTGTTGCGCGTGCTGCAGGAGAAGCGCTTCGAGCGTCTCGGCGGCACCACGCCGATCGAGGTGGACGTGCGCATCGTCGCCGCGACCCACCGCAACCTCGAAGCCGAGGTCACGGCGGGGCGCTTCCGCGAGGACCTGTACTACCGGCTGCGCGTCGTCGAGATCGCGCTGCCGCCGCTGCGCGAGCGCCGCGAAGACATCCCCGCGCTCGCGCAGCGCTTGCTCGCGGTCGTCGCGGAGCGCCATGGCCGCGCGCAGAAATCGCTCACGCCGGCGGCGCTCGCGGCGTTGGCGCGGGGCGCCTGGCCCGGCAACGTGCGCGAGCTGCGCAACGCGCTCGAGCGCGCCGCGGTGCTGTGCGAGAGCGACAGCATCGACGCGGGTGACCTCGCCCTCGATTCCGCGCCCCCTGCCCCGCCCGACGACCCGAGCGTCTCGTTCAGCGACGCCAAACGGCGCGCCACCGAGGAGTTCGAGCGCGCCTACCTGCTGCGCGCCCTGCGCGCGCACGCCGGCAACGTCTCCCGCACCGCCGAGGCGATCGGCATGGTGCGACAGAGCCTCCAGCAGAAGATGCGCGAGCTCGGGCTACGCGAGGCGCTCTCCACGGGCGACGACGCGAGCCCGCCCGAGTCCGAGTCGTGAGCCATCGCGCGCGCGCCCTCGAGATTTCCGCTTCGAGCAGTGAACCCCGCCCGAAACGCGCCGCGTAGGCACGCGTAGGGCAAGCGCGGCGCAGCGCGCGCCGCACGGAGGACTGGATGGACTCGCACGATCGACCCGGCTTCTTCGCACGCCTCGGCTCCCTGATGCGAGGGCTCGGCTTCGGCTGGGTGCGCGATCGCGAGGAGCGCAACCCGCGCGCGGTGTACGAGCAGGCGATTCAGGCGCGCCTCGGGCAGTACCGCTCGCTGAAGGACGCCGTCGCCGGCATCCTCTACACCCGTAACAAGCTCGAAGCCGAGCTGGCCGAGCGCCGCCACGAGCTCGCTCGCACCGTCGACGACATTCGCCGCGCGCTCACGCGGAGCGACGATGCCGCCGGCCTCGCGCTGGTGCAGCACAAGCAGAACGTGCTGGCGGACGTCGAGCGCGTCGAGCGCGAGGTCGAGACGCTGCGCGGCGAGGCCGAGGACGCGAAGAAGAACCTGATGCGCTTCCGCGAGGAGATCCGCTCGCTCGAGCACGAGAAGGGCCGCATGCTCGCGGCGCTCGCCAGCGCGCGCGCGCGCCGGCGCATGCACGAGGCGCTCGACGGCCTGTCGGTGGAAGCCGACGTGCAGGCGCTCGAGAACGTGCGCATGCACGTGCAGCGCTCCGTCGCCGCCGCGACGCTCGAGCGCGAGCTCGGCGCGGGCGACGAGACCACGCAGCGCATCCGCGCGCTGCGCCGCGAAGCGATCGAGGAAGGCGCACGGCGCGAGTTCGAGGAGCTGAAGCGCCTGCACGGCGCGCACAACGTCGCCGCGCTGGCGGGCCGCGAGGTCAGCGCGGGCGGGCTCGCGTGAGCGCGCACTGCCGCGCGGAAGGTGGAGGGCTGCGATGAGCACGGACGCGCGCGCGCTCCCCGAATGGACCGACGCGCTCGCGCGTCCGCGCCTTCCCGCGCGGCAACAGCGCGACGACGAGCGCGAGTTCGCACCCGCGCTGCGCGCCATCGCGCGGGCCAAGAAGCTGGCTCCGCAGCTCCAGCTGCTCGGGCGCGTGCACACGTTGTTAGGCGCGGCGGCGCTCAGCGCCGCGCTCGGCGCGAGCGTCGTCCTCGGCGGCGCCGTGCTGTTCGCGAGCCCGGTACCGCAGTGGGCGCTCGCCGTGGGCGGGGCGCTGGTCGCAGCGCTCGGGCTGCTCGGCCTTCCCTGGCTCGCGTTGGGCTTCGGCCTGCGCCGGCGGCGCGCGTGGGCACGCACGCTGGGCTTCGTTTGCAGCGCCGTGCTCCTGCCCTTCGCGCCGCTCGGGACCGCGCTCGCGGCCTGGACGCTCGTGGTGTTGCTCGGCTGGAACCCGGCCCTCGCACGGGCGGCCGGGGCGGACTGAACGAGCGCGCGCGGCCGCAGCCGCGGCGCGCCATCCCGCCTAGCATGCGCTCCTCACACCGAGGAGCCGACATGTCCGAGCAAGTCGTCCTGGTCGAGCGCGCGGACGGCCTTGCGGTCGTCACGCTGAATCGGCCTGCATCGCGCAACGCGCTGAACGCCGCGCTGCGCCGCGGCCTGCGCGACACGTTCCGCGAGCTGGAGAACGATGCGAGCGTCCGGGCCGTGATCCTGACGGGGGCGGGCAAGGCGTTCTGCGCCGGCCTCGACCTGAAGGAAATGGGCGAGCGCGGCCCCGGTGCGGGCGGCGAGGGCGAAGCCGGGGGCCTCTCCCACGGGCTCGTCGAGACGATCGAGCGCTATCCGCATCCGGTGATCGGCGCGATCAACGGCGTCGCGATCACGGGCGGCTTCGAGCTCGCCCTCGCCTGCGACGTGCTGGTCGGCTGCCCGGAGACGCGCTTCGCGGACACGCATGCGCGCGTCGGCATCCTGCCGGGCTGGGGGCTCTCGCAGAAGCTCTCGCGCGTGATGGGCCCGTGGCGCGCGAAGCTGGTGTCCTTCACCGGCAATTTCATCAGCGCCGACGAGTCCGAGCGCTGGGGCCTGCTCGCGCGGGTGGTGCCGAGCGATCAGCTGATGCCGACCTGCCGGCAGCTCGCCAAGGACATGCTCTCGTGCGTGCCCGGCGCGCTCGCCGGCTACAAGCGCATGATCGACGAGGGCTACGCGATCAACTACGGCGACGCGCGCGCGCTCGAGGTGAAGCTCTCGAACGAGCACATCCGTTCAGTTTCGGCGAAAGACATCGCCGAGCGGCGAGCGGGCGTGGTCGCGCGCGGGCGCTCGCAGAGCTCGTGAGCCCCGCGCAGCGGTGAGCTCCGCGCGGCGCGCCTAGCGGTCGGTCTCGCGCTCGAAGCGGAGCTGCGCCGTGACGACGACGCCCTCCTCGGCGAGCACCGCGAGCGCTTCCTGTGCGCGCATCGAGAGCTGCGCGGCGTCGAGGGTGAGCCGTATGCCGAGCTGCTCGACGCGAAGCGCGCTCGCCTCCGCGCGCGCGCGCGGCACGTCGACGATGCGCTGCATCGTGGCCTCCTTCTCGTCGCGGTCGTCGAGGCCGGGCGCGCTCACGAGGTCCGACTCGGGCAGCTTCAGCTCGAGCGCGGGCTCCTCCTCCTGCGGGAACGGATTCTCGGCCGCCGGCAGAATCTCGAAGCCATCAGTGATCTCTTCGAGCGCTCCGCCCGAGACGGCGCTCGTGCGGTTGGTGGGCTCCTCGGCCAGCGCCGCGAGCTCGAAATCCTCGCCGTTCTCGCGCGCGGCGGCTTCGAGCGAGAACTGCGTGGCGCGCCCACGCTCTTGCGGCAACCCCGGAGTGGGAGCTGGGCCGTTCACTTCGCTGCCGATCGGCTGATGGTCGAGCACGAAGGTCAACTCGAACGACTCGATGCGCACGACGTCGCCGACGGCGAGCACGTGCTTCTTCGTGCGCTGTCCGTTCACGTAAATGCCGTTCACCGACTCGAGATCCCGCACCTCGTAGCCCGCGGGCGACTGCGAGAACAGCGCGTGCCGGCGCGAGACGCCCGCGTCGGAGAGCATGATCTCGCATTCCGGCGCGCGGCCCGCGCACAGCTCGCCGTCTTCCCACGGCCGTAACAAGTGCAGCTTGCCGTCGCGCTGCACGATCAAGCCCGCGTAGAGCTTCGCGTCGCTCGCGGCGTCCGCGGCCGCCGCCGGTGCCGCCGCACGCGCCGAACCCTCGGCCGCCGCGGGCGCGCCGAAGTCGAACAGCGAGGTGTGCTCCGGATTCGGCGTGGCGCCTCCGCCACTCGCGACCGTGCCGAGCACCGCATCTTGCTCCGCCGGCGCGAGGTCGTCCTCGCCGAACGCGAACACGCCGTCGGGATCCGGCGCGGAGTTCGCGGCCGGCGCCTCCGCCGCGAGCTCCTCGGGCGTCAGCTCCTCGGGCGTGAGCTCGAACGGCTCGCTCTCCTCGCTCGCGGGAGCGGGCGCACTGGGCGCACGCGTCGCCGGAGCGGCGGGCGGTGCGACCTTTGGGGGCGCGCTGGCGGGCTTCGCCACCGCGGGCTGCGCATCGAGTGCCAGGAACGTCTGCGACGCGTCCCAGGCGTCGCTCGGCCGCGCCTTGGGCCCGCTCGCGAGCTTCGGTCCCGCCTGGACCACGATTCGCAGCTCGTACTTGCCGAGCTGCACGACGTCGTTCACGGCCATGGGCACGACGCCTTGGATGCGCTCGCCGTTCAGCTGCGTGCCGTTCTCGCTGCCGAGATCCTCGAGCTCGAAGCCATCGCCCTCACGGCGCAGCGTGGCGTGAAAGCGGCTCACCGCGAGGTTGTTCACGACCACGTCGTTCTCGCGCATGCGGCCGATGCGAAGCTGCGGGCCCACGAAGGCGACCTCGCTGAGCAAGCGGCCCTTGAGCGAAAGCTGAACCCGGGGCGAACCCGCCATGCGATCCCTCGCGCGCGAAGAGAGGTTTCCTGCATACGGCTCTTCGCCGCGCAGGTGCATGGACTTGACCCCCGAACGCGCGGGAGGAACGCGACGGCGCGCCCCGGCGTGCGTCAGCCCTCGTAGCGGATCGCGGCGATCACGACCGCGGCGTCGCCGCGCGGGCGGCGTACCGTCACCTCGTCGCCCTCGCCCTTGCCCATCAGCGCCCGGCCCAGCGGCGACTCGATCGAGAGCAGGCCTCGGCTCGGATCCGACTCGTCCGGCCCGACCAGCCGATACTCGACGCCTTCCCCGGACTCCTCCTCGACCGTCACGAACGCGCCGAAGTAGATGCGGTCGCGCCGCGCCGGCGGCTCGCTCACGATGGTCAGCGAGTCGAGCTTTTGCTGCAGGAAGCGCAGCCGGCCGTCGATCTCGCGCAGCCGCTTCTTGCCGTAGATGTACTCGGCGTTCTCGCTGCGATCGCCGAGCGCGGCGGCGTCCGCCACCTGCGCCGTCACGCGCGGGCGCTCGACGCGCCACAGGCGCTCCGCCTCTTCCTGTAGGCGCCGAAAGCCCTCGGGCGTGATGTAGCTGCCCATGCGGCGGGAGTTACGGAACGCCGCTGGGCCGGGCAAGCGCGCCTGGATCGCGCGCGCGCGGCCCCTACGTTGCGCCGCGTGCAGGCGCTGTTCGACAGAGTGCGCGGCGAGGCAGAGCGCGGCGCGTGGACCGAGGGCGTCGAGATCGCGCGCGCGGGCGGCGTCACCCAAGAGCGCGTCGCGGGCGGTGAGCGCGTGCTGCGCGTGCGGCCGAGCGCCGGCCTGATCCACCCCACCGTGCTGATCTACGTCGACGACCAGGAGTGGGAGTGCGACTGCGGCAGCGCGCAGGATCCGTGCGCGCACGTCGCGGCGGCGGTCATCGCGCTGCGCCGCGCGCAGCAGGAGGGCCGCGAGCTGCCGGCGGCGGCGGCCTCCGGCGCGGGCGCGCTCGGCTATCGCTTCCGCAGCGAGGCGACCGGGCTCTCGCTGCAGCGCGTCGTCGTGCGCGGCGAGCGCGAGGAGCCGCTGCGCGCATCGCTCGCGGCGCTGCGCTCGGGGCGCGCCGTCGGCCCACCGGTGAGCCCGACGCAGAGCGACGTCGCGATCGAGATCGCCCTCGGCGCAGCGCCCGTCGGCCCGCTGCCGCGCGGCGTGCTGCGCGCCCTGCTCGCGCCGCTCGAGAGCTGCGACGACGTGACGCTCGACGGCGCGCGGATCCGCGCGAGCCGCGAGCCTGTCGGCCTGCGCGCGCGCCTCGTCGACGAGGGTCCGGGCTTTCGCCTGCTCGCCGAGCCCGATCCGCCGATCGCGCGCGCGCTGCCCGACGGCTTCGCGCTGTGCGGCGACGTGCTGCGCGAAGTCGGCCCTTCCCGGCTCACCGGTCGCGAGCGCGACGAGCTGCGCCCGCCGGGGCGCTGGTTCAGCGCGAACGACGCCGCGTCGCTGATCGCGGACCTCCTGCCCGATCTTGAGCAGCGCGTACCGGTATCGCTCGAGACGACCCGCCTCGCGCGGGGGCGCCGCGAGCCGCCGCGGCTGCGCGTCGAGACCGAGCGCCGCGGCGACGCGCTCTCGGTACTCGCCACCATCGTCTACGGCGATCCGCCGACCGCGCGCATCGACGCGGGCAAGCTGGTTGCGCTCGGCGGCGCGATCCCGATTCGCGACGAGGCCGCCGAGCGGGAGCTCGAGCGGCGGCTCGCGCAGCAGCTCGAGCTCGCGCCGGGGCACCGCGCGGAGCTCGCGCCGGCAGACGCGATCCGCTTTCGCGAGCGCCTCGAGCGCACGCGCGTGGAAGTCGCGGGCACGGCGCAGCGCGAGTTCACGCTCGCGGCGGCGCTCGAGCCCGAGCTGCACGTGGACGCCGAACGCTTCGCCGTGCGCTTCCGCAGCGTGGGCGGCGGCGAGGCGAGCGCAAGCCGGGTGCTCGCCGCGTGGCGCGCCGGCGAAGCGCTGGTGCCGCTCGCGGGCGGCGGCTTCGCCCCGCTCCCGCACAACTGGCTCGCGAAGCTCGGGCCGCTCGTGGCGGATTTGCTCGCGGCGCGGCGCCCCGATGGCAGCGTGCCCGCGAGCGGACTGCCCGATCTCGCGCGCCTCTGCGACGCGCTGGAGCAGCCGCGGCCGCCGGGCTTAGAGCGCCTCGCCGCGCTGCTCGGCGATTTCACCCAGCTGCCCGAGGCCCCGCTCGCCGCCGCGCTCGCGAGCCGGCTGCGGAGTTATCAGGTCGTCGGCGTGCGCTGGCTGCACTTCCTCGGCCGCGCGGGCCTCGGTGCGCTGCTCGCCGACGACATGGGCCTCGGCAAGACGCTGCAGGCCCTCGCGACCTTCGGGCCGCGCACCCTGGTGGTCGCGCCGACCAGCCTGCTGGCGAACTGGCGCGACGAGCTCACGCGCTTTCGGCCGGAGCTGGAAGTGCACACTTATCACGGCGCAGACCGTGAGCTCGAGGATCGCGCGCCCGTCACGCTCACCACGTACGCCCTGTTGCGGCGCGACGCGGAGGCGCTCGCCGCGATTCCCTGGGAGCTGGTCGTGCTCGACGAAGCGCAGGCGATCAAGAATCCCGACAGCCAGACCGCGCGGGCCGCGTTCGCGCTGCGCGCCGAGCGCCGCATCGCGCTGACGGGCACGCCCGTCGAGAACCGGCTCGAAGAGCTCTGGAGCGAGATGCACTTCCTGAATCCCGGCCTGCTCGGCGGGCGCGCGGACTTCGACGAGCGCGTCGCGCGACCGCTCGCCGCCGGCGATCCCGACGCTGCGCCGCGCCTGCGCGAGCGCCTGCGGCCGTTCGTGCTGCGCCGGCGCAAGGCCGAGGTCGCGCCGGAGCTGCCGCCGCGCACCGAGCTGGTGCTGCACTGTGTGCTCTCCGACGCCGAGCGAGCCGTCTACGACGCGGTGCGGGCGGCGACGACGCCCGAGGTGATCGCGCGCCTCGCGCACGGCGGCAGCGTGATGGAGGCGCTCGAAGCGCTGCTGCGCATGCGCCAGGCGTGCTGCCACCCGCGCCTCGTACCGGGCCAGCAGCTCGACGCCTCCGCCAAGCTCGAGCTGCTCGCCGACCGGCTCGAGACGATCGCGGCGGAGGGGCACAAGGCACTCGTCTTCTCGCAGTGGACGGCGCTGCTCGACCTCGTCGAGCCCCGGCTGCGCGAGGTGGGCCTCGACTTCGTGCGCCTCGATGGCTCGACCCGCGATCGCGGGGAGGTCGTCGCGCGCTTCCAGGCGAGCGCAGGCCCGCCCGTCTTCCTGATCTCGCTGCGCGCAGGCGGGACCGGCCTGAACCTAACAGCCGCGGATCACGTCTTCCTGCTCGATCCGTGGTGGAACCCCGCGGTCGAAGACCAGGCCGCCGACCGCGCTCACCGCATCGGGCAAGAGCGCCCCGTGCTCGTGCACCGCTTGGTCGCGCAGGACACCGTCGAGGAGCGCATCCTCGCGCTGCAGCAGAGCAAGCGCGCGCTCGCGGCGGCGGCGCTCGACGGCGGCGCGGGCGGCGAGCTGACGCGCGAGGACCTGATCGCGTTGCTCGCGTAGCCGCGAAATTCGCGCGCGAGAATCGCTTCGGCGCGGCGTGCAGCTACTGTGCGCCGCCGTGCGAGAGCAACCCGACATCGACGCCCGCGTGCGTGAGCACATCACCCGCTTCGGCTGGCACCTCGTGCTGATTCCGCCGACTCCCGAGGCGAGCGGCTGGGTACACACGATCGGACTCGAGGAGCGTTTCGGGCACGCCGAGCTGATCGTCTTCGGCAACGACTTCTCGGTGCTCTCCCCGCTACTCAACGCGCTCGGCGAACGCATCCGCGCGGGCGCTCGGCTGCGATCCGGCGCCGAGCTGTCCGGCGTGCTCGAGGGTCTGCCGCTCGCCTTCCGGAGCGTCGCCCCGAAGTGGATCGAGCCCTTCCTCGGGAACGCCGCGTGGCACTACCAGCGCGAGTCGATTCCGGCGCTCCAGTGCTTCTGGCCCGACGCTGCGGGGCGTTTCCCGTGGCAGCCCGAGTTCGACTCCGCGCTGCGCGACGACCAGCCGCTCTTGTTCGAGCGCGAGACCCACAAGGCGCTCTCGGAGCGCATGCTCGCCGCGCTGCGGGCCGACGGGGCGCTGTGAGACTGCACGTGGCGGTCGTCGGCGCTGGCATCGCGGGCCTCGGCGCGGCGCTCGCGCTCGCGCGCGGCGGACATCGCGTCACGCTGCTCGAGCGCGACGCGACGCCGCTCCCCGAGAGCCCGGTCCTCGCCTTCGAGCGCTGGAATCGCCGCGGCGCACCCCAGGTACGGCATTCGCACGCGTTCCTTGCCCGGCTGCGAAACCTGTTGCGGGATCGCGCGCCCGACGTGCTCGCCGCGCTGCTCGCGGCGGGAGCCGAGGAGCTGCCGCTCTCGAACTTGTTGCGGCCCGGCATCGACGACGCGTCGCCCAAGCCCGGCGACGAAGATCTGACGCTGCTCGCCTGTCGGCGCATCACGTTTGAGTGGGTGCTGCACGGCCTCGTACTGCGGGAGCGGGGCGTCGCCTTTCGCGACGGCTGCGACGTGCGCGGCCTGATCGTCGATGGCGAGCTCGCGGGCAGACCGCGCGTTGCTGGCGTGCGCGTGCGCAGCGACCACGGCGACGAGGAGCTGCGCGCCGACCTGGTGGTCGACGCGAGCGGCCGCCGTTCTCCGCTCGCGTCGTGGCTCGCCGCCGCGAGCTTGCCCGCGCTCGACGAAGTCAGCGAACCGTGCGGTGTCTACTACTGCTCGCGCTTCTACCGCCTGCGCGACGCGGCCACGGCACCCGAGCGCGAGACCACGATCGGCGCCGACCTCGGCTACCTCAAGTACGCGATCTTCCACGGCGACGGGCACATCTACTCCGTCACCTTCGCGGCGGCGCCCGAGGACAAGCCGCTGCGCGCGCTGCTGCGCGAGGCGCCGTTCGAGGCGGCAGCACGGCAATTTCCGGTGATCGCGCGCTGGATCGACCCGGCGATCGCCGAGCCGATCACGACGGTGTTCGGCATGGACGGCCTGCAGAACACGCGGCGCTCGCTCGCCACGAACGGCGATCCGCGCGTCGCGGGACTGGTGGCGCTCGGCGACGCCGCGATCCACACCAACCCGCTCTACGGCCGCGGCTGCACGTTCGCGCTGGTGCACGCGTGGTGCCTCGCGGACGCGCTCGCCGAGAGCGCCGACGTGCTGGCCGCGGCGCGTGCCCTGGAAGCGGCCACCGGGCGCGAGATCGCACCTTGGTACCAGCTCGCGCTCGCGCAGGATCGCGACGCGGCGGTGTGGGCGGCCCAACTGCGCGGGGACGCCCCCGCCGCAACGGCGGCAGCGAGCGGCGGCGCCGTCGACCCGCGCGCGTACATGCGCGACGTGATGCAGCGCGGCCTCGTGCCGGCACTGCGGCTCGACTCGACGGTGCTGCGCGCGTTCTCGCGCGGCTTCAACCTGCTCGACCCGCCGGGCGAGCTGATGCGCCGGCCGGACATTCTCCAGCGGGTGCTCGCGATCTATCAGGGGCGCGAGCAGCGTGAACAGCCGTACCTTGGGCCCGCCCGAGAGGAGCTGATCGCGATCCTGCAAGCGGCGTGACGGAAGCCGCGGGAGGAGGCCCCATGAGACTCAGCAAGCCGCGCGTCGAACCCCTCGACCTGGCGAGCGCCGATCCCGAGACGCGCGAGCAGCTCGCCAAGCTCGCTGGCGGCGACCTCGGCAGCGGCCGCGTGCTCAACATCTTCGCGACGCTCGCGCATCACCCCGAGCTGATGCGCCGCTGGCTGGTGTTCGGCAATCATGTGCTCGCGAAGTCCACGCTGCCCGCGCGCGAGCGCGAGCTCGCGATCCTCCGCGTCGGCTACCGCTGCAAGAGCGAGTACGAGTGGGGCCAGCACGTGCTGATCGCGCGCCGCTGCGGCATCAGCGACGTGGAGATCGCGGGCATCGCCGCGGGACCCGATGCTCCGGGCTGGAGTGCTGCGGACGCCGCGGTGCTCCGCGCCGCGGACGAACTGCACGAGGACCAGATGATCGGCGACGCGACCTGGGCGGAGCTGTCGAAATCGTGGAGCCGGCAGCAGCTGATGGACCTCGTGTTCGCGATCGGGCAGTACCACTTGGTCGCGATGGCCCTGAACACGCTCGGCGTCCAGCGCGATCCGGGAGTGCCCGGTTTGCCCTGAGCGCGGGATCTCTCATAACACCCGCGTTCCGAATCGATTCCGCAATTAGACGTCAGGCCTCATCGCGATAGAGCGCGACGGAGATCTTTCCACCCGGCTGCGCCAAACCGCGCACCATCCCGGCGGTATTGAACACGGCGAGCGGGTCGCCCTGCCGCGCGATCGCGATGCAGCCGCCGCTGCCTCCCAGCGCCGCGACGCGCGCGAGCGCCTGCTCACACGCCGCGCGGAGAGGGAGGCGCCCGATGCGGATCGCGGCGTCGACCTCGTGCGCGAAGGCGGCGCGCAGAAAGGCTTCGCCATGCCCCGTCGCGGAGACGGCGCAGGTCGCGTTGTCCGCCCACGTGCCCGCACCGAGGATCGGCGAGTCGCCGACGCGCCCCGGGCGCTGGTTCGTCATGCCGCCGGTCGACGTCGCCGCCGCGAGGTCGCCGCGCGCGTCGCGCGCGACCGCCCCCACCGTGCCGAGCGCGCTCGGCTCGTCACGATCGAGACTCACGCGATCTCCGCTCTGCGCGCTGGCGAGCTCGGCGCGGCGCTCCTCCGTAACAAGCCAGCCGTCCGTGGCCGACGCGGCGCCGAGCTCTCGCGCGAAGCGATCGGCGCCCTCGCCCGCGAGAAACACGTGACGCCCGTCTTCGAGCACGTGGCGGGCGAGTGCGATCGGGTTGCGCACGCCGCGCACGCACGCGACGGCGCCGGCGGCGCGCGTTCGGCCGTCCATCAACGCGGCGTCCATCTCGACGGTGCCATCGGCGGTAAGAGCGGAGCCGCGACCGGCGTTGAAGAGCGGGTCGTCCTCGAGCGCCGCCACTGCCGCTTGCACGACATCGAGGACGCGGGCGCCGGATTCGAGGCGGCCGATCCCCACGCGCAGTACGCGCGCGATGGCGTCGCGAAGCTCCCGATCGCGCGACGGCGCGAGTCGATCGCGCTCGATCCGACCCGCGCCGCCGTGGACCGAGAGCGCGACCCCGCCGCGCGCTTCCTCCGCTGTCATCGGGCGAATCCCTCTCAGCTGCGCGCGGAGAACGGAGGGGACCGCCCTTCGGCGCGCTAGCGAATCCGCTTCACCCGGATCGAGCGCCCCTCGCCGTTGCGGCGCAGGTAGTAGGCGCCCAGCGCGCCCACTTCGATCGCCACGCGATCTCCAGGCCGCAGCGCGAAGCTGACGCCGTCGGCTTGCTTCCAGACCTGTCCGTTCGCCAGCGTGGCTTCGATCAGCCGATCACCGCCCCGGTGAGAGGTCGCGACCGTGGAGGCGATCGCTCGAGGAGGCTCGACGCCGTAGCTCGCGCGCAGCGCGCGCGTGCTCTTCTCGGACGACTTCCCGAACCACCCCTCTCGCGCTTTCGCATCGTCGTCGGGCGGTGGAGACGCAGACGACGACGCCAGCGGTGTCGGTAAGGGCGCCGCTGGCGTCGTCAGCTCTTGCGTTCGATCGAGGACGCGGTCGTAGCAGGCGAGCCGCTGGTCGGCGGCCTCGATCTTCCGGCAACCGAGGAGGGTCTCCTCCGCGGCGCCCGATGCCGCCACCGAGAGCGGAACGAGTAGCGCGAGCCACCGTCCCGCTCTCGGCGACATGGGAACTAGAACTTCTTGCTCAGGCTCACGGTGAGGGCTCGACCGATCGTGTCGAACTGGCCCGGGAACGTGTTGCCGCTGTTCTGGTCCGTCGGACCTGCGGACTGACCCACGATCGGCGGATCCTGATCGAACACGTTGTCGACCGCGATCTGGAAGCGGAACCCACTGAGCGCCTCGATGTCGCTCGGCTCCCAGCCCAGAGTCGCATCCACGTAGTGAATGTCCGGAATGTGCCCCGTGGTGTCCGAGACCACGCTCGCCGCGTCCTCGAAGTCCGTCGCGCGAATGTACCGCCAGCGATAGCCCATGTAGAAGTCGCCGACGTACCACGTCGTCCGCTGCTGGAAGCCGACGCTGTTGTTCGGGGAGTTACAGACCGGGCCGTAGAGTCCCTTGCACTTGTTCGTCGGAGTCAGCACGGACTGCCGATCATCGTGCTTCTCGAGGTAGGTCCCGAGGAAGCCGAAGTCGATCCGGCCCGAGTTCCCGAGATCCATCGTGTAGTCCGCTTGGAAGTCGATGCCGGAGACCTCCAGCGTGGAGATGTTCGACTCGGGCTGCAGCAGACCGTAGAGCGGGTTACCCACCAAGCCGCCCGTCAGCGGGTTGCGCTGCACGAATGCGCAGAGCTGCTGATTGGGATCCCCCGTAGGATTCACGGCCTGGTTGTAACAATTGCTGAGGATCACATCGGCGTCGAAGTTGGTGATCGCGTCGTCGATCTCGACGCGATACCAGTCGACCTGAATCGTCATTCCCTCGAGCCAGCTCGGTTGATAGACACCACCGATGGTGAGCGTCTTCGAGGTCTCCTCCTTGAGGTCCGGGTTTCCGCTCGAGAGCGAGTTGATCTGGCCGGCGATCACGTCCGTCTGACGCGTGATCCAAACGCCGGACCCAGGCGCAGTCTCCGCGAAGAGCCCGGCAGGTGAGCCGGTCGCCACGCAGAGGTCGCGCGTATAGGTATCCAGCGGAAGCGGCACGGCATTGTTGGCCTCGGCAAAGCCCGCGCAGGGATCGCCCACCGAGTTGTCGAGGGTCGGCGTCAGCGGCTGGCTCAGCTCGAAGATGTTCGGCGCGCGCACCGCGTTCTGGTAGAGGATGCGCAGTCGGAGCTCCTCGAACGGTGAGTACTCACCGCCCACCTTGTAGGCGCTGATGCCACCGATGGAGTTGTAGTCGGCGTAGCGATAGCCACCTTCGAACGTGAGGCTATGGACGAACGCCCTCTCCTCGAGCAACGGGATCAGGATCTCGCCGAACACCTCCTTCGACGTCTGCTTCGCGCGCACCGACGTCGTCGAGCCGAAGCCGATGCTGCAGTCGGGCGTCTGGTAGCAGTCGTCCGGGAACGAATCCGACTTCGTGCGGCGCCACTCGAGGCCGAACGCGAGGCCGATCGGGCTGGCGCCCGGAACGTGGAACGACTCCCCGAGATCGCCATCGACGGTGAACATGATCACGTCCTGGGTCGTGTAGATCTCCTCGTTGATCTGCAGCGCGATGAAGGCCGCCGTGTCGGAGTTCAGGTTGTTGTCACCGAAGAAGTTTCCGAGCACGCAGCCCGTCGGAGCGCTCGGGAGACAAGGCCCGCCGTCCACAGCGGTCGGATTCGCGCTGAGGCTGCTGGCGTCGAGCACGGCCTGGAAGCGGCTCTTGCTGATGTCGTTCTCGAAGATTCGCGACAGCTCGGTGCGACCGTGCTGGAACGAGAGGTCGTACGACCACCCCTCGAGCCACGGAAGGTCGCCCTTGAGGCCGCCCAGGACCTGATAGGCCTGTGTGCGGTTCCGCGTGATGCGATCGCCCACCTCGACTGTGCGGCGACCGAGCGGGTACTTCGCGGAGTCGCCGACGCCTAGCGCGCCGCTGCAGTCGGTGTCGAGGACGTCGAACGGTGTGCCGTTCAGGCTCGGGTCGTTGAAGCAGACCGGGTTCCCGAAGACGTCCTGCTGCGTGAGGCCGCTACCCGCGGCCGGATAGAGCAGCGCCTGCGATTGCGGAGTCAGGAAGATGCTGTCGAACGGGACCGCCAGCTCCGAGAAGAACGTGCCGGAGGGAGCGATGATGGAGTCGACCTGCGTCTGCGCGAAGGTCGCGCGGCCGTACGCAGTCACGTACTCGCCGAGGTCGTAGTGAACGATGCCCGTCGCCTGATATCGCTCCTCAGGCACCTGCAGCAGGTTGAACGGATTGAAGTTGAAGCGGCGAGCGCCGCGCGGGGCCAAGTCGCCGTTCTGCAGGAAGCCGAGGCGGCCGTCCAGCGGGGTGTCGATTGCACCTTGGGTGTCCGTGGACGAGCCGAAGGGGCCTCCGCTGCCCGTGTCGATCGCGGACTCGGAGAAGACCCGGTCGCCTTGCGAGACGGGATCCCGCTGAGTCCAACCGACGTAGATCGCCGCGTTGCCGCGCTCGTCGGCGAAATTCCCGCCCATCGTGATGCCGATGTTGTGGGTGTTCTCGCCCCCGCGGAGGGCGTTGGTGTAGTCGTAGTCGAACTGCACGCCCTCGAAGTCATCCTTGAGGACGAAGTTCACGACGCCCGCGATGGCGTCGGACCCGTACACGGCGGACGCGCCACCGGTCACGACGTCGATGCGCTCGATCAGCGGCGCCGGGATGTTGTTCAGGTCGACGATGCCTTCGCTGTCGTAGCCGACGAAGCGCTTGCCATCGATCAGCACGAGGGTTCGCTCGTCGTCCAGACCGCGCAGGTTCACGGTGGCGACGCCAGGGTTGCCGTTGTTCATGCCCGGAGTCGACCCCGGCGCGGCCTGGGGGAGCTCACGAATGATGTCTTCGACGTTGACCGTCGCTGAGAGCTCGAGCTCCTCGGCCCCGACGATCGCGACCGGGCTGTTCGCCACCACGTCGGGCCGCTTGATGCGAGACCCGGTGACCACGATCTCTTCGGGCTGGCTCGCTGCTGGAGCCGCCGCAGGAACCGTTTGCGCGGCCGGAGCGTCTTGTGCCATGGCAGGCACGCTTCCCGCAAGAATGAGCGCCGCAAAGGCGACGCTGGACGTGTATCGCTTCACGTGGGAACCCCTAGAGACGCGCAGCCGGTATGGCCGCGTTGGCCGCGCACCTTGCCACCAGGTTGGGGGATTTTCCAGCCTTTTTTTGAGCGCTTCTGAGGAGTTGCGCGCGACTCCGAGTCACCGCGCGAGCGCGATCGAGCACGAGTGAGTGGCTGGACGGGCCACTGTGCTCAGCACGCGACGGATTCGCGGCGACGCTTCGTCCGGATGGGGCGCGAGACCGGAATCGAACCCGCAACTCTCGGCATGGGAAGGCGAAAGAAGCGCGAGAAAATGACGCGGGCTTGCACCGTGCGCGCCGCGAGGAGCGGCATGGCACGCAAGGCGCAGCATCCGTTCCGCTCGCACTCGTTCGCGGGTCTAGCCGTCCCGCGAGTTCAGTTGTCGGAATCGCGGCTTCGCTGCCGTCCCGCGACGATCCCATCCATCTGGGATCGAATGACGTTCTGCAGGATGGCCGTCAGCGCCGCGGCGGTCATCGACATCATGAGGACGCCGTTGGCCGCCTCGAGCGGGCCGAGCAGCTTCCACTCCTGATCCATCACCACGTCGCCGTAGCCGAGGGACGTGAAGTTCACTGCCGAGTGGTAGATCTACGGGTAGAGAGACTCGAACTCGCCGAGCAGGACGAAGAGCCACCCCCACAGCGCGATCTGCAGCAAGTTGCCGGTCATCATCGCCAGCATCGAGACGGCCAGCGGCCGGACCGTCGTGAGCACCACACCGTTGCGCGAGCCCCGCGCCGACTCTCGAGCGCAGTATCGAACGCACCAGAAGACGACTGCGACCTGCACGACGAGGCAAAGCAGCATGGCGGGTACGCCGAAAAGGAAGTTCCTGAGAGTCATGTCGCCTCCTCGTGGTGCCGGTGCCGCACGGGAATCTCCCGGACTAGCCCGGCTCGACGGCGTTCGAGCAGGCGGATCATCCCCCATGCGTAGAAGGCGACCGCCACGAACAGGCCGGCGCGAACAACCGCGCCTTCGATCACGCTCTTGCCGCTCGCGCTGTCCTCGATGGCCGGGCCGATCAGGAGGAACGCCGTGATCAGGGCGTTGCTCCAGAACGCGGGCCGCATTCGCGTGTGCCGGACGCCGAACATGGCCGACCCGGTCCACAGGGCCGCCGAGACCAACCACAGCATCAGCATCCAGAGGCCGGCCCAGATCGACAGGCCAGTCCACACTCCGGCTGCGATTGCGGCTCCTGCCAGCGTCGCGCCGACCAACTCGCCTCCGGCCGAGCGTGCATCGGTTTCTTCGGCCTGCTGTCCGAGCGCGACCGTCTTCATTACGGCCGCCAGGTAGAAGGACGGATCGGTCAGCGCGAGCACGAAGACCGGCATCACGATCAGCGTGGCCCGTACGGCGATCCACGCGGCCGCCTCCGGCTCCAGCCGCGCCTTGGTGATCGCGTCGGCAGGTGGCGGCGGGTCCGGGAACAGCGCGTGGGAGACAGCGCTCACCAGCACGCCGACGCCGACGCCGGTCGCGAGTGCGACGCTCAGCTCGCCGACCAGAGCCTGCTCCGCGACGCCAGCGACTGGGATCAGCGCGAACGACAGGACCAGCACGTTGCTGAGCGGGTTACCGCCGACCAGCCCTTTGTAGAAGAGCCCGTGCAGCACGACTGCCGTCAGCAGCGCGCCCGCGAACGCGTAGTGCTCGAGCAACGGAACCATCGCGATCCCGACCGCGACCAGTCCGGCGAGGAGGAGCGCGACGACGAGGCCCTTCACCAGCGGGACTGGAGGCCCCGGCCTGCTCAACACGACCACGGACAGCACGCACACGACGAACGGAACCGCGAGGTCCAGCCCGTAGGCGACGAGAACCGCCAGGCCGAGCCCCACGGCCAGTCGCAGTGTCGCCTTGTCGCCGGGGCTCACGACTCGCCCTCAATAGATTCAATAGAGGTAGGAGAGCCAGCTCGAGACACGGATGTAGATCGCGCCGAGCACGTTCATCAGGGGGTTGTCGCCGGCGTAGACGAGCACCTCGGCCTGGCCGCCGACGTGCGCGCCCGCGAGCGACGGATTTGAGTCGGCGTCGAACTCGATCGAGACCGGGATGCGCTGGGCTTGGCGCAACCAGTCGCGATCGTTCTGCACCGTCGGCAACGATCCCGACTGCGACTGCTGGCCGCTGTCGACTCCGCGGCCGATGCTGCGAACGCGGCCCTTCAGCACGTGGCCGGGCAGGACGTCGAGGACGATGGCCGCCTCGTCGCCGATGTCGATGTGTCCGAGGTTGTTCTCGGTCATGTCGGCGCTGATCCACAGGTCGCGATCGGCGACGAGGGTCATCACGGGCGCGCCTGCCTGCACGAAGTGGCCGACGTCGGTGCGCAGGTCCGTCACCGTGCCGCCTGCGGGAGCGAGCACGCGGGTGTTACGGAGGTCGAGCATCGCCTTGTCGAGCGCGGCGCGGGCGCCCTTCACCTGCGCGTTCGCTTCTCCGATCTCGCCGGCGGCCTCGAGCGCCATGCGCAGGTCGGCCTCGGAAGCTCGAACCTTGCTGCGCGCCTCCTCGCGCGTAGCCTGCGCGATCTCGAGGCGGCGAACCGAGATCGCGCCGGGATCCTCGGCGTACAGGCGTTCCTGGCGCTCGGCGTCACGCTCGGCCATCTCGCGATTGGCCTCGGCCACCTTCAGGGAGGCGCGCGCGCCGTCGACGCCGGCGTGGGAGGCTTCGGCAGAGTCGAGTGCGAGGGCGTAGGCGGCCTCGGCGCTTTGCTGCGCGATCTCGTACGGCACGACATCGATGTCGAAGAGGGGCTGCCCGGCCACCACCGCGTCGTTGTCGCGAATGTGGACCTTCACGACCTTGCCCGCCGCCTCGGCCGCGACCGGCACCACGAAGGCCTGGATTCGGGCCTGAGAAGTGGAAGGCGTCAGCCGATCGCCGACCAGGTACAGCACGAGGCTAATCAGGATCAGCGTGGCGACGATCGCGGAGCCCTTGCGAGAGGCGCTCCCGGCGTCGCGATCGGCGGGCGGAGCAGGCGAAGAGTCGGGGGGTTGGTTCACTGCGTGTCGGTCTGGTGAGGCGGCTGGGGATCTTCGGCCGCAGGCGGGAGCGGCGCGTCGAGGAGTCGCTCCCAGTTGCTGCGATCGGCCATCTCAGCGCGAGTCTCTGCATCGACGATCGGCAGCGAGCGGCCAGGCTGCCATCCGCCGCCCATCGCCTTGTATAGAGCGATCAGGCTCTGCGCGACACCGCCCTTCGTCGCCACGAGACGCTCTTGCTGGCTGAACAGTGAGCGCTGCGAGTCGAGCACCCTCTGAAAGTCCACGAGCCCTTCGCGGTACTGCACGTCGGCGATGTCGAGGGAGCGGCGCGCCGCCTGGACCGATTCCTCGAGGATCGCGACCTGTGCGCGAAGCTGGGCGAAAGCGATGGCCGCGTCCTCCAGCTCCCGGGCCGCGCGAAGCACGGTGTCCTGGTACTGCTCGAAGAGCTGCTGAAAGCGCGCGTCCTGCACACGCACCTGATCCTTGAGCCGGTTGTAGTCGAAGTTCCAGACGAAGGCGGGGCCGACTGCCCAGTCGACAGCGTAGGGCGATCGCATCACGGAGGATGTCGAGAGGACGAGCGAGCCGCCGAGCGCGACTGCAGGAAAGAGCTCTGACTTGCTGACCCCGATGCGGGCCGACTGAGCGGCCAGCTGGAGTTCCGCTGTGCGCACGTCCGGCCGGCGGCGCAGCAGGTCGGTCGGCATCTCGGCGACGATTCCGAGGTCTGCGTCGGGGATTCGCTCGCGCCCGACATCCAACTCCGGCAGCGGGCCGGGCGGCCGTGCGAGCAGGATCGCCAGTGCATTCTGGGTCTGGTACAGGCCGGCCTCGAGCTCCGGGATCGTCGCCAGCGTGCTCAGGTAGAGAGTGCGGGCCTGCTGCAGGTCGAGCTCGGACTCGTTGCCGCTGCGAAACAGGCGCTCCGTGATCTCGAGGCTGCGCTCCTGCAGCGCAGCGTTCTCGTGCGCGATGCGGAGGCGCAGCTCGAGGGTGCGGATGCTTGCGTAGAGGCTCGCGGCCTCGGCGGCGACGAGCACCTGAACATCGTCGTACTGGGCGATGCTCGCGAGGTAGCCTGCATCTGCGGCCTCGACGCCGCGACGGAACCTGCCCCAGAAGTCCAGCTCCCAGATGACGTCGAGCGAGCCGGTGGCGGTCCAGAAATCCCGAGACGAGCCTTCGCCCTGCTTCGTTCCGACCCACAGGCCGTTGGCCCCGAGCTGCTGCAGCTGGGGGTAGAGGCCGCTGCCGGCGATCCCGAGCTCAGCGCGCGCCTCGAGGATCCGAAGGCCCGCGGTGCGCACGCCGGGATTCAGGCGCTGCGCCTCCTCCACGAGCTTCTCGAGCACCGCGTCGTCGAATTCGCGCCACCACTGGTCGACCTGCACCGGCCTCTGCGTGAGCGCTTCCTGCTGCGCTGCCCGCAGCGCATCGGCGGACCAGTCCTCGAGCCACGGCACGGCGGGCCGCGTGAAATCGGGACCCACGGCACACGCACCGAGGGACAGCGGGGCGAGAACGGCGACCAGCCGTCGGAGCGAACGCTTCTGCGAGGCGCCCGGCATGCGCTTCAGCCGGCCGTCGGAGTTCCGCCTTCCAACGCAGGATCGTAGTTGGGTTGCGTGCTCATGGTGATCCCTCGAACGGTTGGCGCCCCGATCCATGCGATCCCGAGCGCTTGGGTGTTCCGTCGCCCGACCCGACGAGCATTGTCTCGTGTTTATAGGCCGACTTGCCAGCGGGCGGCCCAGGGAGGTGGAATACCGCCCTCAGATGAGGCGATAATGACTTCAACCGTGCTCGCTGTGGCGACGCCTCCGAGCGCATCGTGCTCGCCGCGATCGCGCAGCACGACGCCGGCGTGACTCGCGAGCAACTCACGGTTCTCACCGGTTAGTCGCGAATTCCCACCGCCAAAACGCGAGCCCGGCCGCTGTGTCGGCCGGCTGCTCTCGCCGCCCGCTGGCGCCACGCCCATCGTCGATCCAGAGACGCTGCCTAACAGCGGGCTGATCTGGCTCGAGAACGACACCACGACGCGGCAGGAGTTCGTCGCCCGCGTCATTGGGTCGCTCGTCGCGATCGACCTGGACCTCGCCGCCGGTTCGTGCAACCACGACTGTGTCGTGCGGCTGAGCGACGAGAAGCCGGGCGATCTCGGTGATCAGCTGACGCTGCCGTCGTGATGTGCGCGCGGAGTCATCGGTCGTCGATACCTGAGCCGCAATCACTCGACTGCGGAATGTACTCGCCGTCGATGTCTCCGGCGCCCGAACCCATCTCGAAGATGACGTTGTTGTCGACCACATCGGTGCCGGCGTCGCACTGCGCTGCTACGGGTCCGACTCCGCGGGCGAAGGGGCGCAAGCGCTACCCGTGCGACTTCCCTTCGGAAAGCTGGAGCGCGAGACGGGAATCGAACCCGCGACACTCGGCTTGGGAAGCCGATGCTCTACCAGCTGAGCTACTCGCGCACGAGGCGATGGTTACCCGCGCGCATACTCGGCCGCAATATAAGGTGGGGCTATTCGTCGACGATGTCGGCGAACAGATCCTCGAGCTCGCTGGTGTCGTCCAGCGCGAACTCTCGCGTCGCCCCTGCTCCGGCATCCGCCAGCGGGCCCGACATGATGACGGTCGCGGAGGCCACGGCGGAACGACGACCCGTCGGTTCGGCGACGACGTCGCCGAGGTCGAGTTCCTCGGCGGAGGTTTCGAACGGAGATTCACTCGGCGTGGATTCGCGGCGCTTCATCGGCGGGGGGGCGGCCGGCGTGCGGTCCGCGCGCACGCTCGCGGGCGGCCCGGCGAGCGGCGCCGCTTGCGGCTGCGCTTCGATGCCATCAGCGGCGCCGATGCCGAGCTCCGCGGCCGCGTGCTCGACGTGCGCCGCCGTCGCGCTCACGCGGCCGGCGCGATGCGCCTCGTAGAGAGCGTCGTCCGCGAGCGCGTTGATCCGGCGCGGAACTCCCCCGCACAGCCGCATCAAGCTCGCGACCGCGCTCGACTCGAAGATCGCGGGGTTGCCGCCCGCGGCGCGGATGCGGTGGCGCACGTAGCCCTCCACCTCCTTCGGCTGCAGCGGCTGAATCGTGATGCGCAGGTCCACGCGTTCGGCGAGCGCGGGCTCGGCGGCGACCGCGTCCGCGAGAGCCGGCGACCCCACCAGGATGATCGTCAGCAAGCGCTTCTCTTCGTACTCGAGATTCAGCAGGCCGCGCAGCTCCGCGAGCAACCCCCGGTCCACGAGCACCTGCGCCTCGTCGACGATCAGGACGGCGTTGCGGCCCTCCTCGCGCACCATCGCAAGCTGCTCGTACACCTGCGCGAGTGCCGTCGCGAGCTCGTTCGACGGGGCCTCGACGCCGAGTTGTTGGGCCCAGCGCGTCAGCAGCCAGCGCATGTCCGTGACGCCTGGCACCGCGACCAGCAGGCTCGCCTCGAACACCTCCTCGTCGAGGGTCTGGAGCAGGTGGCGCGCGAGCATCGTCTTGCCCACGCCGCCGCGCCCGGAAACGACGCACAGGCCCTTCGCCTGCGTGGCCGCGCGGTGCAGCCGCTGCGTCGCGGCGGCGAACCCCGCTCCGTCGAAGTACCAGATGAGCTGCGCGTCGCAGCCGAAGGGATCACGGTCGAGGCCGAAGGTCGCGAGATGCTCCACGGGGACTCCATTTCCTAAGCGGCTAGACGAATGAGATCTTCTTCTTGCGGCGCGGCGCTCCCGGCGACCCGGGGCCTTGCGGCGCGGCCGGAGCGCTCGGGGGCGCCGGCTTGGGCGGATCCGGCGGCGGCTCCGGAGCGCGCGTGGCCCTGCGCGGCGGAGGCTCCGGCGGTGCGCTCGGCTCGCTCTCGTCCTCGACCACCTCGTCCTGCAGGTCGAGCACCTCGGCCTCGGCCGGAGCGCTCTGGATCGCGTCCGAATCCTCCCCAGTCACGAGCTCGTCGAAGGATTCGTAGCTCGCTGCGGGCGCGACTCTCGGCGGCTCGCTGCCATGGTCTCCGACGAAGTCGTCGAAGGATTCGAAGGTCTCACCGCCATCAGCGGGCGCGGGCGGCGCTGCGGCCAGCTCCGCGAGCAAGCGGTCGATATCCCCGAAGCTCGGGTCCACGCCGCGCGCGGCCTCGAACTCGCGCCGCGCGCGCGCGCGGTCGCCGTTCCCCTGATAAGCGCGACCGAGATCGACGCGCAGCGCGGCTTCCTGCTCCGCCGGCAGCTGTCCGCGCGCCAGCGCTTCGGACAAGTGCGCGATCGCGTCGCCGGCGCGTCCGAGGTCGAGTGCGCAAACGCCCATCAAGTGGAGGCACGCGAGGCTCCGGCCGGGATCGCCGTGGGCGACGCGGAACTCGCCGATCGCATCCTCGAGCAGGCCCATCTCCTTGTAGGCGATGCCGAGATCGAAGTGCGCCTCGTAGTCGCCGTCCTCCACCTCTCGCTTCACGCCGGCCTTGAAGGCGGCGAACACTTCCGCGAAGCCGTCCCCGTCGGAGTTCCCGGATGCCGTGCGTGCGGCGCCCGGTTCGTCGAAGGCGCCCGACAGCTCCGCCGCGAGATCGAAGTCCGCGCCCCCTAACATTTCGGGCGGGGCCTCCTCGCGAGCCGCGACCGGCGCCGGCTGCGCAGCGCGCGGCGCGGCTTGCGGTGTGGCGGGCGCCGGCGGAGCGATGGGGGATGCGACGGGCGCGGCGTACTCCGGCGTCGTGAGATCGCTGAGCGAGTCCGCCTCCTCGGCGGCGGCGGGCGACTGCGCGCTCGTCGCAGGTAGGTCGAGGTCGAGCGATGCCGCGCTGGCGGCCTCGACCTCGGCCAGCTTCGCCTGTGCAACGGGGTGGCCCGGCTTCGCGGCGAGCACGCGCGCGTAGAGAGCGCGCGCCTCTTCGAGGAGTCCCTGCTCGCGATAGAACTCCGCCTCTTCGAGGTCTGCTTGAACCGAGCTCGCAGCCCCCTGCGCAGGGTGCGCCGGAGTCGCCACCGCCGGTTTCGCGGGAGGCGCCTCCGTCTTCGCCCCGTCCGCTCGGTCGTCGAAGGAGAACTCACCCTCGTCGTCACTCGGCGTCGAAGCGGGCGCGGCGTTCTCGCGCAGCGGCGATTCCTCGGCCGGAGCGTCCGCGAGATCGCCCGAGACGTCGATGTCGATGCCTGAGAAGTCGTCGTCGGCTGCGCTCGCTGCCGGGTCCGGCGCTGCGCTGGGCTCTGGCCCCGCGAGCGAGTCGTGATCGCCGGCGTCGATCTCGATGTCGACGTCGCCGGAGTCAAGATCGGCGAGCGCATCCGTCGCCGGCTCGCTCGCCGGCGGCGCGGCCAGCGCAGACGCCGCGCGCGCATCGAGGGGCGCGAGCAAGCGCCGCACGCGCTCGACGCCTTCGGCGTTGCCTGCATCGCCATAAGCAGCGCCCGCACGTGCGAGCGCCGACGAGGCGTGCGGCTTGTTCCCGATCGCGACCAGCGACTCGCCCAGCTTCTCGAGCGCCGCCGCGTTCCCGGGTTCGACGCGCAGCGCCGAGCGCAGCGTCTCGATCGCACGCTCGTGCTTGCCGTAGCGCGAGAACACGCTCGCCTCGGCGAGCAACTGGTCGAAGTCTGCATCGGAGTCGGAGTCGCCCGCCGGTGCGATCTCCTCCGCGAGATCGCCGCTCGGCTGAAGCGTGCTGTCGGACGATTCGCCGAGCTCGTCCGGCTCGTCGCTCGCGGGCGGCTCTGCGGACTCGTCCTCAACGGCGTCGACGAGGCCGAGCGAGGCGTCGAGATCCGGATCGATCTCGAGATCGGTCGGATCGCCCTCGAGCGCGAGCGGGCCGGAATCCCCGGCCTCGAATGCCGCGCCCGCCCCGTAGCGCTGCGTGAGCGCGCGCGCGCGATCCTCGTCGCCGCGAGCGCGGAAGATCTCCGCGAGGCCGCGGAAGGTCTCTGCGGCTTCCTCGTCGCGCCCGATGCGCTCGAGCACGGTCCCTAACAGCTCGAGCGCGGCGACGTCGTCGGGCATCGCGGCGACCAGGCTCCGCGCCGCTTTCTCCGCCTGCTGCTTCGCGCCGGTCTCGAGCGCAGCCTGCGCGAGCGCGCGCAGGGTCGAGGCGCGCGCGGGCGCGAGCTCGAGCGCGCGCTCGAGCACCTTGATCTGCCCCTCGGCGTTCTTCTGGCGTTCGAGCTCGCGCACGACCTCGTCGTACTCGGCGAGCGCGTCGTCGACCTTCCCTTCCGCCCGCAACAAGTCGGCGACCTTGAGCCGGCTGGTCGTGTTCGTGGGATCCAGCGCCGCCATGCGCCGCAGCAGGCCGAGCGCCTGGCTCTTGTCGCCCGCGCGGTGCGCGCCGTCCGCCGCGAACTGGATCGCCCGCATCGCCTCGGAGGTGAGGCCCATGCGCTGGTACAGCTCGCCGAGCTGCGCGTGGACCTCGAAGCGCTTCTCGTCGAGCTTCGTGACCTGCTTGTAGAGCGCGACCGCCTTCGCGTCGAAACCTTCGTTCGTGAATTGTTGGGCGACGCGCAGGTAGGCGTCGATCGCCTCGGAGGTGCGACCGAGCTTCAAGTGGAGATCGCCCACCTTGAGGCGGATGTTCGAGTCCTTCGAATCCGCCTTGAGGAGGGTTTGGTAGTCCTCGAGCGCCTTGTCCAAAGCCCCGCGTTGCAGGTGCTTTTGGGCAGACTCGAGGATCTTCCGCTTGTTCACCGCCAAACGAGCGCCCCCTCTTCCCCAACACGGCGCAGCGCCCCCGCCGAGCGGGTTCGCCTCCCCCAATACGGGTTCATATCGGGACGGCGGGGGGGCCTCTTGAGGCAGGAGCCGCCCAAGGCGAGCCCGGGCGGGGCGAATCCGGCGGGCCTCTACTCCGACGGAGCCTGCGCCCCGCGGTGGGAGCCTGCGAGGCTTCGGCTCACTTCGCGAGGCGGGTGAGCAGGCCCTCGAGGCCGAGCCGGTAGCTGTCGGCGCCGAAGCCCGAAACGATCGCCACGCACACCCCGGAGAGCAGCGACTGCTGCCGGAACTCCTCGCGTGCGAAGATGTTCGAGAGGTGCACCTCGATCGCCGGAAGCGAGACGCCCGCGATGGCGTCGCGCAGCGCGACGCTGGTGTGCGTCAAGCCGCCGGCGTTCACGATCAGGCCGTGCGCCCAGGTACGCGCCTCGTGAATCCGGTCGATCAGGCCGCCCTCGTGGTTCGATTGGAAGCAGTGCACCTCGGCACCGCGCTCGCGCCCGAGCGCGACCAGGCGCGCGTCGATCTCGCCGAGCGTCGTCGTGCCGTACAGCGCGGGCTCGCGGGCACCCAGCAGGTTCAGATTCGGCCCGTGGAGGACGAGGATGTTGGGCATGCGGCGCACGGTAGCCGCGCAGTTCCCGCGGCCCAGCTTCGAGCGCGCTGCTCGCTACGCCGCACGGGCTAGAGCTGCTCGCGCACGTCGAGCGTGTGGCGGCGCAGCAGGTAGCGGGCCTTGCCGAGGTTCCCGGTGGGATCGAGCGCCAGTACGAAGAACGTCTCGCGATCGACCGCACGCAGCACCACCTGCGTCCGCGCCATCGCGATCACGAGCTCGTCCAGCTCCCCCCCGTTCACGGTGGACGCGACCTTGCGCGCCTCGTCCAGCACGCGACCGAACTCGACGCCGAGCAGCGTCACCTCGTCGCTCTCGCCGGCGCCGCCGACTTCCGCGATCGGGATCCCGTCCGCGCCCATCAGCGCGATCCCGATGCAGCCCGGGCACTGGTTCACGATCGCGCCGAGAATCGTCTCGAAGCTCATGCCGTTCGCCTCCGCAAGTTGTCGAGCCAGCGCGTGAGGGTGGCGACGACTTTCTCGCGTCGCGCCTCATCCAATCGCTGCTCACGGAATTGTCCCCGCAGCCGCGCAGCCGTGCGCACCTCGTCCGCACGCTCGCGCTGTCCTTGCCGCTCGAGCAAGCCGGCCACCGTCTCCGTCGCGAAAGGAGACTCCGCCGAGGTGAGGTCGACGCCCTCGGGCACGCCGTCTTCGACGAGCTCGAGCGCAGCGGCGGCGACTTCATTCGCGTCGTGCATCTCGTCGGCCTGCGCTTCCGCTGTCTCGAATGCGTCCTCGACTTCGTCGTCGGCGAGCTCTGAGAGCGCTGCGGGCGCAGCGAGCACGGCCTGTGGCTCTTCGACTTCGCCGCCGAGCGCGAGATAGGCGGCCTCGAGCGCGCGATGGGCGGTCACGAGATCGCCGGAGTCGATCAGCGCGAGCGCGTAGGCGACATGCGCCACCGGATGCGGCGCCTCCGCGTCGAGCGCGGCGTGTGCGAGCTCGCGCGCGCGATCGGGCCGGCCCGCGCGGCGTTCGCCTTCGGCGCGCGCGGCGAGCGCCGCACTGTCCGTCTCGCTCGTTCGCGTCTGACTCATCAGCGTTTCGCCCCTGTTCGCAGCGCCGGGGGAAGGATCTCTTCTGGGCGCAGCGGCACCGTCTCCGCGCTGCCGATCATACGCAGCGCGACGAAGCGGATGTGCGCGTCCCGCCGCTTCTTATCGGCGGATATCGCATCGAGATAAGCGCGCCGCGGGAACGGCGGCAGCTCGGTCGGGAGCCCCGCCCGCGCGAGCAGGGCCACCAGGCGGACCGCGCTGCCGGGCGCCGCCAAGCCGAGCTCCTCGCTGCGCCGGGCGGCGAACGCCATGCCCATCGCGACCGCCTCCCCGTGCAGCACGCCGCGGTACTTCGAGAGCGCCTCGACGGCGTGCCCGAGCGTGTGGCCGAAGTTGAGCAGCATGCGCTCGCCCGATTCGCGCTCGTCGCGGCTGACGACGCCAGCTTTGATCGCGCAGTTGCGCGCCAAGAACGGCAGCAGGACCTCCGGATCGAGGGCGAGCAGCCGCTCGAGCTCACGCTCGAGCAGGGCGAACAGCTTCGCGTCGCGAATCGCGGCGTGCTTCACGCCCTCGGCCAGCCCGGCGAGCAGCTCGCGGCGCGGCAGCGAGCGGAGCGTCGCGGCATCGATCCACACGAGCTTCGGCTGATGGAAGGCGCCCACCAGATTCTTGCCGCGCTTCACGTTCACACCGGTCTTGCCGCCGACGCTGGAGTCGAGCATCGCCAGCAGGCTGGTCGGAACCTGCACGAAGGCGACACCGCGCAGCAGCGTCGCCGCGACGAAGCCGGTGAGATCTCCGACGACTCCGCCGCCGAGGGCGATCAGCACGCTGCCGCGGTCGGCCTCGGCCGCGAGCAGCGCGTCGTAGAGCTGCTCCGCCTGCCGCAGGCTCTTGCTGCGCTCGCCATCCGGGACGACGAGCCGCTTCACCGTCAGGCCCGCCGCCTTCAGCGAACGCTCGACCGGCGGCGCCCAACGCTTCGCGACCGGCGGCACCGTGACCACGAACGCGCGGCTCGCCCCGGTGCGCTCCTTCACCGCGCTGCCGAGCTGCCCGAGCGTGCCGACGCCGATTTGGATCGGGTAGCCGCGCGCACCGAGCTCGACGTGGATGGTGAGCCCCGCAGCCGTCGCGGACGTCATGCCTGCTCCCGGGTCAGCAGCGCTTCGATCTCGCGCGCGATCCGGCGCGGATTCCCGGTATTCGAGTCGACGATGTGGTGCGCCTGCATGTACGCCGGCTCCCGTTGCGCGAGCAGCTCACGCAGCTTCGCGAGTCGCCCCGCTGCGTCCAGCCCCGCGAGCAGCGGCCGCGAAACGCCCGAGCCGACGCGGCGCGAAAGCGTCTCCGCACGCGCGCGCAGGTAGACGACGACGCCGCTCGCCCGCAAGCGCTCCGGCGCGCCCGGCTGCGCCATTGCGCCGCCTCCGAGCGCGACGACCGCGCGGCTCGCCGCGAGCCGCTCGATCACCGCGCGTTCTCGCGCGCGAAACGCGGCCTCGCCCTCGCGCGCGAAGATCTCGGGAATCGTCGTGCCGGCCTCGCGTGCGATCTCGGCGTCCGAGTCGTAGGCCGCGCAGCCGAGCCGCTTCGCGAGCTCCAGGGCGACGCTGGATTTTCCAGCACCCATCAGGCCCACCAGGAAGATCGTCCGCTGCATCGCGCCGCAGCTTAGTCGCGGCGAGCGCGATTCCGTGTGCGCCAGGAACGAGAAGGCCCGGCATCGCGGGGAGCGATGCCGGGCCCGGCTCAGTAGCTCGGCGCTGGACTACGAACCCAGCTCCGGGTTGACCACGATGCGCGGCGTCACGAACACCAGAAGCTCCTTGCGAATGTCGCGGACTTCCTTGTTCTTGAACGCGTTGCCGATCACCGGCACGCGGTGGAAGTACGGCACGCGGCTCTCGCGGTCGGCCGTCTGCACCACGTAGATGCCGCCGATCACGAGCGTCTGTCCGTCCGCCACCAGGGTCTCGGTGGTCGCTTCGTTCTTCGCGATCGCCGGCGAGCCCGTCGGCGTCGGCACGCTGTCATCCGGCGCGTTCCGCTTCACTTCGATCTTCATGATGATGCTGCGGTCCGCGGTGATGTGCGGCGTGACGTCGAGCGAGAGCACCGCATCGATGAACTCGAGCTTGGCGTCGCCGTCCTCGAAGGTCTGGAACGGGATCGACACGCCCTGCTCGATGCTCGCCTTGCGGTTGTCGAGAGTCACGACGCGCGGGCTGGAGATCACCTTGCCCTCGCCGTGGCTCTCGGCGCCGGCCAGCGTGAGATCCACGTCGAAGCGCTCATCCAGGATGAACGCGCCGAGGTTGATCGCGCCGGTCGCGAGCTCGGTGATCGGGTTCGACACCGCGAAGCCGTTGCTGCCAGCGCCCGAGGGCCGCAGGCGGAAGGCGTCGCTGCCGAGCGCCTGCGTCGGCCCCGAGCTGGTGAGCGGGGCGCTGTCCGGATCCCAGGCATCCGTCAGCGGCTGCACGCCCGCACCCCAGCGCGAGCCCACTTCGCGCAGGAAGTCGAGGTTCGCCTCGACGATCTTCGCCTCGACCATCACCTGCGGCGTCTGCGTGTCGATCGCCTTGATGAGCGCGGTCGCCTCGTCGATCACCGCCGCGATGTCCTTCAGGATCACCGTGTTGGTGCGCTGGTCGACGTCGACCGTGCCGCGCGCCGACAGCAGCTTCTTCACCAGCTTCGCGACTTCCGCGACGTTGGCGTAGTTGACGGGCTGCAGCTTGACGACGAGATCCTCGAGCTTCTCTTTGGCGCGGCGCTCTTCCAGGCGCGCCGCCTCCTCGGTCTTCAGCACGTCGGTCGGCGCGATGCGCAGCACGTTGCCGACCCGCACGAAGCCGAGGCCCTTCGTCAGCAGGATCACGTCGAGGGCCTGGTCCCAGGGCACGTCGACCAGGCGAATCGTGACATTGCCGCTCACTTCGTCGCCCGCGATCACGTTGAGCTCGGAGACTTCGGCGATCAGGCGCAGCACGTCGTCGACTTCCACGTCCTTGAAGTCGAGCGAGATGCGCCGGCCGCTGTAGGTCTTGCCCGTGAGCAGCCCGCCCTCTTCCAGCTCGTCGATCGAACCGTTCGTCTCGATCGATGCCGGCGCGCGCAGCTGCGCCGCCTCTGCGGCCGCCGGCGAGCTCGCCGACGCCGGCGCCGCGGACGGGTCGCTCGCCGCGCTCGGCTGCGCGGCCGCCTCGGCCTTCGCGCCCGCCGTCTCGATCTGCTCGTCCGCCGCGGCCGCCATCACCGGCACCGCTTCGGCCTTCGCGGTGTTCGCGAAGTCGATCACCAGCATCGCGCCGTTCTGCTGCACGGTCGGCTTCACGCCGGCCGCGCGCTTCACGACGACGCGAACCTCGGGCGTCGCCATCTCCGGTTGATCGAAGGCGGTGACGAGCGAGACCACGCCCGGGTTCTCCGGCGCGATCCGCACCTGCGCCTCTTCCTGGATCGTGGCGCCGCCGATGCGAATGACGAACGTCTCCGCGTCCGGCTCCCACGCCGTGTACTTCGCCGTACCGTCGCTCACGACCACGATGCGGTCGCGCTCGGCGGAGGTGTCGAACTGCACGCCCAGCACCTTCTGCGTGGTGACCTCGGCCGCCGCGCTCTCCTCGGGCATCGCTGCCGGCGCCGGCTCCGTCGCTCCCTCGATCGGCGACGAGTCGGTCTCGGTGGTCTCGGTCGCGACCTGCACCGCCTCATCGGCCGCGACTGCAGCCGAGCTGCCCATCGCCACCGACAAGCCGCCCGCGAGCGCCTGCGCGGTCTGCGCCGGGAAGCTCGTCACGCCGTCCGCGGCGTCGATCACCACACGGACCTTGTCCGGGTGCTGCGCGATGCGGACGCGCGACACGAGCGCGCCAGCGAGCTCGCTCTTGGCGGGCACGCCTTCGCTCTTGAGCTTGGGCAGGTCGATCACGAGGCGGAGCGGATCCGCCACCGTGAAGACGTCCGCGCCGTCGATGCGGCCGTCCGCCGCGAGCTCGACGATCACGCCGCCGTCCTGCTCCCGCGCCGAGACGCCCGTGAGCTTCGTCGCGGGCGATGCGGCCGCTGCCGCGTCGGCAGCGACGCGCGCCGCGTCCTCCGCGGCGAGCCGCGCGCTCTCGTCCGAGACGCCTTGCTGCGCCCACGGATCTCCCGCGCCCTCGCTCTCACTCGAGGCGAGGCCAATCTCGTCGGACGAGCCCTCGTCCTCCGAGGCCGTCGGCGTCGGGGCCGAGGCACAGCCCAGCGCCAGCGCGAGCGCCAGCGCAGTAGCCGCGCGGGTGAGAACCCCGCCATTCAGATAGTTACGAAGTGCGGACATCGTGCTCACCCTCCCGTGCTCTGCCGAATGCGCATCTCGATCTCTTTCTCGGTCTTGTCGCCGTGGAAATCGACGTAGGACTCGAGAACCAACATCGACGAGTCGTTGATCTCCGTGACGACTCCATCGTTCTTTCCGATCCGATCGCCGTTCTTCACGACGTAGGCCTGGCCGGACGGATCCAGGACCAGCGCGCGGCGGCGATCGGCCTGCCAGACCACGCCGGAGATCGTCAGCTGACCCAGCTCGAACTGCTCGAGCGGACTCGTCAGGTCGAGCTTGTCGTCGTTCAGCTTGTCCTTCACGAACGAGCGGAACGGATCACGCTTGCCAGCGGGGTCGTAGCGGTAGTCGGCGGAGGCGACGCCATAATTGGTGCGCACGCCGCCCTTGTCCTCGGCGGGAGCGCCAGGCTTCGCCGCCGGCGCCGCGGTCGCGACGGTCGGCGCCTTCGCGACGGCTTCGGCGCGCGCCTTCTCGAAGTCGGTTGCGTTCGCCGTCGGCCCCTGCTCGCTGCAGCCCGCGAGTGCGAGCGCGAGCCCGGAAGCCAGCACGGCGCTGCGCGCAGTCTTCTTCATCCCTGGCCCCCCTTTGCATCGCCCGTCGCGCTCGGCTGAGCGCCGCCCGGTGCGGGCGCGCCGCCAGCAGCCGGCGCCGGCTTGTCTTCGACGAACCGGAACGTGGTCGCGCGGCCATCGACCTTCAGCAGCGTCGTGTCCGAGGTCTCGCGCGCGATCGACACCGTCATCTCGCCCATGTTCACGATGCGCGGCAGCCGCGAGATGTCGTCGAAGAAGCGCGCGATGTCGTGGTACCGGCCGGTGAACTCGAGCTCGATCGGAACCTCGGCGTAGAACGCCTTGCGCACCTCGGTGCCGGGCCGGAACGACTTGAACTCGAGGCCCGCGTTCTTGCCGAGGCTCGACACGTCGGTGAGCAGTCCGGGCAGCTCCTTGTCGTTCGGCAGCTGTCGCAGCGCTTCCTTGAGCTTGCGATCGAGCATCGCGATCTCTTCCTTCACCTGCGCTTCGTTGCCGGCGACCGCGCGCACTTCCGCGAGCCGGCGCTGCAGCTGCAGCTGCTGCTCGCGCGCCGCATTGCGCTCGGCGCGCGCGGGCAGGAAGAACGAGTACGTGTAGGCACCGAACACCAGCGCGCAGAGCGCCGGCGCGATCCCCATGCGGACTCCGCGCGGCAGCTTCGCGAGCTTGTCGAGCTGCGCCTGATATTTCTCGAGACCGAGTTCCATGGCCCTCTCCTACCGCGCCGCGAGCGCGGGGGATGCAGCGCTCGCAGTCGCGTGCTTCGCGGCCGCCGGGTTCTTCGCGTCCGCATCCGACGGCGCGGCACCCTCGAGCACCGCCGACATCTGGAAGGCGTTGAGCTTGTATCCGTCGACGTCCTTGGCCTGCGTCTCGAGCAGCTCGACGTCCGCGAAGTGAGGCGACGCGTTCATGGCCGTCAGGAAGAGCGCGACCAACTCGTTGTCGAGGCTCACGCCCTCGATCGTGAGCTGCTGGCCTTCGACCTCGAGCTTGGTGAGCCACATCCGATCGGGCAGGTGCGTCGCGATCTCGTCGAACAGGTGGACCGGGCCGCTGCGCGCGACCGAGAGCTCGTCGATCACGCGGAGCTTCTTCTCGATGTCCGCCTTCGCGGCGCGGAACTTCTCGACCTGCGCGAGCTGCGGCGCGTAGCCGTCGATCTCGGTCTGGATGCGGGCGGCCGCTTTCTTCGCCCCTGCGACCTCGCTCCGGAACCACACGTGATGGACGGACGAGAGCGCCACCGACGCCGCGACCGACGCCGCGATGACCAGCAGGAACTGGCGCGCCCCAGCCTTGCGCCGCGCTTCACGAACCGGGAGTAGGTTGATCGTAATCATCAGTCGTTCATCCTTCGCAGCGCGAGGCCGGTGGCGACCGAGAGGCCGGGGCCGAGGTCCTCGAGCATCCGCGCGTCGAGGCTGCCGGCGGCCACGATCCGCGCGAGCGGATTCAGGCGCTCCACCGGCAAGTTCGTCTTGCCCTGGAACGCGCTCTCGAGGCCGGAGACTTGCGAGCCGCCGCCCGAGAGCAGCACCCGGCTGATGCGGCTCTCCGCCGCCGTCGCGGCGAAGAAGTCGAGCGAGCGGCTGATCTCGCCGAGCACCGTTTCGGTGACCTGGCGGATCGCGTCCTCGACTTCCTGCGGCACGACCTCCTGGCTCTCTTCGTGGCGCGAGCCGCCGATCTTCATGCGCTCGGCCTCTTCCCAGCTGACCGAGAGCGCCTTCTGAATCTCTTCGGTGTACGCGTTGCCGCCCGTCGAGATGTCGCGCGTGAACGCCGGCGCGCCGCGCGACACGATGTTGATGTTCACGACCTGCGAGCCGATGTTGACGAGCGCGACGACTTC
>DATBRS010000247.1:0-75025 GCA_036560185.1 Myxococcota bacterium
CGCGCTCTCCGCTCCCACGATCTTGTACTGGACCGTCGTCCCGGTGAGCCGCCCCTTTAGCCCGGGTGCGTCCTTGGGAACCGTCTGCCCACCGGACTTCAGGACGCCGATGTCCGTGATCGTGTCGTCGGGGCGGTTGTCCCAGTGAAGGACGACCTTGACGAGCTCCACATCCGCTCCGTCGACGGAGATCTTCGTCTTCTTGATGTCCTTGGCCCACCGATTGCCTTCGCTCTTGATCTCCACGCCTTGATCGGCGGCCTTGATGGTCTTCTCCGCGAGCACGAACCACTCGTCACCTGCAGCTCGACCGCTGCCGCCAGCGCCCACAAGTACGACCAACGCGACGAGGAAGGAAATGCCCAGCGTCCATGCCTTGATCCTCATTTTCGTTCCCTTCTGTGATCTCCGTCAGCCCGGAGACCGTCTCACCCCCGCTGGCTGCGATGTAAGCGCGTCTGACGGGAACTGGCGTGTCCCCGATCACGGATACGCGGCAAAAAAGGGAGGGCTCTTCGCAGCCCTGTACCGGGCCCTGGCGCATGCCTCTGTCGAGCGCGCGCGCATCGGATCGATCACGAAGATGCGCAGCCGCCGGAACTGGGACGTGTCTGATCCGGTGAGCGCCTCATGCGCGCCTCCCTCGGCGACGCGCGGATCGGGCGCGTGCGCCGCGCCGCGGCGATCTCCACCTGTTCGTGCTGGGTGATCGCCAGGGCCGCATGACCGGGCTCGCTGCACGCTCGCGACATCGCAGTTCCGGTGAGGCGCTCCTACAGCGAGCCCACCAGATTCAAGAACAGGCCGTGGTCGTCGTAGCTGAGGTCGGTCAGGTTCTCGGAGAAGTCGCTGAAGTTGTATCCGAGGCCGACCTTGAAGTGCTCCCCGAAGTAGCGCGAGATCCCCATCAGCGCGCCCATCTTCCGCTCGTTCACGTCAGGCAGGTCGAGCACGCGTGCCTCGAGCGATGCCTCCCACAGCCTCCGGAAGCGCAGATCGTTGCGTAGGATGAAGAGCTGCGCGCTGTTGTCGAAGAACTCCGGATCCGCGCGGTCGAGGCTCACCTCGCCCAGCCGGTAGGCGTACTTGCCACCGATCGACCACCACCTCGTCAAGTCGAAGGTCAGGTCGAGCGACGCGACGTGGCTCTTCTGCACGAACTGCGCGGCGACGCTCTTGGGCGTGAGCTGCTCCGCGGTCGGCAGGTTGTAGAAGTACGTGTACTTGACCAGCGCGTTCAGGCGGTCGTTCTCCACGGGCCGGTACGCGTAGCCGAGCACGCCCTCTGTGAAGTCACCGTCGTAGAAGTCGCCGAGTGAGCTGTCGCTGAACGAGTGGTTGAATTTTCCGACCACCTGCCAGCTGGGCGCGAGCTGGAGCTTCAGCGAGCTGCGGAAGAGCCAGGTGTCCCGCTCGGACAAGGACCCGTCGGTCTGCTCGGTCTCGTCGAAGCGGTACTCGACGCCACTCGATAGCTGCAGGCTCTCGAACGCGTAGCCGATGCGCGCTCCTCCCGCGGTCCGCTTCGTCTCGGCCGAGGTCTCGCGGTCGCGGAGGGTGCCGTACGCCCAGTTGCCGCCGAGCGTCCAGCGCTCCGCGGGCGCGAAGTTGATGCCCATCGAGCGAGTGAGGCCGTCGGCGACGTCGGCGTGCTGGTAGCGGTCTTCGAGGAAGACGCTCCCGCTGTCCGACAGGCGCGCACGCGCACCGGAGATCAGGTTGCCACGGCGCTGATGCAGGCCGCTCTCGGGCAGGTCGTTGTCGAGGGCGTAGCTCACGTAGCGCTGGCTGCGCTCGGATTCCTGATAACTCGTGCCGATTCGCGCGGCGGGCCCGAGCTCGCCGTACGAGACCTCACCCTCGGCCAGGAGCCGCTCGCCGAAGCGGCGCGCGCCGCCGATGCCGCCGCGGTGGTTGTCCTCGCGGTTGCCGCTCGCGGTGAGCGTGCCCTGGGCGAAGGCGTATCCCCGCCAGCTGCCGCCGGGTGCGAATGTCGCCTGCGCGATAGCGTCGGTGCGGTTGCCCTCCTCCTGCGTGACTGGTACGAGCGGCGACGCGTCTTCTCGCAGCTCGCTGCGCACGCCGCCGCTGAGCGTCCACTCCTCGGTGAGCCGGTACGCGAGATCCGCTTCGCCCGCCGTGGTGGCGAGGCCGCCGTCCTGATTGCGCCTGTCGGCCTTCGCAGCGAGCGTGATCGAAGTCGACAGCGGCAGTGCGAGCTGTCCGCCGTAGAGGGTCGTGTCGGTGAGCGCGGTCTGACCGGGCGCCGAGTAGCCGCCCTCCAGCAGCTGACCGTACAGGTGCAGGCGACCGCTCCTTCCGTCGATGAAATCGCCGAGCCCGACGCTCAGCTCGGCGCGATAGCCACCGGCCGCGGCGGCGGTCGGCAGCACCGTCGGCGCGCCGAAGAAGCTGAAGCCGCCGTCGCTCGAGAGGAGCGAGCTCGAGACGAGACCGTCGCTACGACCGGCTTGCAACTTGATCCACGACTCTGCGCTCTTGCGCAGTGTGACGTGGCCGGCGTAGAGGCTGCTGTCCTCGCCGCCGTCCTGGTTGTGGTTCGCGGTCAAGCCGAACAGCAGATGATCGTTCAGCCACCATTCGCCCTGGCCGCCGAACGCGAGCGCGTCGAGATCGGTGAAGCCCGGCGTGTACTCGTACTGCACGACGAGCCACGCCTCGTTGCCCGGGAGGCCCTGGCTGCGAACCAACAACGAGTCCTCGACGGTCGACGCGACCGGCTCGGAGAGCAGGACGCGACCCTGCAGATAGTCGATGTCGTAGTCGATCGTGGGTTGGAGGTGGACGACGCTCGACACGAGGCCGGAATCCTTGTCGCGCACCTCGATCCGCACGCGCTCCGAGCCGGCCAGCAAGTCCTGTCGGTTCAGCCAATAGAGCGATCCGCCCGTGAGCCGGAACTCCTCGCGGCTCGGCACTGTGCCTGGCTCCGCGGCGAACGCGTCGAGCACGAGGCGCTTCTCGCCGGCCGTCGTCGTCGCCAGCGACTGGTACCGGACGTTCGCCCCGTAGAGTCCGCGATCGACCTGGGCGAGCTCGTTCGCGAGATAGCCGGCATGGAAGTTTCCCCAGAGCAAGTGGCTGTCGTCCTTGCTCAAGCGCGCGAAGAACTTGCCGCTGGTGGGCGCGGCCTCCGTGACGGTGCCGTCGTCGCCGAAGGTCGGCATGTGGAGATCGGGATCCATCCGCCGGAAGAGCGCGTCCGGCGATTTGTCGAGGAAGTTGCTGAACAAGTCCTCGAGCGGGCCTTCGAGCGTGTCGGCGCTCGCGGTCAGCCCCCACCCCTCGCCGAACCCGCCCGTCAGGAAGAACGCGAGCCGACCGTCCGCGAACGAGTCCGGGTCGTACGGAGCGTCTTCGCCCGTGAGCGCGCCGGCGGGTCCGTCGCCGAAGCTCGTCGAGAGCGTCACGTCGGCCACGCCCACGTAGAGCCAGTCGCTCTCCGGCAGGCTGAGATCGCGCAGGAAGAGCTCGCCGTTGCCCTCCTCATCGAGCACGGCGACCTCGACGCTGTGCACGCCAGTCGGGAGCAGCACGTCGGCGGCAAAGCTGCCGCGCTCGTCGACCGGCACGCTCGTGCCCGCGAGCGACACCGAATGGCCCGGCGGGATGCCGGCGCCACGCACGGTAACGGCACCGACGTTCCCGAGCGGAATGCTACGCGCGAGCGGGCCCGTCTCGCCGTGCGCGGCGAGCAGCGCGCTCGCCTCGGCGGGCGAAGGAGACGGGGCTGAAGCGCCGCTCGTGCGCGTGACCCAGAGCGGCTGCGGCGAGGTCTCATCGAAGCGGCCCTCGGCGCCGTACGCGCGCAGCACGTACTGCAGCTCGCGCAAGGGGCCCGCGATCTCGAGGGAGTCGGGTCGCCACTCCGCACGGCCTGCCGCGCCCACGGGAAGCACCGCCAACGGGCGCGCCTCTGGCGAGGCGCCGCGCTCGAAGACGCGCACCTCGGAGCGCTCGATGAAGTGCCCGTAGTTCGTGAAGCTCGCGAAGCGAACGCTCGCATCCGAGCCAGCGGCAGCCGTGTCTGCGCCCGGCAGCGCGAGCGTGCTCGGCTGCGCGGTCACGCTCAGCCGCGGGACGGGCGCGAGACCATCGAAGCCGAACTGGATGTCGGCGCGCTCGAGTGCGACATCGGTACAGCGCTGCGTGTCGGCGGAGCTCCGGCCCGGGTCGTCGATCGGTTCGCCGTCGACGGTGATGCGCATGAGGTTCAGGGCGAGCGGGTTTTGGGGCTTGAGCTCTCGCGTGAGGCGCGCGATGTCGATGCCGTCGAGCCGATCGCTCGGCACGAGCTCGTCGTAGACCACCTGGACCGCCACGCTCGAGCGCTCGCCCGCGAGGAAGCCCGAGCTCGCCGGGTCGTCGGTGTGGACGTAGCCGCGGCCCTCGTGCTCGACGTGAGCGGCCGCGGGGCCGAGCTCCGCCTGGATCCGTTCCATCGCGCGGCGCGCGCGCGCCGCGGACAACCCGATGTCGTCGCCGTAGACGAGCGTAGTGCGCCGGTCGAGCCGCTCGTTGGCCGTGTAGCCCACGAACCGCAGGCGAGCGTTCATCCGACCGGAGGCCTCGGCGAGCGCGCGGCGCAGAGCCTCGGCGTAGCCCGGCGGGATCTGGGGCTCGCCGCCTTCCAGCGCGAGCGGAGCGATCGCACCGAAGCTCGGCTCGTAGATCCGCGTCACGATCTCGTCGTCGTCGGCGTCAGGACAGAGCTGGGGCTCGTCGGGCAACTCCTGGAGCGGGTCGTCGTACCACAGCTCGACCTCGACACGACGGTTCAGCGCGCGCCCGCGCTCGGTTTCGTTCGACGCGACCGGCTTGGCCGCGCCGAGGCCGTCGCTCGCGATCGCTGCAGTCGGCAGGCGAAGCGCGTCCTTCAGCGCGAGCGCCACGCGGTGCGCGCGCGCCTTCGAGAGGGCGAGCTGCGTGCCGTAGATGCGCTCGGCGCGGCCGGTGAGCGGCGCGTCGTCGCTGAAGCCGATGAGCTTCACCGTCAGGTTCCGCTCGTGCTTCAGGTTCGCAAGCGCCTGCTCGACCTCGCCCACGAACGACGCAGTCACCTCGATCGATTCGTCTGCGTAGTGGAGCGGCGGCACGAGGTTGCGGATGCGCGCGCGGCGCGCCTGGCCGTCCCGGAAGCGCATCTTGCAGAGCGTCTGCGTGCGGCAAACCTTGAAGCGCCGCAACTCCTCGGGGACGACCACGTCCTCGAGCACCGACGCCTGCTCGACCTCGTCGTACCAGACCTCGACCTCGACCCGCCGGTTGAGCGCTCGCCCCTCGGCGGTGGCGTTCGACGCGACGGGTTGGGAGTCGCCGGCCCAGTCGAAGGCAACCGCCTCGGGCGGCAGACCGAGCGCGGTCTGGATGAACTCCGCTGCCTCACCTGCGCGCTCGCGCGAGAGGCCTTCGTTGTCGCCGAACACGTGTGCGAGGCGACCGGACAACGGCTGGTCGTCGGCGTGGCCGATGAGATGCAAGCGCACGTTCGCGAGGTGGCGCATGCCGGCCAGCACCTCGCGCAGCTTCTGCACCGTGCTCGGCGGAATCTTCGCGACGCCCGATTCGAAGCGGATCGGCGGGACCACGTCGGTCAGCTTGACGATCTTCGCGCGGTCGCTGACGACCTCGCGCTGTTCGAGTGTGTCGCCGCGCTCGCGCTTCAGGACGTCGGGATCCTGTGCCCATTGCGTGAGCGGCCGGTCTGCCGGGAGATGATGCTCCACCGCGAGACCGGGCTGACTCTCGAGCAGCGGCGGACCGGCGTCGACGGAGGGAAGCAGGGCTCGCCAGCCAGCGCTGGCCTTCCCACGCTGCGCGCCGTCGTCGACTGGCGCTCCGCGCCGCCAGAACACTTCGGTCTCGACCGTGAGCTCGGGGCTTCCTCCGCTCCAGGCCTGCTCGATCGCGTGCTCGAGCGCGTGCACGCGGCGCTCGACCAGCGCCTCGCTCTCGAGATCCGCGAGGTAGGAGAGGCGCAGGATCGCGGGGCGCTTGCGCAGCTCTTCCAGGAGCAGGTCGAGACGCGGCTTCCAGTGCGCGCGCATCTCCGTCGAGTCGGGCTCGAATACCGCATCGGCCACGTCGAGGCCGACCACGTGATGGATCGACGCTCCGAAGCTCACGCGCAGCGCCTTGCCGGCCGTCGCGCGCTGCACGAGGCGCGCGGGCGTCGACATGCGATAGCCGCTCGGCAGCGTACGATCGTCGAGCTTGAGCACGAAGTTGCTGCCGCGGCCATCGTGCGGCGTGACCGCACAGGTGATGTGGAAGCGACCGTGGCGATCCGTCGTCGCGATGAGCCCGCGCGCCGTCACGACCCGCACGCCCGGCAGACCGCGCTAGCCGCGGGCTTGGACACCGTCGCGATCGGCGTCGTCGAACACCTTCCCTAACACGTCGGTGCAGTCGAAGGTGGGATCTGGAACGACGCGTACGCGCGCGGTCGCCTCGGGCGAGAGCACGAGGCCGGTCAGGCCGCTGAGCGCCTGCGCGCGATTCACGAACTCGCCCTCGCTGACCCCCGCACCGACCGCGAGCAGCAGCGCGAGCGTGCGCTGCGTTGCGCTGCCGATGCCGACGTTCGCCCAGAGCAGCTCGCGACCGTTGCGCGTCGGCTCGCTGGGCACGCCGTCGAGGCGCGCCGAGCCCTCGACATACTGGAAGCCGGCGGGGAAGCGGTCTGCGAGGCTCAGGTCCGGGATCGGCGCCCCCAGCTGGTTCGCGACCACGATCTCGTAGGGCACCAGCTGGCCGCGGCTGACGTTCACGGAGGGCGTCGACTTGGTGAGGGTCACGGCGCCAGTCAGAACCGGATCGAGCGGGAGATGGTTGTTGAAGATCTGGCTCGAGCCGGGAGCGTTGGTGTCGTCGAGCACGAGGTGCACCGAATAATTCGTGCCGGCGCTGCGCGCAGGCACGGACTGCGGCGGCGCGAGCTCCGACGGCTGAGACTCGCAGTGCTGCGCCGTCGCCAGCACCGCGTCAGCTGGCGAGCCCGGGCACATCGGCACCGAGAGCGGCGCCGCCGGCGTCGAGATCGGCGGAATGATCAGGGAGTAGCCGGCGCTGAAGCCGCCCGACGCGGCGACGGCGATCACGTAGCTGCCGCCGCTCGGGCACGCCGTGTCGGAGAAGTTCAAGTCGAACTTGTAGAAGCCTTCGCCCAGCGTGACTTGGCCCTGCTGCGCGGCGTCGTCGAAGCACGCGGCCGGCAGTGGCGCACCCGCGCCGGCGTTCATGAGCGTGAGCGTCGCGCCTGCGATCGGGGCGCGGAGCAGCGCGTCGTAGGCGACGCCATTCGGCGTGATCGGAAGGTTCAGGCCCTGCAGGTTCGCCCCTGACATCACGACGATGTCGGAGATCTGCTGCGGGCCGTTCGTGTAGACGGAGTCGGCCGTGCCGAGCGACGCCGTCGCCGCGCCCGCCCCGGGCGCGCGGAAGCGCAACATGTACCGGTCGGCGGTCGCGGCGTTCGGAGCGACGCCCGCGATCCGGTACGTGCCGCTCGCGTCGGTGAGGACGCTCTGCACGGGCAGTCCGTTGCGCGTGAGCTCGACGCTCCAGCCTTGGAGCGGGCGCTCGCTCGCGTCCTGCACTGCGTCAAAGTTCGCGTCGTGCCACGCGGCGCCGGCGAGGACGCCGACGCCCGGCATCCCGCCAACGTCGATGCTGACGCTCGCGCTCGCCGTTTGCGTCGTGTTCCAAGTGACGACGCCGACGTTCGTGACGCGCGTACCCATCGCGAGGCCCGCGCCGAGCGTCGCGCGGAAGCGCAGCACGACCGACGCGCCCGGCGCGAGCGGTCCGTACGAAGTGGAGTAGTCGGCCGTGAGGACCGAACCAGCGAAGCTGACGCCAGTCAGCGCTCCGTTCAGCGTCGCGGAACCCGCGAGATACGCGAGGCTGCCCGGCGTGGCTCCGGCGAGATCGTCGGTGATGACGACGCCGTAGGCCGGCACGGCCGCGATGTTCCGGACCTGCACGAGGTATTCGAGCTGCGAGCCGGCGAGCGCAGGCCCGCCTCCCACCACCGCGACCCACTTCGCGATCGTGAGCTGCTGTCCGGCGCCCACGACGACCACGGTCGGCTCGGGGCCCGTCGCCGGATTGCCGTCACCATCGGTCGGGAGCCCCGGCAGCTCGTTCGTCGTGACGAGCGCCTGATTGGTGATCAGCGTGCCCGCCTGCACGCCGGCGTTTACTTGAAGGTCGAACTCGAGCAGCGCGCTCTGCCCCGGGCTGATCGTGCCCTGCCCCGCGCCAGGCAGCGGCGGCGTGAGATCCGCCGAGCTGATCGGGATGCCCGACACGAGCGGCGCGACGCCTCCGTCGGGCCGGCCCACGGCAAGCCCGTTCAAGGTGGTCGAGTCCGCGACATAGGTCGTGCTCGCTGGCACCTGGTCGGTCAGCACCGCGCCCGTCGCGGGCACGGCGCCCGTGTTCTGCACTTCGATCGTGTAGTGCAGGACGTCTCCCGGATCGACGATGCCCGGCGTGCCGGCGTCGACTTTCAGCGCGGCGCGCTTGGGAGCGAAAAGGAGCGGCACGCTGCCGACCACATCGCGCGTTGGGTCGTCGGGAATTGCGGTACGCGGGTCGTCCGAGGGCGCGTCGGACACGCCGCCTTGGAGCGCGCTCACGAACGCCTGATTGGAGATGATCGTGCCATTCACCGCGGCGGCATCGACTACGACGTCGAAGCTCAGCGTCGCGACGTTCGCCGTGGACGCCGACGCGTCAGCGGGCATTGCGCCTGGGGTCGGATCCTGAGGCGAGTGGAGCGGGATGCCCTGACTGAGGGGCGCGGCGCCGCCCGCTGCGTCCGGCACGGCGGCGCCGTTCAGCGTGGTGCTGCCGGGCACGTACTGCGCGCTCGCTGGAATCGCATCGCGCAGCGCTGCGTCGATCGCGTCGGCGCTGCCGACGTTCTTCACGGTGATCGTGTACCGGAGCGTCTCGCCCGCGAGCAGCGGGGCTCCGTTCAGGTCGGCGGAGATCTTCTCCACGCGGAAGCGCGGCGCGGACTGGATCAGCACTCGCGTTGGGTCTTCGTCGCCCGCGACGAAGGGATCAGCGGCGCCGTTCACGTTCGGGTCGTCGCTGCTCGCGAAGGGCGCGCCGCCCGACTCGAGCTGCGACTGGTTGGTCGCGTAGCGTCCGTTGACGATGACCGGAGCCAGTACGACCTCGAACTCGACGACCGCGACCGCTCCCGGGGCCAAGCTCAGGTTGCGAACGTCGACCACGCCCGTGCCCGCGGCACCGCCCGTCGGCATCGTGTTGCTGGCGTCGGCACCGGCCGGCAGCGTCACGACCGTCAGCGTGCCCGGCGCGAACACGGGCGGAGCGTTCAGGCGGTCGAGCTCGTCCCGGAGCACGAGATCGTCGAGCGGCGCCGCGCCAGTGTTCTGGATTCGCAGCTGGTAGCGCAGCCGGTCGCCCGGAGCGGCCTGCGTTGCGGGGCTCATCCCCGTCGTGACGTTGCGGACCGTCTTCTCGAAGAGATAGCTCTGCAAGTCCACGGTGATGGCGTGGGCGTCCTCGTGGTCGAGCACGCCGGGCGTGCCGTTGGTCAGCGTTCGCGTGTAGGCGACACGGGCGGGGTTGCTGATCTCGTCGTCGAACCACTCGGTCGCTCCGGCGACGTTGGTCAGCACCGCGCCATCCTGACTGTTCGCGTCGAGCCGGGACTGATAAGTGACGATCAAGCGCTCGTCCGTGTCGATCGCGCCCGCGGGCGTGAGCATCGCGAGGCTGAGCTCGCAGCTCGGCGCGCCGGCCCAGGAGAGCGTGAAGTCGCTGCCCGCGACCAGCGGGCCCTTGCCGGGGACGGGCGTGACGCCGTCGGCCGCGAAGACTCGCGCGCTCAGCACCTGCGGCGGGGTATCGCACATGCCGCCCGTCGGGCCGCTCGGCAACACATCCCGGAGGGTCGTATTCCAGGCGTCATTGGGTCCGCTGTTCCGGACGTCGATGCTGAAGAGGCCCGACTGTCCGACGGTGAGCGTCGCTGGGCCCGACTTCGTGACCTCCAGAACCGGCGGCACCAACGTGAACTGCCCGTCCAGGTTCGCGGTGTTGACCAGGCCTCCCTCGAGCGTGATGAACTCGGTCACCGGATTTCCGGCGGCGTCGAGGAAGCTCATCGACAACGTGTAGGTCTTCCCGCCGACGGTGAACGTCGTGGGAGCGGGTGAGTCGACGAACGTCACCCGGTCGGTGCAGCCTTGACCGGGCGGCGTCGGATAGGGACAGGGCGTCTGGTTGTTAGGGGTCTCTTCGTGCGTGAACGTGAAGGTGAAGGTCAGCGGACCGGTCTGAACGCCGTTCACCAGGAAGTCGAGCACGATGTCGAGCTGGACCGATGTCAGAGACGGAGGGGAAACCGGGAAGTTCCGGTGCGCGAAGGTCGCGACCGGGAACGTCTGGGGGTTCACGATCGAGATCGTGACGTCGTAGCCGCTCTGCGGACCGGAGGTCGTACCCCAGTTGATGCTCGAGGTCGGGGCCCCGTTCGTGATGACGGGATCGCCGGGTTGACTCCCGGGGGTGTCGTCGGTCGGGCTGTGCCAGTTTGCGGCCGCGGACGTGAACGTGATCTGAGCTTGGGCCGCCGCGCGCGACGCGGGCAGAAGCGACGCGGCTAGGCCGATCAGCAACGCGCCGAGCGCGTTGCGCACCGCAGTGCGTCTGTTCCGGGGCCCTCGGTCCATTCTTCCTCGTGTCCACCGACTTGGGCGAACGCATGGCCAGAAAGGAAGAGGCAACCGACGGTTCGGTCCGATTCTGGCGGTCCCGCTGTCCTGGAGCGCGCTGGCTCGTTAGACCGGAGACTTTGCGTCGCCACCTTTCGGTGGGTTTGCCTTTGTCTGAATCGCGTTGAGCTCTGGGCTCAATGTCTCAGACGTTTGTTCGTGTCGTTCTCCTCGTTCGAGTTCACCCTCCGCTCAGGTCGCCGGCAGGAATTCGATCGGATAGAGAATCGTGACGGCCGCGATTCCTTCCTTCGCGCCGAAGTCGAAGGCGCGCACGCGCTCGACGACCTGCGCGGCGAGCCGAGGGGCGTCCATGTCGGTCGCCTGCAGCGCACATCGCGAGACGCTGCCGTCGGGCTCGATCGTCATGCGCAGCACGATCTGGCCTTGCAGCGTCGGGTCGCTGCGCAGCTCGCGGTTGTAGAGCCGGTAGAGCTCCGCCTTGTGACGGTCGAAGACGATCTGGATCTCTTCGTCGGTGCGACCGAGCGGCGGGCCGCCTCGGCCCGTAGCGTTCTCGCCCGCTGCCCCACCTCCGCCGCCGCTGCCCGCGATCGCGCTCGTCACGCGTGCGACCTGGACGCCCTGCATGCCACGGCCGCCCGCGCTACCGCCGCGGCTCAGCGACGCGAGGTTGATTCCGCCACTCGAGCCAGGTGCGCTCGTGGTGATCATCGAGCGCGTCGGTGGGCCGCTCGGAGAATCGCCGCTGCTGCTGATGCGCGCCGAGAGCCCGAAGCGCGCATCGGAGCGCAGCGCAGCGACGCCGCTCAGTCGCTCGCGGAATGCCAGCAGGCCCTTCGGTCCGGACTGCGAGCCCTCTGTGGTCCCCTTCCCGGGGTCCGGCTCCGGACGTCGCTCGGGCGGTGGCTGCTTGGACTCCGCCTTCGCGAGCGCCTGTGGCAGTCGCTGCGGCTCGGGCTCCGCGACGCGCGGCTCGCTGGGCAAAGGCCGAGGCGTCTCGATCAAGCGGGTCAGTCGCCTCGGCTGCTCGCGCTCCAGCGGGAGCTCCGGCAACGGGAGATCCACCCCGTGCGCCACGAGCGCGAACGCGACGCTCGCTGCGAGCGCGGCAGCGAGGCTGCGACGGAAGCGCGAGTCCTCCTCAGCGCCGCGGCTCCAGGGCAGCAGCGTCGAGCGAGCCGGAACTTCGCTGATCTCTCGCTCCACGATCCACTCGTGCTCGCGCTCCTGCGCGAGCCGCTCGAGCTCGAGGACGTCACCTGACAGGAGCGCCATGCCCTCGTCCTGGAGCAGCACTTGCTCGAGCAGCTCCTGACGCTTCTCCTCGATCTCGGCGAAGTACTTTTCGAACGCATCAGCGCGCGCGCGCGCGCCGCGCAGCTGCTCTTCATCGCCCGCGACGCGATCGCCCCAGAACAGGCGCGCAGCGCCCTGCGCGCTGAGCTCCTCGAGCGCATCGCAGGCGCGGCCCAACAACTGGTGTTGCTTGCGCTCGGTGCACAGGCTCGCCAGCTCGTCGTCCGCCGCGCGCAGATCGCGCACGAGTCCGTCCAGCTTCGACCGCGCTCGGTCGAGCTGCTCGCGGAGCGCTCGTTCGTCCTGAGGAGCGATGGGGTCCACGCGCCACCTAGATCTGGGAGGACTCTTTCTCGATCACCGCCAGCGAGATGTGCCCATAGCCTTCGCGGGTGCAGGTCGACATCACCCGCTTCACGACCTCGTACGGAAGGGATTTGTCCGCGATCAGCGTGATCTCGCGGTCGGCCAGCGCCTCGGGCGTCGTCTCCGATTCGAGGAGTGGTCGGGTCAGCACTGCGCTGAGCGGCTCGATCAACGGATCTTTCGCCGCGCGAATCTCACTCACGCTCGCAACCCGCTCGCCCTGCACGAACAGCTCGTCCCGGGTGAGCATCACCACGACCGACTGCTTCGCCTCCTCGGGCGCGACCGACTGGGGCACCTGGACACCCTTGCCGTTCTGCACCACCTCGACGTCTGCGGAGTACACGAGCAGGAACGCGACCATTACCGACATGATGTCGATCATGGGGATCAGATTGAGCTCGACTTCCTCGGAGCGTCGCAGGTGGTGCTGCGCCATCCGGTGGACCCGATTCGACTGGCTCATGGGTTCCCTCGCCTTCGGCACGCCGGTGCGCTCAGGGCGCGTCGCCGACCGCAATCTCCGTGAACAGCGCGATGCGCTCCGGCTTCAAGCGCACGGCCGTCCGCGTCTCGTCGCGAGCGACTTCCGCGCCCGTGCGCTCCACCGGCAGCTCCGCGCTGCGAACCGCGTCCATCACTTGGATCAAGTCGTCATAGGCCGTGTCCGGTTCGAGCAGCACCGACGCGTACATCGCATCCGGGTGGTCGCTCTTCAGGGACAAGGCGAGCTCGGAGAGCGTCGCGAGGTCGTGCGCTCCGTTCCGCTTCGGAATCGCGGCGATCAGCTGGGCGCCGTTCGCCAGCTCGATGCCCTCTCTCCGAACGATCACCTCGAGGCGGAACTCGGGCTCCGAGAACCCGCCGCTCGCGGAGCTCGGCAGGTCGAGCTCGAGGATCGCGATGCGCGAGAACACGGCGGTCATCAACAAGAACGTCACCAGCACGGTGAAGATGTCGATCATCGGGACGAGCAAGAGCTCGACCGGCTTGCGCGGGCGACGACGCGAGAAGCGACGGGCCACGGGCCCTACCCCTGCGCAGCTTGAGCGAACGCGCGCCGGCTCCGCGCCTGCTCGGCCTGCCGATCCGTGAGCACGTTCAGGAACTTGACGAAGGCCATCTCGAGGCTGGCGATCAGCTCCGACGTCTTCGTCTGCAGGAAGGCGTGGGCCAGCACGATCGGCACGGCAGTCATTAGGCCGAACGCCGTGCAGTTCATGGCCTCGGAGATGCTCGCCGACAGCAGGTTCGCCTTGTCCGCCGGGTTCACCGTCGCCACGGCGCCGAATGCGTGGATCAGGCCGCTCACGGTGCCCAGCAGGCCGAGCAGCGTCGCGAGGTTCGCGAAGGTCGCGAGGTAGTGCGTGCGCCGCTCGAGGCGCGGCGTGATCTCGATCATGCTCTCGTCCATCGCGATCTCGATGTCCTCGCGACGACGCACGGCGCCCTCGCGCGCGAGGCCCATGCTGAGCAGCTGGCACATCGCCGAGTCGCTGCGCCCGGCGATCTCGCGCGCCTTCTCGAAGTCACCGACGGCCAGCGCTGGCTGGAGGTCTCGCCACACGCTCTGATTCGCGAGCTTGGCTCGCGTGAGCGTCACGTATCGCTCGATGGCGATCGCGGTGCCCACCGCGGCGACCATCAGGATCGGATACATGAAGGCGCCGCCCGCCTCGAAGAACCTCACCACGACGTATACGAGCTCCATTGCGGAGTCCTCCCTGAAAGCTCGCGTCCGCTGCGCGCGCTATGGAGCGCTGCGCTCGCTTCCGCCGTCCGACGCCGCGCGGATCCGGTAGTAGGCCAGTTCCCGCAGGAACACGTCCCGATCGACGGGTTGCAATCCGTCATCGAGCGATCGCGGGACGGAGAGCGTGTCGCCGAGCACGGAACTCTTCCAAGGTACGATCACCAACGCCTTCGGTGCGTCGTCGTTGCCGAGAACCGACATGCCCGACATCTCCTTCTCCGACGGTGCGGGCTTGTCCTCGGCCGTTGCCGCGGAGGCCGCGAGCATCAGGGCGGTGATCCAGAACACGAATACTCTGGGCATCATTCACTCCCTTCCTTCACGCGCGCGCAGGGCCGCGAGCCACTTCGTGGCCTCGGCGTCGTGAGGCGCGAGCTCCGCGTAACGCTCGTAGTTCTCGAGCGCGCAGCTGCGATCGGCGAGATAGAGGTCGCAGAGAATCGCGAGATTGCGCCGCGCGAAGTGGAAGGTCGGGTAGCGCGCGAGCGCGAGCTCGTAGCTCCTGCGCGCGTCCGCGAAGCGCCCCGTCTTGCGCTGGATGATGCCGAGCTCGTTCAGCGCGACGGGATGCTGCGGGCTCGCCTCGAGAGCGCGCGTGAGGCTCGCCTCCGCCCGCGAGAGATCGCCGGTGCGCTCGTAGGCGATCGCGAGGTCGACGTGCGGCGCCGCCGCCTTGGGCGCCGCCTCGGTCACGCGCTCGAGCAGCGGGATCGCCTCGCTCCAGCGCTCGGCGCCGAGCAGCTCCACGGCGCGCTCGAACTCACCGCGCACGCCGCCCTTGACGCGCAGCGACTGCGCGACGACGAACCCGTTCGGGTCGTGCGCCGCCGCGCCCGCCCTTCCGCTCGACGGCTTCGCGACGCCGGAATCTGCGGCGAGCAGTGCGGCGGCGAGCGCGAGCGCCGCGCGCGCGAGCCGACGGCGGCGACGCCACTCAGAGTGTCGGCGCATCGGTCGCCTCCGTGGGAAGGAACTCCTCCAGGTCCGGGAGGAGCTCGTCCGCTGCGTTGGCAGGCGGCGCTGGCTCACCGCCCTCTCCGGGCGAGGGCACGACGCCGGCCTCCGCGGGCTTCGCGGGCACCGCGGCCTGCGCGACGCCGTCCGCCGGCGCGTCCGCTGCAGGCGAGCGATACGCGTAACTGTCCATCGACGCGAGGAAGCCGCTGCTGTGCTCGCTCCTCGCGTAGCGCCCGGGCACGAGCGCCGCGAGCTGCGCGAGACTCTTCTCGATCCACGCGTTCCACACGCCCACGCGAATCAGCTCGACGTTCTTCTCGTGCACACCGATCGCCTTCTCCTCGAACGCGAACGCCTCCTGCTCGATGCCCGCTTGGTACTCGCTGCGCTCGCTCGCGCTCAGGTCGGCGGGACGCTCGGAGGTGGTCAGGGCGCGCGCGAACTCGGCGTAGGCCTCGGCCGTGTGGAACGTGGCCGCCGCCGTGACGTCGGCCACCTCGTAGTCGACGAGCGCGGCAAGGGCGGAGAGCGCCGAGTTCAGCCGCCGCTGCTTCTCGGCGAGGCTCTGCTCGAGCGGCTGTACCAGCTGCACCTCAGCGAACGCGCGCAGGAGATCCTCGGCGAGCACGAGGGCCGAGCGCCCAGCGAGCGTGCGCACGCGCGTCGTGCGCGCCGCGCCGCTCGCGGCTGCGTCGAGTGCGACGATGGCCCGCAGCTGCTCGCGGCGCGCGCTCGAGTCGCCCGCCGTTTCGTACAAGGCTGCGACCTTCTCGCGCGTCTCCACGGCGGCTTCGACCGGATCCGGGAACTCTCCCGCATACGCGAGATACGCCGCGATCGCGCGCTCGGGCTGCTTCGCGCTCTCATACAGCTCGCCCACGAGAAGCAGCGCCTCGGCGCGCAGCCCGGGCGCCTCGGCCTCGGCCGCGACGCGCTCGTACTCCGCTGCCGCGCGCGGCAGGTCGCCCTGCTCTCGACGAACGCGCGCGAGCTGTTTCGTCGCTTCGTGCGCGAGTGCGTGCGTGGCATGCGCCTCGCGGAAGCTCTCGAGCACCGCGGCCGCGCCGGCCCAGTCCTTCAACGTGATGAGCGCGGCAGCCGCGTCGTACTCCGCGGCGGGCCGGATCGAGGAGCTCGGCACGGCGCCGGCGACCCGCAGGAAGTGACCTGCGGCGGCGCGCGCATCGCCCGCGGCGTTCGCCTGCTCACCCTGCTTGTAGATGGCGGCGGCGAGATTGTCAGCGAAGCCCGAGCGCGACGCGTCCTCCGCGGGTGTTAGGGAGAGGACCTGGCCATATGCCTGCTCGGCCTGCACGTAGTCCGCGAGCTCGAGCGAGGCGTGAGCCACTGCGATCCAGGCCGAACGGCGAATCGGCGCTTCCGCGGTCGGATAGCCGTCGATCAGCCGGCGGCCGTTCGCGATCGCGGGCGCGAGCTCCTTCATCGCGTACAGGTCGTCGACGGCCGCGCCGAGCACAGCTGCCGCCTGCTCGTGCTGCGGGAACGCGTCCACGAAGCGCAGCGTGCTCCGGACCGCTTCGCGCCGTGCCGCTTCCTGCTCGGGCCCGGTCGCGAGCTTCTGGCTCTCGCGATAGGCGTAGATGGCCGCGTAGCCTGCCGCCGCGGACCGCTCGTGCGCCGGGTACTGGTAGGCGATCTGCTCGTACGCGAGAGCCGCCTCGCCGAAATCTCGGTGCTCGAGCAACAGATCCGCCAGCCGATGATGGATCGCCGGCGACTCCGGCTCTCTCGGGAACGACGCGAGGTAGGCGCGATACCAGCGCGCCGCCTCGGCGAAGTTCGCGGGCTTCTCCGCCGCGAGGCCCTCCGTCTGGAAGAGCGCGTGATGGTGGCTCGCCAGGTCCGCGAGGTTGCGTTTCAGATACGCGACCACTTCGGGCGCGGCAGCGAGATCGAAATGGCGCCAGTACGGGGAGTCGAGTCCGTACGTCGCCGCGAACTCCTTCTTCGCCTCGAGCACGAGCTTCGGGAAGCCGCCGGCCTCGAAGATCTCGATCACGCGCGTGCTGAAGCGAGGCGACGACGCGTGCAGCGGGTGCAACGCGATGAACGCCCGGTACGACTTGGCGGCATCGTCGTAGCGGAGCTTCTCGAGGTAGAACTCACCGAGCTGCGCGTAGATGCGATCCTCGTAGCTGCGCTCGCCCTTCGCCGCGAAATACGCGGAGACCGAGTCGGGACCGCCGAGGTTCGAGAAGGCGAGGCTGATCACGCGGAACGTGTCCGCGACGCGGCGCTCCGAGTCCTCGTCGTGCGACTGATCGAAGTCGTATCCCGACCCGACTTTGTGATCGAGCAGGCGGACGTACTCGTCGAGCGCCTCGTCGAGCAGGTCCTGCTTGTAGAACGTCCAGCCGAGCTTGTAGAGCGCAGGCTCGTAGTACTCGGAGCCCGCGGATTTGCGCGTGATCGCCGCGTAGGCGTTCTCCGCGTCGCGCCAGCGCCGGCGCGTGAAGAAGTACTCGGCGCGCCGGAACTGCACCTCGTCCACGTGGCGCGATGCCGGATACTTCGCGACGAGCTCCTCGACGACGCCAATCGCCTCGTCGACCCGGCCCAGCTCATCGAGGGCACGCGCCTTCTGGTAGAGCACCTGATCGTTGTGCCGGTAGCTCGGATACTCGGCGAGGATGCGGTCGTAGAGCGCGACCGCTTCGAGTGGATCCATTGCCGGCGCGGCGCCTGCCGGCAGCTCGAGGGTGGCGTCGCCGCGGCGCGTGGCGATCGCCTGCTCCCCTGCGACGCGCTGCTCGAACAACTCGTCGGACTCACCCGCACGCGAGCTCGGCCCCGTCCCTGCCTCCACGCGCGCATCGGCCAGGACCGTCGCCGCGGGCGCGGGCGCGGGCAGCGCCGGCCGCGCGGCGTCACCGAGCGGGCCGTACTCCTTCTCGAGCTCCAGGTCCGCGAGGCGCCGCATCGCTTCGGGCGTGAGCTCGGAGACCGGAGCCTCGTCGAGAAACTGCCGGTAGCCCTGCATCGCCTGGCCCAAGCTGTCGTTCGGCTCCACCTGCGAGAGATCCGGCTCCATGTGGTGCAGCGCGCCGAGCGTGTGCTGCGTCGGCTCGCTCGCGCACGCGGCGGCGAGCACGGAGGCGAAGAGCGCAGCGGCGGGAGGGCGACGCACTCTCAGTGCGCTTGCGCCTTGGCGGCGCGGTCGTAGCTGTCGGCGAACGCGAAGCGAGCCTGGCTGAGCGACGTCGCGATGCGCTCGCGCCGCGATTCGAGCTCGGCGATCGCGACGCGCTCCAGCACTTCACCCTGCCGAGTCATCAGGGAGCTGAGCCGTTCGAGCGCAGCGCTCGCGCGGCTGCGGAGTCCGGCGATCGTCTCGTCGTAGCCGACGTAGCTGTGCGTCGCGGCCTGGCGCGTCCGCACGAACGCCTCGTGCCGAGCCTGGAGGCGCGCGACATCGCCCTCCAGCGCGGCGAGGTGCGCGTGGGCCTGCGTCAGCCGTTCCTGATAGTTCGTCTCGAGCGCGAAGCTCAGCAGGCCTCTCAGGCGGGCCACCCGCCGTCGCAGCGTTTCGTTCTGCGGGTCGCTCGCTTCGCCGAGGCGTTCCTCCGCGCTCTCGATCCACGCACCCAGCTCCTGCTCGTCCGTGGTCGCGAGATGTTCTGGCCGCGGCGTGGTGAGCAGGTCGTTCAAGCGCTCGCGCAGCCGCTCGCGCTGCTCGAGTCGCAGCCGCATCCGCGCGTCCAGCCGACGGAACTCCGCATCGATCTCGGGCAGGAGTGGCGCGTAGTGCGCCCGGCGCAGCCGGATCGCGTCCTCGAAGGCGTCCAGACTGGCGAGCCAGCGCCCGAGCCGCCTTCGCATGTCCTCCAGGTCGAGGTAGTTCTGGAGCGCGGTCTGGAAGTCGTGCGACGCCATCAGCGTCGCGAGGTAGAAGGTCTCCGGCGCGTCAGGCAGGCTGCGCAAGCGGATCACCCACTCTTCGTCCTGGCGGATCTCCTCGCGCACGAGCGCCTCGAGGAACGCGCCCTTGCGCACGCTGGCGATCGAAGCGTCGACGCGCTGGAGCTGCGTGCCGAGCGTCGCGACCGCGTCGCCGTAGAGAAGCGCCGCGCGGCCGTGGACGTCGAGGTGACTGTACGCGTACGGGAGTGCGAGCAGCGCCTCCTGGACCGCTGCGTCGGTCGCGTCGCGCTTCGCGAGCAGGCTCCAGGGTACGACGGCGCGCGCGAAGTTCTGCGCCGCTGCATCGGCCCAGCCAGCGCGCAAGAGCGCCTGATTCGAGAATGGCCCGTCGAGGCGCACGCGGTCCAGCGACTGCTGTGCGGGACCGAAATGCGACGCCTCGAACAGCAGCGTGCCGAGCACGAGATTCGACTTGTCGCGAATCGCACGCGCCGGCTCGTCGAGCGCCTCGACCTGGCCCGCTCGGTCGAGCTGCCGAAGCGCATCCTCGGTGCGTTCCTCCTGGAGCAGCGCGATACCGAGGTTGTAGGCGGAGAACGGCCCGAGCGTCTCGGAGCCTCGCAGCTGCTCGAGCAACGCGACCGCCTGCTCCGGCCGGCCGAGGGCGAGCTGCGCGTTCGCGCGCAGGAACTCGACGTCGTCGCGGATCGCTTCGGGCACCTCGCCGTGGATGCGCGCCAGAGCATCGAGCGCGTCCTGCGGCTGTCCCTTCTGGAAGTCGAGGCGCGCGAGCCGGAAGGCCGCGTCGTTGCGCACTGGATCCGGAACGTCGGCCTCGAGCACCGCCGTGATGGCGCGTCCGGCGCGCTGATGCATGCGGTACCGCAGCTCGAAATCGCCGACGTCGAACTCGGCGGTCGCGATGAAGGGCGCGAGCGAGTCGAGCCCTGGCTCGTCCACGCGGAAGTGCTGCGCCACTTCGCTGTCGAGGCGCTCGAGTGCCTCGAACCAGTGCTCCTGGTAGGCGTGATAGAGCGCCTCGCCGAAATAGAGATCATGCGAGTCGCCGGCGCGCGCCGCGCCGGCGTAGAGGAGAGCCGCGGCTGCGAGCGCGGCGCGCGTCGCAAGCACGGTGGGCACGACTCAGCCGCCTCCGAGCTGAATGCTGGCTTCGCCCGAAGCGCCGCCGAGCGAGACCTCGAGCAACTTGGGCGGCGCGCCCTTGCTGAAGCCGAAGCTTTGGCTGCCGGAGAAGTCCGCGCCGCTCGCCGTCACCCCAGCGAAGGAGACTTCGATCTGGTGCTCGCCCGTCGCCACGTTGCCCGTGTAGATGCGCTGCACGCCGCCCTTCTGAAGAGCCTCCAGCTCCTTGAAGCTGTAGACGTGCCGCGCGACCGGCTCGCCGTCGATCTGGATCTGCACCGAATCGAGCCGGAAGGGCTCGCGCGATGCGAGCGAGACGAACACGGCGACCTGTGTGTTCGACGGATAGAGCAGGCGCTCCTCGAGCCGGTCGAGCTCCGTCGCGATCGACAGAACCTCGGACTTCACCTCCTGCACCTGCTCGTCGAGGCCGCGCATCTCGCGTTTGGCGTCGTCGCCTGCGAGAACCGCGGGCGCGGCGAAGAGACTGACTAGGGTGGCGAGCGCGGCGCCCGTGCGGGCGCGGCGGCTCGCGCCGACGATTGCGGCCACGGAGCAGCCCTCCGGAATCGGTGTCGAGACTGATCGGCAGTGGTGCCAGGGGCCGCGTGACCCAGCGCACGGCGCTATCGGGTACGCCCGGTGACGGTGCGCACGCGTGCCGATCTCGAGGGAAGTCGAGGCCCCGCGCGGCTCGCCCCGCCGCTCTCGATCCTGCGACGCGACTCCGAGCGGTCGCGTGATCCAAACGCAAGGCACACCCGCGACGCGCTTCTTGGCAGTGAGCGCGCCGTTCACGACGGTGCCGAACTGGTCGCAGTCAGGGCATTCGAGCTGCGCCGCGTCGAGCGCCCTAGTTCGCTCCCTCTACCGATGTCCAATCGCCTGCCTACGACTGGAATTCCTGAGGACCTCCGCGCGGTGATGCCCAAAGCTTCGCTGACGCCCTTGTTCAGTCCGCGAAGGCGACAACGCCAAGGTCGCGTTCTTCCGCCCGGTCGAGAGCGAGGCGGCGGCCCGATGGGCCCTAGCCCGGTCGTCGCGTCCATGATTGTTAGGCGGAGCTCGCTGGACGCCGACGATTCCCTTACGATTCCGCTAGGTTGGCGCGGGCTGCGTGGCGCCCCGGGTAGGACTCGAACCTACGACCACCTGCTTAGAAGGCAGGCGCTCTATCCCCTGAGCTACCGGGGCGACGTGCCTATCTATAGCTGGCGCGCCAAAGCCGAGGGGGCTCGCGCCGCGCGCGCGCTCGGCAGCCCCTTTCCGCCCTTGCGCCCGCCGCCTCTGCTGCCACCGCGCTGCCACCGCGTCGGTCGCGCCGCGCGGGGCTCGGGGCTAGCTTGCTTCGCCTTCCGCGGTGGGTGTAGCTCAGCTGGTTAGAGCGCCAGATTGTGACTCTGGAGGTCGCGGGTTCGATCCCCGTCACTCACCCCACGGTTTTCTCGCGCTTGCGCGCGCCCCCAACAACCAGGAGTTCCCAATGATCGGTTACGTCACGCTCGGCACGAACGATCTCGCTCGCGCGTCGAAGTTCTACGACGATCTGCTCGGTCTCGTGGGCGCAAAGCGCCTGATGGACTTCGGCACCTTCGTCATGTGGGGCACGTCGATGGACGCCGCGGGCCTCGCGATCACGCAGCCGTACGACAAGAACAAGGCGACCATCGGAAACGGCGTGATGGCCGCGATCCGCGTCGACAGCAAGGCGACGGTGGACGCGATCTACAAGAAGGCGCTCGAGCTCGGCGGCAAGGACGAGGGCCCGGCCGGTCCGCGCGGCGACGGCTTCTACGCCGGCTACTTCCGCGATCTCGACGGCAACAAGCTGAACGCATTCTTCATGGGCTGAGGCCCGCGCGGCGCGCCGCGTCGCGAAGCTCCGAGGCCGTCACTCGCTGCTGCGGGTGGCGGCCTCTTTCTTTTCCAACACTGCGCGGCCGCGCGGCGAGATGCGGTAGCCGACCTCGAGGCTCTGCGTGAGCCCGAGCTCCTTCAGCTTTCGCACGCGCAGCTTGAAATCGGGGCGCGGCATGCCGACACGCGCCGCGAGCACGCTCGATACGACGCCCGGCTGCTCCGCGATCGCGCGCAGCACGCGCGCCGTCCACGCGCCGACGCGGCTCGCCGCGTCGAGGCGCGCGAGCCGCGTCGCGATCGCATCGTGCTCGGGGCGCGCGAGCTTCGCCTGCGCGCGCAGCGCGGCGCGCGGATCCGCGCCGCCCCAGCGCACGCGAACGCGATACAGCTCGCCTTCGCCGGCGTAGTGCGCGAGCTCGGCGCGCAGCTCCGCCAGCGATGCGTGCCCCGCCGCGCGCGCGTCGCGCTGGGTGATGCGGCCGGCTCGAGCCACCGCGACGATCTCGACGACGCCGCGCGCGTCGCGGCTGCGACTGCCCGGCCTCGCGCGCGGCGCTCTCCAGCGGCGAAACAGCAGCGTGATGCGGCCGGCGCGGATGGCGTCGAGGGTCTCGCCTCTCAGCAGCACGCGCGCACGCAGCAGCCCCGCAGCGCCATCACGGCGTCACGATCGGGAAGTTTCCGTCCGCCGGATCCATCAGGCCGAAAAACGAGAGCAGCTCGGTGCGGCTGCCGTCCACGTCGAGCGCGTCCGAGAGGATCAGCTCCTTCAGGCCCGCTTGGCCCGTCACGAGGCGCAGGAACAACTCGCGCGTGAGCTTCACGCTGGCGGCGGCGCTCGGGTCGGCGGCGCGCTGCCAATGATGGAGCACGCCGTTCTCGACGTTCAGCACGTGCGTCTCGCCGACGTCGGTGAACACGAAGTTCAGCGTCAGCGGATCGCGTTCGGCCGCTTTCGGACCGTTCATGCGCGTCGCCATCGCGGTGAAGAACAGATCGAGCGGGATGCGGCCGAGGATCGCGGCGGCGGAGCTCGCGGCGATCGGCTGCGGCGTGATGCCGTGTCGCAGCTCGTTGGCGCCGCTCAGGTAGACGGAGCGCCACACGCCGCTCTCGGCCTGATAACCGAGCTGGTCGTAGGCGCTGGCGAGCAGCTCTCTCGCCTCGGCGTCGTCCTCGCTCGCGAACACGAGGTGGTCGAGCAGTGTCGCGGCCCAGCGGTAGTCGCCCTCGGCGATCGCGGTGCGCGCCTTCTGCTTCAGCGCGGTCGCGCCGCCGATGGCGTCGACGTACTTCTTGCCGAGCGCCTGCGGCGGCAACGGGTCGAGGTTCGCCGGGTTTCCGTCGTACCAACCGAAGTAGAACTGATAGACGGCCTTGGCGTTGTGGCGCAGCGTTCCGTAATAGCCGCGGTTCGCGAAGTTCCGCGCGAGCTGCGGCGGAAGCGCGAGCTGCTCGGCGATCTCGCGCGGCGTCGCGCCCTGGTTCGCGAGCCGCAGCGTCTGATCGTGGATGAAGCGGTACGTGTCGCGCTGGCCCTTCAGGAACGCGACCGAGCGCTCGTTCCCGAACACGGGCCAGTTGTGGCTGGTGAACACGAGCTCGACGTCGGCGAAGCGCTGCACCGCGTCGTCGATGTAGCCGCTCCACTTGAGCGCGTCGCGCACCTTCGTGCCGCGCAGCGTGTAGAGGTTGTGCATCGTGCGGTTCACGATCTCGGCGCCGCAATACGCGCGCGACGCGGGCAGGTAGAAGGCGAGCTCGGCGGGCGCCTCGGATTCGGGCGTGTACTGGAACACGAACTCGACGCCGTCGATCGTCATCGGCTGCGGCGTGCGATCCACCTCGTCGGTCGGCGTGGCGAAGCTGGAGGTGCCGGTGATCGGCTGCTTGCCGAGGCCGGAGTCGACGTAGCCGCGCTCGCCGTACGGCAGCCCGATGCCGAACTGATAGGTGGCGCGCCGGCCCATCGCGGTGCCGGCGAGCACGTTCTCGCTGGTCACCTCCTCGACGAAGCGGCGCGGCGCGATCACGCGCACGCCGTCGGCGCCGCTCGCCGGCAGCACGCTCGCGACGCCCGCGAAGTGGTCGACGTGGCTGTGCGTGAAGATCACGGCGACGACCGGATCGTCGCCCAGATGCTTGCGCGCGAGCGCCACGGCCGCCGCGGCGGACTCCACGCTCGTCAGCGGGTCCACCACGATCCAGCCCGTCTTGCCGCGGATCCACGACATGTTCGAGACGTCGTAGCCGCGCACCTGATAAATCCCGTCGGTCACTTGGAAGAGCCCGTTCGAGCCGTTCAGCCGCGCCTGCCGCCACAGGCTCGGGTTCACGCTCGCCGGCGCGTCGCCCGCGACGAACGCGTACTGCTGCTGATTGCGCGTGCGCCCCGTCGCGGATTCGATCGCCAGCGCGGGATCGCTCTCGATCAGGCCGCGCTTCGCTTCCTCGAAATCGACGGCGTCGTCGAGCGCGAGGCCCGCGACGGAGTCGGCGTTCGCTCGCCGGGTCGGCCCGCTCGGCTGGGTGAAGCCGAGCGCGTCGGGCTCGCTCGAGGCTTCCCCAGCCTGGGGCGCGCTCGAGTTGTCAGGCGCGGCCGCAGGCTCCCCGCAGCTCAGCGCCGTGAACGCGCTGACGGTGCACATGACCCGCAGAATCGTTCGCTCGCGCATGCGGCCTCCTGCGTTTCCCGCCGGCATCCTCGCACACGCGGCTATCGTGCCGCGCCGAATCGAGGAGCCCGCATGTCGATGACGCTCGAGTCCCTCTTCTCCCTGCGCGGCAAAGTCGCGCTCGTGACCGGCGGCTCGCGCGGCATCGGCGAGATGATCGCGGCCGGCCTCGTCGGCGCGGGCGCGAAGGTCTACATCGCCGCACGCAAACGCGCCGAGTGCGACGAGGCGCTCGCGCGCCTCGGCGCGAACACCCACGCGATCGTCGCGGATCTCGGCACGCAAGCCGGCTCACGCGCGCTCGCGACGGAGCTCGCGGCCCGCGAGCCGAAGCTGCACGTGCTCGTCAACAACGCGGGCGCGAACTGGGGCGCGCCGCTGCGCGAGTTCCCGGAGTCGGGCTGGGACAAGGTGATGGATCTCAACCTGAAGGCGGTGTTCGATCTCACGCGCTTCCTCATCCCGCAGCTCGAGGCCGCGGCGGCGCCCGGCGATCCGGCGCGCGTCATCAACGTGGGCTCGATCGACGGCATCCAGGTGCCGCTGCTCGAGACTTACGCCTACTCCGCGAGCAAGGCCGCCGTGCACCACATGAGCGCGGTGCTCGCGAAGAAGCTCGCGCCGGCCATTACGGTGAACGCGATCGCACCGGGCCCGTTCGAGAGCAAGATGATGCACGAGACGCTCGAGAAGTTCGGCGAGGGCATCAAGAAGAGCTGCCCGATGAAGCGCATCGGCGAGCCCGAGGACATGGCCGGCGTGGCGGTCTACCTCGCGTCGCGCGCGGGCGCCTACCTCACCGGCGCCGTGATTCCCGTCGACGGCGGCATCTCGACCACGCGCTGATGCGTCCGGCGCGGCGCTCGGCGCCCTACTGCGCTATCGCGCGCACGAGGAGACGACGTGACTGAACGACCTGCCCAATCGACCGAGGCGGAGCTGCGCCGCGCGAAGCCGTTCATCAAGGCGATGAGCGCCGCGAACGTCTGGCTGTTTCGCCTGACGGGCGGGCGCATCGGCGCGAAGTTCCCCAACCACGGCTCGCCGGTCGGCTTGCTCACGACGCAGGGGCGCAAGTCCGGCGCGAAGCGCATCGCGCCGCTGATCTACCTGGCCGACGGCCCGCGCATCGTGCTGGTCGCCTCGCAGGGCGGGCTGCCGAAGCACCCGGTGTGGTTCCTCAACCTCGAGGCGAGCGGCGACGTCTCCTTCGAGACGCGCGAGACGGGCGTGCGCGCCTACCGCGCGCGGCGAGCGAGCGCGCAGGAGAAGACCGCGCTCTGGCCGCGCCTGTGCGAGGTCTACCCCGACTACGCGAGTTATCAGGCGCGCACCGACCGCGACATCCCGGTGGTGGTGCTCGAGCCGCGCTGAGCGCCGGCTCACTCCGCTCTCGGCGCGAGCTCCGGCTGCGGGTCCAGCGGCACGAGCCGCCGGCCGCGAATGCCCGGGTGATCGGGCGGGATCCGCGCGGCGCGAAACACCGCGTACGGCTGGTTCTCCGGCACCGGCTGCGGGCGCGTGCCGTCCGCCAGCAGCACGCTTCCGGAGTACGGATTCAGGAACTCCCACGCGATCTCGCCGCTCGGCGTCACCTCGAACAGCCGCCCCTGCGGCCCCGAGCAGATCAGCGTGTTCCCATTCTTCGTGCGCTGCGCGCCGGAGATGAACTCGGCGTAGAAGCTCGCGCGCGGCTCCCCGACGTAGCGCCAAGCCGCGGCGCGCGGCGCATACGGCTTCCCGTCCGCGAGCGCGTAGAGCCCGCTCGCGAGCAGCGGCGGCGCGATCTCCTCGACCGACGACCACTTCCCGCTCTGCCCGCCCGCATCGTTGTTGAAGATCATCAGGTGGCCGGCTCCGCGCAGGCCCTCCGGAATCCAGTGCGCGTCGTGCTGAGCGCCGAGGACTCTTTCCGCGGCGGCTCCGCGCCCGTAGGCGCTCGGGTTTCCCCAGCGATAGAGGATCTCGCCGCCGCGCCCGCGCTGCCCTCCGCGGCTCGCCGCTGCCTCGGCGCGGGTCGTGCCGTGATCGAGGATCCACAGCTCGCCGAGGTTCGGGACGCTGAGCGCGATCTGATCGAGCCCTGCGTGGTAGTCGATCGCGTTGATGTGGAGGAAGTCGGACTCGAGATCCTCGGCCTTGGCGTCGTCGGGCACGTAGCCGAGCGCCTTCAGCTGCGCGAGCTCCTGCTCCGTGACGGTCGGCTTCGGAGCGTCGGCGTTGATGTCGAGCTTGCCGGGATTCGCGCTCGGCTCGCCGTAGGTGTCCCCGGTCGCATCGAGGCCCTGCACGAGGTGATCCCACACGTGCCACTCCCAGACGATCGTGCCGCCGCGCGGGGGCTCGGGCTTCACCTCGAGCACGAAGTCCGGCCAGAGCCCCTGCTTCGGGATGCGATCGGCGCGGCGGCCCGCGCGCGCCGCCTGCGTGGGCGTCTTCGCTTCCCAGGCGAGCGCGAGCACGTTGCCGTTCGGCAGCGGCTCGATGTCGTGATGCAGCACCGCTCGCTCGCTCGCGAAGTTCCAGGCCCAGAGCTCCTCGCCGTCCCACGCGAGGCGCTCGATCCAGCCGCCGACCCCGCCCGTGCGGAAGTGCTCGAAGTCGAGGTCGCGCCCGAGGCGCAGCAGCGAGCCGTCCGCTTGCAGGATCTGGTCGCCGCCCGGCGAGGTGACTGCTTTCCAGAGGTGGACGACGCGCCCCTCGTTGTCGATTAGGTAGGTCACGTTCGAGAGCAAGGGGCTGAACAGCACGTAGCCGGGCGAGGCTCGAGCGCTCGTTTTCACGAGGCCGCGCGCCGACGCCTCGGCCGCGGGCGGCGCGGCCGCCTGCGCGGGCTGGGTCGCCTCGGGCGGACGCGCCTCGCCGCACGCGAGCCCGAACGCCAAGCAGCCCACGAGCCACGCGATCGTCACGCGAGCCTTCATCGCCTCTCCCCGAGCGCTTAGTATGCGCGCTGGGGAGGATGCATGCGCCCGCATCGCTCGACACTCGCGCTCGGCGCCACGCCGCTCGCGGCCGCCCTAATCGCTTGCGCCACCGCGACGGCGCCGCCTCCACCCCCCGCGGATTTGGTGCTGCGCGGCGGGCAGATCTTCAGCGCGGGCGCGAGCGATTCGCTCGCCGAAGCGCTCGCGGTGCGCGGCGGCCGCGTCGTCTTCGTCGGCGACGACACCGAGGCCGCGCGCTACATCGGCCTGGCGACGCGTGTCGTCGAGCTGGCGGGAAAGTTCGTCATGCCCGGCATCGTGGACGGGCACGTACACCCGTTGAAGGGCGGGCAGATCCTCTCCTCGTGCTCGCTCAAGTACGAGGCGCTGACGCGCACCCAGCTGCGCGACCGCGTGGCCGCCTGCCTCGCGGCGGAGCCGAACGCTGGGCCCGACGACTGGCTCGAGGTGTGGACCTGGCAGGCGCAGGCGATCGTGCCGGCCGGCGCGCGCATCACGAAGAAGACCCTCGATCGGCTCGACACCCGCCGGCCGATCCTCGTGCGCGGCGCCGACGGGCACAACGCGCTCGCGAACTCGCGCGCGCTCGCCATCGCCGGCATCAGCGCGGACACGCTCGATCCTCCCGGCGGCAAGCTGCTGCGCGATCCGGACGGCGCGCCGAACGGCTACCTGGTCGATGGCGGCATCGCGCTGGTCGCCTCCGCGCTGCCGCCCCTGACAGTCGAGACGCTCCAGCGTCACCTGACCGCCGCGCACGCCCACATGCTCGAGATCGGCGTCACGTCCTACCTCGCAGCCGCGGTGACCACGGATCAGCTCGCGGCCTGGATGCCGACGCCGCCTGGCCCGCGCGCGCACCTCGCGATTCTGGTGGACCCGACGATCGAGCGTGAGCCGAATCCGGTCGCCGCGCGCGTGCGCGCGCTGCGCGACGGCATGCGGCAGCCGAGCCTGCACATCGACACGATCAAGTTCTTCCTCGACGGCGTGATGGAGTACCCGGCGCAGACGGCGGCGCTGCTGTCGCCCTACCTCGGCGGCGACGACGGCGAGCTGTACGCGGATCCCGGCGTGCTCGCGCGCCTCGCGACGCGGCTCGAGGCGGACGGCTGGCAGCTGCACTTCCATGCGATCGGCGACCGCGCGGTGCGCACGGCGCTCGACGCGATCGCGGCCGCGCGCGCCGCGAACGGCCCGCGCGATGCGCGCCACACGCTGACGCACCTCGAGCTCGTCGACCCTGCCGACGTAGAGCGCTTCGCTGCGCTGGGCGCGGTCGCCAACTTCTCTCCGCAGTGGGCGCAGCGCGACGCCTACACGATCGACACGCTCGAGCCCTACCTCGGCGGCGAGCGGCACGCGCGGCTCTACCCCGTGCGCGATCTGCTGAAGGCGGACGCGCGGGTTTCGTTCGGCAGCGACTGGCCCGTCGACTCGGACGATCGCCTCGACGCGATCGAGACGGCGGTGACGCGCGAGCGCGCGCAGCTCGAGCCGGGCGCCCTGCCCGGCGTGCTCGGGAAATCGCAGCGCCTGAGCGTGGCCGAAGCGCTGCGCGCCTACACCGCGGGCGCGGCCTATCAGCTGCGCCGCGAGGCCGAGCTCGGCTCGCTCACGCCTGGCCTGCTCGCCGACTTCATCGTGCTCGACGGGAATCCGTTCGAGATCCCGCACCACGAGATCTCGGAGCTGCGCGTGCTCGAAACCTGGATGGACGGCACGCGGGTGTACGCGCGCGACCCCGCGCTCGCGGCGGGCGCGTCTCCGCCGCCGGTCGGCGCCGGCCCGCGGCCCTGAAGCCGCGGCTTCGTTCGGCTTTCGCTTCGCGCCGCGGCCCGTAGCTTTCGGCGCATCGCGCCAATGCTCAAGCTGAACGCGCGGCGACCGAAGGCGCATGCATCGAGGGACTCGAGCATGGCGACCTCGCACTCTGCGGCGACCGATCTCAAGCGCTTCGACGTGCAGCCCGAGCGCGGCTTCCTGCCGGAGCACGACCCGGAGCGCGCGCTGCCCGCGCCGCTCGCGCTCTGGCAAGAGCTCGCGAGCGAGCTGCCGAAGCGGCTCGCCGCGCGGCGCGTGCGCAGCGCCGTGCGCGCGCTGCCGCGCTTCGAGCTCGCGGCGTTGCGCTCGCCCGCCGAGGAGCGCGCGGCGATGCGCGCGCTCTCGTTCCTCGGCCACGCGTACGTGTGGGAAGGCGCGTCGCCCGAGGCCACGCTCCCCCAACAACTCGCCGCGCCGTGGAGCGCGCTCGCGAGCAAGCTCGGGCGGCCGCCGATTCTCTCGTACGGCTCCTACGCCCTCGACAACTGGCGCCGCTTCGATGCGCGCGGCCCACTGACGGTCGACAACCTCGCCATCCTGCAGAACTTCCTGGGCGGCCAGGACGAGGATTGGTTCATCCTGATCCACGTCGAGATCGAGGCGCTCGCCGCGCGCGCGCTGAACGCGGCGCTGCCCGCGCTCGCCGCCGCGCGCGCGGGCGACGCCTCGGCGCTCACGGCGCGGCTCGAGGAAGTCGCCGGCGCGCTCGAAGCCATGCTCGCCACGCTGCGCCGCATGCCGGAACGCTGCGACCCGTTCATCTACTTCCGGCGCGTGCGGCCCTTCATCCACGGCTGGAAGAACCACCCCGCGCTGCCGGACGGCGTCCGCTACGAGGGCGCCGCCGAGCTGCCCGGCCCGCAGCGGCTGCGCGGCGAGACAGGCGCGCAGAGCACGATCGTGCCCGTGCTGGATGCCCTGCTGGGTGTCGCACACGCGCCGGATCCGCTGCGCGAGTACCTCGACGAGATGCGCGCCTACATGCCGCCCGGGCACCGCGGCTTCCTCGCGCACGTCGAGGCCGGGGGCAGCGTGCGCGGCGCGGTGCGCGAGCTACGCGGCAGCCATCCGGAGCTCGCGGAAATGTACGATGCATGCCTGCGCTGGCTCGAGGCGTTTCGCTCGCTGCATCTCGAGTACGCCGCGAGCTACATCCACACGCAGGGCGGCGGCGCCGCGAACCCGAGCGACGTCGGCACCGGCGGCACGCCGTTCATGCGGTATCTCGCCAAGCATCGCGACGAGACGGCGAAGCACCGCGTGAGCTGATGCGCAGTCGCCGCTTCGCGCACAGGCGAGCCACAGCGCTCCGCAGCGGCGCCCTCGCGCTGCTCGTGGCGGCGCTAGTGCCCTCGCCGGCGCGAGCCGGCGACGGCTTCGAGACCTTCGGCGACGTGATGCGCGTGGCGCTGCCCGCCGCCGCGCTCGGAATCTCGGCGGTGAAGCGCGACGGGGACGGCGCCCTGCAGCTCGCCGCCAGCGCCGTGCCGACCTTCGCGCTCACCTACGGGCTGAAGGCCGTCGTGCACGAGGAGCGCCCGGATCACTCGGGCGACGATTCCTTCCCGTCGGGCCACGCGTCGTCCGCGTTCCTAGGCGCGTCCTATCTGCACTACCGCTACGGCTGGAAGTATGGCCTGCCGGCCTACACGCTCGCTGCGCTCGTGGGCGCGAGCCGCGTCGAGGCGGACAAGCACTTCGTGCACGACGTGCTCGCGAGCGCCGCGATCGCGAACCTCTCGGCGTACTTCCTGACCGACCCCGCGAACGACCGCGTGTTCCTCTTCCCGTATTGCGACACGCGCAAGCGATCGTTCGGGATCGTGGCGTCACTGCGCTTCTAGCCGCGCGCGCGGCCGAGATCCGGCGCCGCGCCCGGCTGCCGCGGTAGGATGCGCGCCTTTGCCGGAGGCGCTCGCATGGATCTTCGTTTCACGCCGGAGCAGGAGAAATTTCGCGCCGAGGTGCGCGCGTGGCTCGCCGCGAATCTCGCGCGGCCCTGGAGCGCGGAGGTGCGCGATCCGAAGCACGACGCGAACTCGCTCGTCGAGCTGCGCCGCGCCTGGCAGAAGAAGCTGCACGCCGCGGGCTACCTCGGCATGGGCTGGGCACCGGAATGGGGCGGCCGCGGCGCGACACCCGTCGAGGAGGCGATCTTCACTGAAGAGCTCTACCGCGCCGACGCGCCGCAGATCCCGAATTTCTTGGGGATCTCGCTGCTCGGCCCGGCGCTGATCCACCACGGCAGCGAGGAGCAGCGCCGCCGCTTCATCCCGAAGATGCTCGACGGCTCCGAGATCTGGTGCCAAGGCTTCAGCGAGCCGGGCTCGGGCTCCGACCTCGCGTCGCTGCGCACGCGCGCCGAGCCCGACGGCGAGCACTTCCGCATCTACGGCCAGAAGGTGTGGACCACCTTCGGCCCGTGGGCGGACTGGATCTTCGTGCTCGCGCGCACCGACCTCGACGATCGTTACGGCGGCATCTCGTTCTTCCTGATGCCGATCGCGCAGAAGGGCGTCGAGATGCGCGGCATTCGCCAGATCACCGGCGAATCGGAGTTCGGCGAGGTGTTCTTCGATGGCGGCCTCGCGCGCCGCGAGCACATCGTCGGCAAGATCGGTGAGGGCTGGAAGGTGGCGATGACGCTGCTCGGCTACGAGCGCGGCGGCTCGACGCTCGCCTACCCCGCCGAGTACGACCGCTACCTCGGCGGCCTCGCCGCGGGCCTGCGCGAGAACGGGCTGCTGGACCGCGCCGACGCGCGCGAGAAGCTCGGCCGGCTCGTGGTCGAGAACGAGGTGATGCGCGGCAACGGCATGCGCAACCTCGCGAACATCGCCTCGGGCAACAAACCCGGGCCGGAGTCGTCGATCGAGAAGATCTTCTGGAGCGAGTACGCGAAGCGGCTGACGGACACGGCGCTCGACTTGTTGGGGCCGCAGGCGCAGCTCCAAGACACGAGCGCGAGCGCGCGCGCCGACGTGAACTGGGCCTACGAGTTCCTGTGGAGCCGCGCGGGCACGATCTACTCGGGCTCGAGCGAGATCCAGCGCAACATCATCGCGAAGCGCGTGCTCAGAATGCCGACTCGTTGAACTTCGCTCGGCTGCGCCTCGCTGCGCGCGGCCTGCGGCCGCTTGCGGCCGCGCTCACGGACACGGGAGAAGACTGAAGATGCAATTCGCACTCGACGAAGATCGCGCGCTGCTCGCGCGCTCGACGCGCGAGCTCCTCGTGAAGGAGGCGCCGCTCGCGACGAACCGCCAAGTCATGGAGAGTGAGCCGGCGGGCTACTCGAAGGCGCTCTTCCGGCAGCTCGGCGAGCTCGGCTACCCGAGCCTGCTGCTCTCGGAAGAGCAAGGCGGCCTCGGCGCCATCGCATTCGCGGCGGTGCTGCACGAGATGGGGCGCGTCGCGCTGCCCGGGCCGTTCCTCGACCTCGCGCTCGCGATCCACGTGCTCGCGGGCAGCGCGAGCGACGCCGCGAAGCCGTGGCTCGCGCGCGCGTCGGCGGGCGATGCGCTGGTCGTGCTCGCGCGCGGCGAATCGCTGACGAGCGGCGACGCGGGCGCGCCGAGCGCGACGTTCGCGGGCGGCAGCGTGAAGGGCGTGAAGCGCTTCGTCCCGTTCGGGCTGCAGGCGGACGCGCTGATCGTCGAGACCAGCGGCGGCCTCGTGCTCGTGCCGAAGCCGGCGGCGGGCTGGAACGGCAAGCCGCTGCCGACGATCGACCACGCGCAGCGCTTCGCGGAGATCGCGCTCGATGCGCCCGGCAGCGTGCTGTGCAGCGGCCCCGCCGCGCGCACGGCGATCGACGCGATCGATCGGCTCGGCAGCCTCGGCGCGGCGGCGCTGCTGCTCGGGCTGATGGAGCGCGCGCTCGAGATCACGGTGGCGTACACCATGGAGCGACAGGCATTCGGCGCGCCGATCGCGGGCTTCCAGGCGCTGCAGCACCGCGCCGCGGACATGCTGTTGCAGACGGAGAGCGCGCGGGCCTCCGTGTACCGCGCCGCGTTCGCTGCGGAACACCAGCCGGAGCAGGCGGCGTACCTGATCGCGGTCGCGAAGGCGTGGGCGGGCCCCGCCGCGCGGCTCGTGTGCGGCGAGGCGATCCAAATGCATGGCGGCGTCGGCTTCACCTGGGAGTACGACCCGCACGTCTATCTGAAGCGCGTGAAGACGCTCGAGCAGTTCTACGGCTCGACCCGCGCGCAGCTCGAGCAGGCGCTGCGGGCCAAGGGCTGGTGAGCGTGCGCCTGGCCGATCGGATCGCGGTCGTCACCGGCGCCGGCTCCGGCATCGGCCGCGCGATCGCGCAGCTCTTCGCGCGCGAGGGTGCGACGATCGCGGCGCTGGACGTGCGCGAGGCCGCCGCGCGCGAGACGGTCGCGCTGCTCGGCGCCGGCAAGCACGGCGCGTTCGTGTGCGACGTCGCGGACGGCGCCGGCGTCGTCGCCGCCTTCGACGCGATCGATGCCGCGTACGGGCGCATCGACGTGGTGGTGAACAACGCGGGCATCGACCACACGCCCGGCGACGGCATGGACAAGCTGATCGAGAACCGCGGCCTGGTGACGCCGTTCATGAGCGACGCCGCGTTCCAGCGCATGCTCGCGGTCAACGTGTTCGGCGTGTTCGTGTGCACGCGCGAGGGCGTGAAGCGCATGCTGCGCGACAAGCGCGGCGGCGCGATCGTGAACATGTCGAGCATCGCGGGCCTGAGCGCCCAGGGCACCGCGCACTACGCCGCCTCGAAGGCCGCCGTGTTGGGCCTCACGCGCGCGACGGCGCGCGAGCTCGGGCCGCACGGCATCCGCGTCAACGCGATCTGCCCCGGCGTGATCGACACGCCGATGGCCGCGGGCGTGCCCGAGGCCGCGCTGAAGCCGCTGCTCGGCGCGACGCCGCTGCGCCGCATCGGCAAGGCCGAGGACATCGCGAACGCGGCGCTCTACCTCGCGAGCGAAGAGGCGAGCTTCGTGACGGGCCAGTGGCTGTCGCCGAACGGCGGCTTGGTGATGTGTTGAAGCGGCGAGGCCGCGCGCGCTCCGCCCGGGCGCCGCGATGACCGACGCGCTGCCGCCCACGCGCCTCGCCTCGCTCGCCGATCTCGACGCGCTCGCGCCGCTGATGGACGCGTACCGTCAGTTCTACGAGCAGCCTGCCGACCTCCCGCGCGCGCGTGCCTTTCTCGGCGAGCGCATGGCGCGCGGTGAGTGCGTGGTCTACGCGGCGCTCGGCGCGGGCGGCGAGCCGATCGGCTTCACCCTGCTCTACCCGACCTTCACGTCGGTGGGCACCGGGCGGATCTTCATCCTGAACGACTTGTTCGTGGCGCCTGCCGCGCGCGGCACCCGTGCCGGCGTCGCGCTGCTCGAAGCCGCGAAGGCGCACGCGCGCGCGGCCGGCGCGCTGCGCCTCTCACTGCGCACGGCGCACGACAACACGCGCGCGCAGGGCGTGTACGAGCGCAACGGCTGGCAGCGTGATCAGCGCTTCCGCCAGTACGACTTCACGCTCTGAGGCGGCTCACGACGCGTGCGCGGCGCGCCAGTGGCTCTCGCCGAACGCAGGCAGCGGCGCGCGCTGCGCGGTCGGCGGCTTGAGCGCGAGCGTGACACCGCGCCGCTCGGGCGCGGAGTTCGCGCGCGCGAGTCGCACGTGCGAAGCGTTCGGCGCGGGCGTCGCGCGCAGCAGCGCGCGCAGCCACGCCCAGACGCGCGCGCCACTCGGCTGCGCGCGCAGCTCCTCGAAGCGGATGCGGCGCGCGCGATCGGGCCGCAGCACGAGCGCGGCGGCGAGCGATTCGAGCGCGAGCGCGGTCTCGCCGGCGCGCTTCTCGCAGTGCGCGAGATCGAGGCGCGCGTCGAAGTCGCTCGGATCGAGCGCGATGGCGCGCCGCAAGAGGTCGGCGGCGACGCAGACGTCGGCGCGCAGCTTGTACTGCGCGCGGCCCGTCAGCAGCGCGAGCTTGGCGTCGACGATGCGGCCGCGCGCGCGCTCGAGCTCCGCGATCGAGAGCCACACCACGGCGGTGCGGGGCATCGTCGCCGCCGCGTCCCGATACACGCCGATGGCCTTGTCCGCGAAGCCCGCGCGCGCGAACTCGTCGGCCGCCCCGCGATAGGCCTGCCACGCGCGGTCGGGCTCGGCCACCTGCGCGAAGAGCGGCGCGATGCGCCGTAGCAGCTCCGGGTTCCGCGGCTCGGCGGCGAGCACGCGCTCGAAGCACGCGATCGCCTCGTGGAAGCGCCCGCGCCTGCGCGCGCGCGCCGCGGCGTCGAGCAAACGCGCCCGGTCGTAGGAGTCGTCGCGAATTGCGCCCATGAGAATCCTCCCCGAGATCTGCCTCTCTGGTTCGGCAGCTCGCGCGGCGCGCCGCGTGACGCGGTTCACCGCGGGGGTAGTGACGCCCGTCGCCGACGGGCTGCCGCTCGGCGGACCGCTCTCCCGAATCCCGCGGCTCCGGGCCGCGAACGGCAACTCCTGCGCAACTTCGGCGGGGCGGACGGCGTTAGCGCTTCCCGAGGCCGGCGAGCATCTCGTACAGCACGTCGCTGCGATCGCGCTTGCCCGTCAGGTGCGCCTCCGCGATCGGGAACCGCCCGGGCTCGTCGTCCACGCGCGACCATTCCGTCACGCACGCGCGGCGCGCGATCTTCCACGCGCCCGCGCGCTTCTCGAAGCGATCGACGTAGCGCACGCCGACCATCAGGTTGAGGCTCGGCCGCGCCTCGCGGCTGCGATGAAACGCGATCGCGTAGGTCTCGGCGACCGCGGCGTCGCCCTCGACTTCGATCAGCACATTGCCCGCGAAGTGCATCGTCGACTCGAAGCGCGCGAGCAGCTTCGTCACCCAGGCGACGAACTCGTCGCGCGTCCCTGAGAACCCGCCGTGCGAGTCGTGAGCGTCGGCGTGATAGCAGGAGCGCACCAGCTCGAGATCGAGGCGATCGATGCCGCGGAAGTAGCGGAGCAGGACGGAGTGGATCTCGTCGCGGGCGAGCAAGCTGGTGAGGTCGGCGGGCGCGGACATGCGCGCACGCTATCGCCGCTCTCGGAGCGGCGCGCGGCGGACAGCACGGCTCCGGGCCGTGGTAGGGTGGGCGAGGAGGCACCGATGAAAGCCCTGAGAGTCGTCGCGATCTTGATCGTGGTCTACGTCGGCATCGTCGTCGCGTTCGAGTCCCTGATCGGGTACTTGCAGCCGAGCAACGAGGCGACGCTAGTCATCACCACGCGGGGCCCCGACGGCGCGGCCCACGACCGCGTGGTCTCGCGCCTCGACAGCGACGGCCACATCTACGTCGCCGCCAACCATTGGCCGCGGGCGTGGTATCGGCGCGCGCTCGCGAATCCGAACGTGCAAGCGACGGTGGATGGCGAGAAGCGCGACTTCGTCGCCGTGCCCGTCACGGGCGCGGAGCACGAGCGAGTCGAGAGCGAGAACCGGCACGGCCTCGTCTTCCGCATCCTGACTGGGTTCCCGCCGCGCTACTTCGTGCGGCTGGATCCGCGCGAGCCCGCGCCGAGCTGAGCGGCGGCGCCACTCAGTGCGCCATCGAGCCCGCTGCGAGCGCGTCGGGGCTCGCCTCGGGCGCTGGCCCGCTCGCCGCCGCCGCGCCGCCTCCGAGATTGCGCAGATCGAAGGCCTTGCTGCGGAAGATCCACACGAACGGCAGCAGCGCGCCGATCACGAGGATCACGAAGTAGTAGGAGTCGCGGAACGCGAGCACGGTGGCTTCGCGTTCGATCACGCCGTGCAGCAGCTGATAGGCGCCGTTCAGCGCCTCGGCGGGATCGAGACCGCGCGCGGCCAATCCGGCGCGCATCATCTCGAGCCGCTGCCAGGTCGCGGGCGAGAGCGACGTGACGTGCTCGGTCAGGTAGGCGGCGTGCACGTCGGCGCGGTGGTCGAGCAGCGTCGCGAGCACCGCGATGCCGAGCGAGCCGCCGGTCTGGCGGGACAAGTTGTAGAGCGCGGCGCCCTGCAGCACGTCCTTCGGGTGCAAGTAGCGCATCGCGGCGAGCGAGAGCGGGGCGAATAACAAGCCGAGCCCGATGCCGCGACCCATCTGCGGCCAGATCAGGTCCCAGCCGTGAGACTGCAGGTTCCATTGGCTCATGCCGTAGAGCGCAGGCAGGAACACGAGCATGCCCGCGAAAATCAGCGGGAACGGTCCGGTACGCATCACGGCGCGGCCCGCGAACGGCATGATCAGCGCCGTCGTCACGGTCGAGGGCAGCACCCAGATGCCGCTCTTCCACGACGACCAGTGCAGCATGCCCTGCGTGAAGATCGGGAACAGGAAGATCGAGCCGTAGAGCCCGACGCCGAACGCCGCGCCATATACGCAGCCGACCAGCAGCGGCTTGTTACGGAGCACGCGCAGGTCGACGACCGGATGCGGCGTGCGCAGCTCGTGCCAGACGAAGCCCACGCCGGAGAGGATCGCGAGCACCGCGGTCGCGCGGATCGTCGCGCTCGCGAACCAGTCGAGGTGATTGCCGCGCTCGATCGTGTACTGGAGCGTCGCGATCGCGACGATCAACAGCGCGATGCCTGGCCAGTCGACGCCCTCGGCTCGGCGCGCGTGCCGGTAGGTGGGCAGGTAGTTGTAGATCAGGAACGCCGCGAGCAGTCCGAGCGGCAGGTTGACGTAGAAGATCCACGGCCACGAGAAGTTGTCGGTGAGCCAGCCGCCCAGCGTCGGGCCGAGGCTCGGGCCGAGCGTCGCGCCGACGCCGAAGATCGCCTGCCCGGTGCCCTGCCGCTCCGGCGGGAAGATCTCGACCATCAGTGCCTGGCCCGAGGAGAGCAGCGCGCCACCGCCGAGGCCCTGCAGGATGCGGAACAGCACGAGCTCCCAGAGCGAAGTCGAGAGGCCGCACAGCGCGGAGGCGGCGGTGAACAGCAGGATCGAGAACGTGAGGTAGCGGCGGCGTCCGAAGCGGCTCGCGAGCCAGCTCGTCATCGGGATGATGGTGACGTTGGCGATGATGTACGAGGTGACGATCCAGCTCGCCTCGTCCACGGTCGCGCCGAGGTTCGACATCATGTCGGGCAGCGCGACGTTCACGATGCTCGTGTCGATCAGCTCGAGCAGCACCGCGAGCATCACGCCGAAGATCAGCGCGAGCGCGGCGAAGTTCAGCTCGCCGGCGTGCGCCGCCGCGAGCGCCGCGTCACCGCGCGAGCGCGCGCTCTCGCGAGAGTCCGTCCCGCCCGCCGACACGAGCTATTGGGGGCGCACGCGCGCGACGACGGAGAGCCCGACGGGCAGCGCGGTGGGATCCTCGTTCGCGGCGACGTCGCCGCTCACGCTGTCGAGTGCGACGCGCACCGGCACGCGCTGCACCACCTTCGTGAAGTTGCCCGTCGCGTTGTCGGGCGGGAGCAGCGCGTATTTCGCGCCCGTGGCGGGCGAAATCGATTCGATGTGCCCGCGCCAGGCGCGGTCCGGATAGGCATCCACGCTGATCTCCACGGGGTCGCCCGGCTTCATCGCGCCGATCTGCGTCTCCTTGAAGTTCGCGGTGACCCAGTTGCCGTGGGTCGCGACGATCGTGAGCAGCGGCTGGCCCGGCTGCACAGTCGCGCCCGCCTCGACGCTCTTCTTGCCGACGCGCCCGGCGATCGGCGCCGCGATCGCGGTGTAGCCGAGCGCGAGCTCGGCCTCGCGCAGCGCGGCCTCGGCCTGCTTCACGGGCGCCTCGCTGCCGAGCATCGCGCGCTCCGCGGCCTCGCGGCGCCGCGCGGCGTTCAGCTCGGCTGCGGCGGCGTCGCGCGCGCTCTGCGCGGAGTCGAGCGTGGTCTTGCTGCCCGCACCTTGCGCGAACAGCCCGCGCGCGCGCGTGAGCTCCTGCTCGGCGTGCGAGAGCCGCGCCTGGGCGGCGATCACCTGCGCGGCCGCCGCTTCCGCCGACGCGCTCGTCTGCGCGATCGAGTTGTGTGCGACCTCGAGGTTCGCGCGCGCGTGCGCGACCCGCGCCTCGTAGTCGGCGGAGTCGATGCGCACGAGCGGAGCGCCGGCGCTCACCTCTTGGTTCTCTTCGACGAGCACGTCGAGCACCTGCCCGCTGACGCGCGGCGAGACGTACACGACGTGGCCCTCGACGAACGCGTCGTCGGTCGACACGGTGCCCCAGATGCCACGCAGCAGATGCGTGCCGTACGCGAGCGCGCCGGCCAGCACCGCGAGCATCGCCACGATGCGCGCCGCGCGCGCGAGGTTCCAGCGCACCGCGCTCTCGCTCGCTACCGCGTCCGTTCGTCGCAGGGTCGCCTCGGCCATTACTTGAACCTCCGCGGTGCGCGCCGCCGCTTCGCGGTCGCGCCCGTTCTCTCGCGCTCGTCGCGGCGCATGCCGCGCAGGAAGATCGACACGAACGCCTCCGCCACCTCGGCGTTGCTCTTCGCGTACTCCGCGCGTTCGCCGAACACTTCGCGCACGATCAGGTAGTCGAACACCATGCCGATGAAGGCGCGCGCCGCGAGCACCGGGTCGACGTCGCGGAACGCGCCCGCGCGTGCGCGCTGCTCGATGTAGCCGGTGAGGAAGTCGCGCAGCCGCCGCACGCGCTTCTCCTGATACGGGCGCGCGAGCTGGTGGCCCTCGAGCGCGGAGAACAGCAGCAGGCGCAGGTAGGTGGGATCGCGCTCGACCGTCTCGAGCAGCGCGCGAGCGAGGCCGCCGAACACCGCGATGTCATCACCCGCGCGGGCCGCCTCTTCGTACGGCGCGACGAGATCTTCCGCGGCGAGGCGCTCGTCGAGGATCGCGGTGTAGATCGCTTCCTTGCTGGGGAAGTAGCGATAGAGCGCGGCTTCGGTGATGCCGATCTCGCGCGCGATGTCGCGCGTGGTCGCGCCGACGTAGCCGTGCGTCGAGAACACGCGCGCGGCGATCGCGAGGATGTCCGCGCGCCGCACCTCGGCGGGCATGCGCGCGGGCCGGATCGGCGGCTTGCGACGGGGCGCCATGAGGGCCCAAGTTAGCAAGCGTTAACTAACTAAGCGACGGGCGCCGGCACCAGGAGCTACCCGCCGGTCGCAGCGCGCTGTGCGACGCGGCGCGCTTTCGGGCAATGCCCCGCGCCGCCGGCATAGACTCCCATCCCTTAGAGGCCGAGCTCGCTCCCTGCGGGGCGCGCGATCGCAGGAGCCGCCCGATGAGCGCGACCGCCGCCGCCGAATCCGACGCGCGCCTCCCGCAGCGCACGATCCTCACCGCGCTGTGCTTCGCCGCGGTCTTCATTTGTTACGTCGACCGCGTGAACATCTCGCTCGCGATCACCGCGATGGCGCGCGAGTTCGCCTGGGACAAGACGACGAGCGGCTTCGTCATGTCCTCGTTCTTCCTCGGCTACCTGCTCACGCAGGTGCCCGGCGGCTGGCTCGCCGGCCGCTTCGGCGGCAAGCACGTGCTCGCGGGCGGCGTGCTGCTCTGGTCGCTGTTCACCGCGCTCACGCCGCCCGCCGCGTTCGTGAGCTTCGCGGGCCTCGTCGCCGCGCGCGTCCTCATGGGCATGGGCGAGGGCGTCACGTTCCCGTCGATCTACGCGCTCTTCTCGCGCTGGGTCCCCGCGCGGCGCCGATCGCGCGCGGTCGGCCTCGTGTTCAGCGCGATCCCGCTCGGCACCGTGTTCGCGCAGCTGACGACGCCCGCGCTCGTCAGCAGCTACGGCTGGCCGTGGGCGTTCTACGCGTTCGCAGGCTTCGGCCTCGTGTGGTGGGCTGCGTGGCAGCCGCTCACCGCCTCGGGCCCCGAGCTGCACGCGCGCACGACCGAAGCCGAGCTGCGCGAGCTGCGCGCGGATGCGGGCGTGGCGACGAACGCCGCAGCTCCGCCCCTGCGCGCGCTGCTCGGCAGCAGCGCGGTGTGGGCGATCGTGATCGGCCACTTCTGCAGCAACTGGGGGACGTACGTGATGCTCTCCTGGGCGCCGACGTATTTCCTCGAGCGCTTCGGCGTGGACTTCCACGCGGTCGGCCTCTACGTGATGCTGCCGTCGCTCGTCTCGTTCGCGTGCCTGAACCTCGCGGGGCAGGTCGGCGACACGCTGATCGCCCGTGGCCTCGCCGTCCGCACGGTTCGCAAGCTGATGCAGAGCATCGGCTTCGGCGGCGTCGCTGCGGCGCTGCTCGCGCTGACGCAGGTGCAGAGCGCGGAGGTGGCGGTCGCCGTGATGTGCGTCGGCAACCTGCTCGGCGCCGCCGTCGCCGCGGGCTTCGGCAGCAACCACCTCGACATCGCGCCGCGCCACGCCGGCGCGGTGATGGGTCTCTCGAACACCGCGGGCACGCTGCCCGGCGTCATCGGCGTCACGCTCAGCGGCTGGCTCGTCGACGTCACCGGCTCGTGGTCGATCGTGTTCGTGGTCGCCGCCGGCGTGAAGCTGTTCGGGCTGGCGTTCTTCCTGACCTTCGCCAAGGGCGAGAAGCTGTTCGACTAGGCGGCACCGACGTCGAGGTGCGGCGCGGGCGCGCGCCGGTTTACGCTCGCGCCACACGAGGTTCGGCATGCGCGCCGCGGACATCACCACCGCCGACCTGATGGATCTCGACCGCATCGTCGCGCGCGGAATGCCGCACGAGGAGCTGCGCGCGCTGCGCCGCGAGGCGCCGGTGAAGTGGTTCGCGTTCGAGGGGTCGCGCCCGGGGTTCTGGGCGATCACGAAGCGCTCCGACATCGTCGCGCTCTCGAAGCAGCCCGAGAAGTTCCTGATCGGGCCGCGCACCGCGGTGTTCGCGGAGAGCCCGCCCTCGAGCGAGCGCTCGATCGAGGCGCGCCACCTGTTGACGATGGATCCGCCCGAGCACGCCGAGTACCGCAAGCTCGCGAGCGCCTGGTTCACGCCGCGCGCGATCGAGACGCGGCGGCCGGAGATCACGAAGCTCGCGTGCGAGCTGCTCGACCGGCTCGCGCCCGCCGGCGAGTTCGACTTCGTGGCGGACTTCGCCGCGCCGCTCACGCTCTCGGTGCTCGCCGACATGTTAGGGGTTCCGCGTGAGGACTGGCCGCGCCTGTTCGACTGGACGAACCGCCTGATCGGCTCCGCAGACCCCGAGTTCCAGCACGGCCAGAGCAAGCTCTCCGACGAGCAGGCGACGCGCGAAACCTTCGCCTACTTCCGCGAGCTCGCCGCCGAGCGCGCGGCGCGCCCGACGCGCGACCTCACGAGCGTGCTGGTGAACGCGCGCATCGCGGGCGAGCCGCTGCCCGCGCTCGACCTGCTCTCGTACTACCAGCTGCTCGTGGTCGCTGGCAACGAGACGACGCGCAATGCGGCGAGCGGCGGGCTGATGGCGCTGATCGAGAACCCGCGCGAGCTGGGCAAGCTGCGCGCGAATCCGCAGCTCGTGAACCTCGCGGTCGAAGAGGTGGTGCGCTGGACCTCGCCGGTGGTCCAGTTCTGCCGCACCGGGGTCGAGGACTTCGAGCTGCGCGGCCAGAAGATCCGCGCGGGCGAATCGATGTGCCTCTTCTACGGCTCGGCCAATCGCGACGAGGAAGCCTTCGATCGGCCCGACGAGTTCCACGTCGACCGCAGCCCGAACCCGCACCTCGGCTTCGGGATCGGCGAGCACTTCTGCCTGGGCGCGAGCCTCGCGCGGCTCGAGCTGCGCGTGATCTTCGCCGAGGTCGCGCGCCGCTTCGCAAAGCTCGAGATCGTGAGCGAGCCGCCGCGCATGCGCTCGAGCCTGATCAGCGGCGTGAAGCGGCTGCGCGTGGCCTACCGGCTCGTCTGACGCGGCGGCCCGCCGGAAGCAGCCGCTTCCCTCCCAGGGAATGGGCGCGCTTCCGTGCTGCGTCATGCTTCGCGCGCAGCGTGGGGGCCTCGCATGGCAAGCGATCTCACTCTCTCTCCCTTCGGCCGGGTACTTCGCCGCTGGCGCGGCGTGCGCGGCATGAGCCAGCTAGATCTCGCGACCGCGGCGGCGACCTCGACGCGCCACCTGTCGTTTCTCGAGACGGGCCGCGCGCAGCCCAGCCGCGAGATGGTGCTGCGCCTCGCGCGCGCGCTCGACGTGCCGCTGCGCGAGCGCAACGCGCTGCTCGGCGCCGCGGGCTTCGCCGCGCTCTACCGCGAGAGCGCGCTCGAGGCGCCGGCGCTGAGCGCGCTCGTGCGCATGATCGATTTCACGCTCGCTCGCTTCGAGCCCTTCCCCGCGTTCTTGATCGACCGCTGCTTTCGCGTGCGGCGCGCGAACGCTGCGGCGGCGCGGGCGCTCGGCGGCTTCGCCGGCGCCGCCCCGGTGTGGCGCGAGCAGCCGCCGAACTTGTTACGGCTCACGCTGCATCCCGACGGGCTGCAGCCTCACATCGTGAACTTTCGCGAGGTCGCGGGCATGATGCTGGCACGGCTCGAGCGCGCCGTGGCGACCTCCGGCGGCGACGCGGAGCTCTCGGCGCTCGAGCGCGAGCTGCGTGCGCTGCCGGGCTCGCCCGATGCGAGCGCGCTTCCCGTCACGATCGACCCCGTGATGCCGCTGCATCTGAAGCGCGGCGCGCTCGAAGTCCGGCTGTTCACGATGCTCTCGCAGCTGGGCGCGGCGCAAGATGTCACGGCCGACGAGCTGCACATCGAGACGCTGATGCCGGCGGACGCGGCGAGCGAGGCGGCGCTGCGCGAGCTCGCGCCGAGCTGAGCGCGGAGCCGCCCCGGAGATCGGCGAGCGATCTCCCGGGGAGCTCTCGCTAGGCCGCTCGGGCCGAAGCGACGCGCGGCGCCGAGCGCAGAGCGCGCGCCTCGCGATGGATCAGATACAGCAGCGGCCCGGCGACGCCGAGCGCCAGCGTGATCGCGACGTAGGGCGCAAAGGGCGTGCGCGTCGCGCGCGAATCGCCGCGCATCCAGAGCAAGACGAGGCAGAGCGAGATCGTCAGGTCGACGCCCGCGAGCACGGTCGAGGTGCTGCGCAGCATCTCGACGTAGAAGCCGAGCAGGCCTGCGGTCGCGAGCACGTACGCGGTGAGGGCGAGGAACGGCAGCAGCACGGCGCTGTACACGAGTTGGCGAGTGGACATCGGGTTCTCCTGGGGGCTGCGGGAACTGAAGCGCCAGGTCGATGGGGCCGCGATTCCCCGAGAGGGAACGAACGCCACACGGCTCCGAGAGCGCTGCTGCCCGCCCTGCGCCCGGCCCCTCCCCGCGGCGCATGCGTTCCGTATCTTGCGCGGACCCATGGCCGCCCTCCTGCGAACGCCAGCGCCCCCCGCCGCTTCGAGCGCGGCCGCAGCGAGCCCGCCCGACTCGCTCGAGCGCGAGCTGGCGGCGACGCACCGCCCGCGGCCGGCGATTTATTGGGTGGACTTCCTCGCCTGCGTCGCGATCGGCTGGCCGGCTTTCGCGCTCGCGGTGGCGAGCTGGGGCAGCGGCGCCGCGTGGCTCGCACTCGGCGTGGCGGTGTTCGCGCTCTACCGCGCCGCGCTCTTCATTCACGAGCTCACGCACCTCGCGAGCGGCGCGGTGCCCGGCTTCCTCGCGGCCTGGGACGCGCTCGCGGGCTTCCCGCTGCTGGTTCCGAGCCTCATGTACGTGGGCTCGCACGGGGAGCACCACAAGGCGCACATCTTCGGCACCGCCGCGGATCCCGAGTACGCGCCGATCGCGCACTGGAGCCGGCCGCGGCTGCTCGTCGCGACACTGGGCATGCTGCTCATCCCCGCGGCGCTCGTGCTGCGCTGGGGCCTGCTCGTGCCGCTGGGAGCACTCGTGCCGGCGGTGCGGCGCTTCGCGATCACGCATCTCTCGACTCTCGCGATCAACGCGAGCTACGAACGCAAGCCGCCGAAGGGCGTGCTCAAGAAGCGCTGGCTCCGGGAAGAGCTCGGGTGCATGGCGGTGGTGTGGGCAGCGGGCGTGGCGCTCGCGCTCGGCGCGCTGCCCGTTCGCGCGCTCGCGCTCTGGTACGGGCTCGTCTCCGCGATCCTCATGATCAACCACCTGCGTACGCTCGGCGCGCACCGCTACGCGAACGAAGGCGCGGCGATGACGCTCGACGAGCAGGTCGCGGACTCGGTGAACCTGTGGGGCCCCGCCTGGCTGCGTCCGCTCACCGCGCTGCTCGCGCCGGTAGGCCTGCGCTTCCACGCGCTGCATCACTTCTTCCCGACGCTGCCGTATCACGCGCTCGGCGCCGTGCATCGCCGGCTCGTGCGCGAGCTGCCCGCGGGCGCGGTCTACCGCACGACCTCGCAGCCCGCGCTCACGAGCGCCCTGGTCGCGCTCGCGAACAAGCTGAAGTAGCGGGCGTCGCCTTCAGCGCAGCGCGCCGGAGCGAAGCAGGCGGAAGATCACGGGCCACGCGTAGAGGAGCGGGCGGCGACGTTGCCGTTCGCTGAGCTCGATCTTCGCTCCGCTGTGGCGCTCGACCTTCCAGACCGCGTAGGGCAGCCAACCCTGAAACGTGAACGCGGTCTTCAGCAGGCCAGCGATCGCGAGCGCCTTCGCGAGCGGACGTCGCGCGCGCCACGCCCGGCGGGCGCGCACGCGCTCGGCGAGCGGCTGCGCGACGCGCACGCTGGCCTCGTCGGCGTCCAGCAGCTCGATCTCGCCGCGCTCGGCGAGCGCGGCGAGCGCCGCGCGCAGCACGGCGGCGTAGCGCGCGGGGTCGGCCGCCGCGATCGCGTCGATCGAGGCGGGGCGCTCGCTGCGCAGCTCGGCGCGATACGTCTCGCGGAACGCGTCGGCCCAGAGCGTGCGCACCGCGAGCGTTCGTTCGGGCGCATCGCCCGGAGCCCACGCGAGCATGCGCGACGCCATCGTGAGCGCCGCGGAAGCAGCGGCGGCGACGATCGCGGTGCGCGCCTCTTCGTCGCGCGCCCACACCAGGCGCGCGGGCTGACAGAAGCGCGACCAGATGCGGCAGTCGACGCTCGCCGGCGTCGCCCGCCGCGCGAAATCCGCGAGCGAGATCAGCGCGTACTTCGCGCGCAGATTCTCCGCGCGCAGCTCGAGGTAGTGAACGTTCGGCGGCAACGCGGCGCCGAGCGCCGCGAGCGCGGAAGCGCCGTACGCGCCGCGGTAGCCGTCGACGATCACGTAGAAGTCGAGCACGCCTTCGCTGACGCCGCGGCGCAGGCACGAGCCGTAGAACAGCAGCGCGACGACGGCGGCGCCGTGGCGCGCGTGCAGCTCGCTCGCGAGGCGCTGCGCGCCGGGCAGCACCGGGCCCGCGAGCTCGGCCCGGAAGAGCGCCTCGAGAGCGTCGCGCGCGCTCGCCAAACGATTAGGCGCGCGCGAAGCGCACGCTCTCCTCGGCGGTGATGGTGTAGGCGGCGTCGGCTTCGATCGGGAACAGCTCGCCGTCCACGGTCACCTCGCAGCCGGCGCGCAGCGAGGCGCACGAGACTCGCGCGCTCGTGTAGCCGTGCTCCGGCGTCGCGAAGGCGGGGGCGCGGCCGCGCAGGATCTGCGGAATCGTGCGCGCCAGGCGCTCCGCGTTGCCTCGCACGAGCGTCGTGCGGATCGGCCCCTCGCCCGCTCCCCAACAAGGCCGGAAGCCGAAGATCAGCCGCTCGAGCGTGGTGAACAGCGTGACCAGGCGCCGTTCATCGGGCAGCGGCTTGCCGTCGAACGCGAGCCCGATCTCGTCGGGATGCATCAGCGCGCCACGCGCGCCCGTGAGGATGTTGGCGACCAGCGTGCACGTGACGAGCGCGACGCCGATCGTCTCCTGCAGCCGCCCTTTCGGCAGATGGCGCGTGGTGAGCGACACGGCGCGCCCGAGCATGCCCGCCGCGGCGAACATGCCGCAGCGCACCTCACCGCTTCGCTGGCGCGCGACGCGCAATACCGCGCGCGATGCGATGCGCGCCTCCAGCTTGCCCGCGCGCGCGTCCGCGACGATCTCGCGCAAGCCCTGCGCGCCGTCGCGCACGGCGCCGAGATCGGCCGCGGTCATGTTGGTTCGGCCGCCGCGAATCGGCGCGATCACCGGCAGCCAGCTCGGCCGGCCGGTCGCGAGCAGCGCGGTGAGGGCGCATTCGAGCGTGCCGTCGCCGCCGTTGACGATCAGTAGCTCGACGTCCGCGCGGCGCATCCGCTCGATCGCCTCGGGCACCGCGGCCGCCGAGGGCGTCGCGAAGTGCATCACGTCGGGGGCACCCTCGACCTCGCGCAGGATGCGCTCGCCGAGGCGCTTGTTGCGGCCGGCGCGCAGGTTGTTGAGGAGGCCGATGCGCAACTCGCGTTCTCGCTCGCGTGCGGGGCTCGTTCGTGCGCCCTACTGGTAGAACGTGTAGCTCGCGATCGCCGTACCCTCGCGCCGCGCCGCCCGCGCGCCCTCGCGCACGTCGATCGCGAACGGTGACGCCATCCACGCCGACCGCAAGCGCAGCCCGAGCACGAAGCGGATGGGCGCCGGCAGGTCGGCGAGCGGGTCGTAGCTGGCGAGCGGCGCGCCCGCGCTCAGCACGCCGGGCGCGAGCGGGCCCGCCAGCGCGAGCCGCGCGGCCGGAGCGTCGAGCTTCTCGTTCGGAACCTGCGTCGCACTCTCTTGCGCGAGCAGCTTGCCGTGCGCGTCGAACGCGACGACCCAGCGCTCGGCGCGCTTTCCGTTCGCGACCTCGAGCACGTAGATCGGCGCGGCGCCGAGGGTGAAGGCCTCGAGGCGGCGCTGCGCGAGCTTGGACTCCGGCCCTTCGATCTTGCGCCGCGAGAGCGCGACGCGGCCCTTGCCGGCGAGCGGTGCCGCCATGCCGCGCTTCCAGAACGACGCATTCAGCGGAGCGCCGGCGGCCCATAATTCCTGCGTCCACTTTCCGCCGGCGAGCGTGTGGGTGGCGAGCGGCGCCGCCGCGAGCGGGAAATCGAGCGTCAGCTGCAGACTCTTCTTCTCGACGCGCAGCTGCGCGCGCGGCTGCGTGCGATCGAACACGAACTTGCCGAGGTCGATGCGCTTGCCGTCGGGGCTCGGCGTCCATGCGCCGCCGAGCTTCGCGCGCGAGAAGGGCGTGAGCGCGCCGTCCGGCGCGAGCCAGTTGCCGATCGCCGCTGCGTTGCGCTCGCCGGGCCCGATGTCGGTGAGCGTGAACTCGACGAACACTTGCTCGCCAGAATCGAGCCGCGCGGCGAGCAGCCACCATTCGGTCGGCGCCGCGTGCGCGGCGGCAGCCGCCGCAAGCCCGAGCCCACACGACCAGCGCAGCACGGCAGCGAGCATGCGGAACACTCCCGGTCAGCGCTGCGAGGCCATCTGCGCGAGCGCGATCTCTTCCTCCCACGGGCGCAGCGTGCGGCCGGCCGCGCGCAGCGCGAGCGCGTGCGCGAGCCGCGCGACGTGGAACGCGATCGAGAGGCCCGTCCACCAGGCCACCGCTTCGAAGCCGAGCGCCGGCGAGCCGGCGAGCGTGCAGAGCGTCAGCAGCACGAGGTTGGGATTGCGGCGCGCCGTAATCAGTCGAAAGAAGGAATCGAGCGGCCGCCACGAGTGCGTCTCGAATCCGCACGCGAGCATGAAGACGCCCTCGAGCAGACGGCCGGCGACGTAGCCGCCGATCACGACGAGCGCGGCCGGGGATTGGAGGCCCACGCCGATGCCGAGCGCCCACGCGGCCCACCAGACGGGTGGATGCGCGAGGTCGAGCCCGTGATCGAGCCAGTGCCCGATCGGCGACGAGCTCTGCGTGACGCGCGCGAGCTTGCCGTCGACCGTGTCGAGGAAGGTCATGCACCACGCGGCGCCGAGGCCGAGGCCGAACTCGCCGTGCGCGAACGCGAACGTCGCGTAGAGCACGAGCGCCCAGCTCATCAGCGTGACGACGTTCGGCGTGATGCCGAAGCGCGCGCACGCTCTCACGACGCGGAACGCGAGCGGGGGCCACGCGTACTTCGTGATGAAATCCGTGACGCCCTTGTAGGACGCGTCGAACAGTGCCCGCTCGATCTCCGCCGCGTTCCCCGGCGTCGCGATGCGCAGCAGCGGAGGCGCGAGCTTGCGCAGCTCCGGCGTGTAGGCGGGCGCGAGCTGTTCGGCGCTGCGCACGGCGACCCCGCCGAGCGGCGCACCGCCCGCGAGCCATGCCGCGGCTTCCGCGGCGCGCTCGCCCGCGACCACCGCGGCGGCCGGCCCCGCGCTCTCCGCGACCAGCGCGACGGGGTCGCCCGTGAGCAGCTGCTTCGCGATGCGCTCGTCGAGCACCGCGTCGCCGCGCACGAGCAGCACGAGCTCCCCGTCGCGAGCGGCTCCCGCACTCGCGCCGCCGGCGCTGACCTCGCCTGCGCCCGCGCGCGAGAAGGTCTGCGCGAGGCGCGCGTCGCTGCGCTGCGCGAACAGGACGGGGAGGGGCGCGCCGGAGGGCGCGAGCACGAACACGCGGCGCGCAGCGGCCTCGGCGCCGCTCATTCGCTCCTCATCCGCGCGCAGCGTTGCGTGCCCATTCGCATCCTCGAGTCGGGCTCCCAGCGACCGGCGCGTATCATAGGCCGGTACGCTCTGGAGGTCGCCGCGCTGTTCCGGCTCGCCCACGTTTCCGATCTGCACGCTACGCGCGTGCGCTTCTCCGGCCTCGCTGAGCTGAACGCGAAGCGCGCGCTCGGCTGGCTCTCCTGGCAGGTGCGGCGGCGCCGCAAGTACCGGCCCGAGATCGCGGCGCGCGTGATCGACGATTTGGTCGCGAGCGCCCCCGATCACGTCGCGGTGACCGGCGATCTCACGCACATGGGCCTCGACGCGGAAGTCGCGGAAGCCGCGGCGTGGCTCGCGCGGCTCGGCCCGCCCGAGCGCGTGACGCTCGTCCCCGGAAATCACGACGCGTATGGCGCGCGGCTCGATCACGCCTGCATGGACGCATGGCGCCCCTATTTAAATTCAGACCAGGGCGCGCGGGGCGCGACGCGAGCGGCGGCGCCCTTCCCCAGCCTGCGCGTTCGCGGTCCGGTGGCGCTCGTGGGCCTCAGCTCCGCCGTGCCCACGCCGGTGCACCTCGCGACCGGGCGCGTCGGCGAGGCGCAGCTCGCCGCGTTGCCCGACCTGCTGCGCGACCTCGCTGCGCGCAAGCTCTGCCGCGTCGTGCTCGTCCACCACCCGCCGACGCGCGCGCACGTCTCGTGGCGGCGGCGCCTCGAAGACGGCCCCGCGCTGTGCCGGATCCTCGCGCGCGCCGGCGCCGAGCTGGTGCTGCACGGGCACACCCATCGCGCCGCGCGCGACGCGATCGCGAGCGCGCATGGGCCGATCCCGGTGCTCGGCGTGCCCGCGACGTCCTCCGCCGTGCGCGCTCGGCCGGGCGCTTATCAGGTGTTCTCGATCGCAGAGCGCGGCGCAGGCGGCTACGCGATCTCGCGCGAGCTGCGCGAGATCAGCGGCGTATCAGGCCCGCTGCGCTCGCTCGGCAGCGAATCGCTCTAGGGCTAGGCCCCGCGTTTCAGCAGCCGCTCGACGAGCGCGAAATCCTCGAGCTTGTCGACGTCGATGCCCGCGCGGCCGTCCGCGAGCCGCACGGCGCCGATGCGCGCGCCGCTGGCTCGCGAGATCGCCTCGAGCGCGGCCTCGAGGGGCAGGCGCCCGGCCATGAAGCGCGCGAGCGTGACCGCGCCGAACACCGCGGCGAGGCGCCAGGGCTCCTTGCGGAAGCCCTCGGCTCTGCGCCAGAACGCGGCGACGCGCGCGGCGCCGGGCGTGCGCGCCAGGAACAAGTTCGCGCCGGTGAAGCGCTCGCGGCCGAGCCGCAGCCAGGTTCGCTTGTTATGGGGAGCGACTGCGAGCACCGCCAGGTCGGGCACGAGCGCCACGCACAGGTCGTTCCCGCTCGCGAGCGCGTCGTCGAGGAATGCGCTGACCGTGGCGGCCGCGAGCAGCGGATGATCGGCGGTCGTCACCAGCACGAGCGCACTCGCGCTGCGCTCGACGAAATCGCGCACGCTGTCCGCGGGCGACGAGCCGCTCGCGTGCAGCGCGAGCTCGCCGGAGGCGAACGCGGGGCCGAACTCAGGATGGCGCCGCAGCGCCTCGGGGTCGTCGATGCTGATCGTGATCTGCCCGACCGCCGGCACGGCGCGCAGCGCCTCCAGCACGTACGAGAGCAGCGGCCGCCCATGCATCGGCGCCAGCGCCTTGTGCGTGACCCCCGCCGCGCGCGCGATCGGCTCCTCGCCGCCGCGCCGGCCGGCGAGCACGAGCGCAGCCACCGTCTCCGTTCGCTTCGGCTTCGTGAGCACGCGCCGCGATTAGAGCACATCTGCCGGAGCCGGACGGCGCGCGGGCGCGCGCAGCGCCCACGATATGCTGCCGCGCGCTGCAGGGAGTGGCCGCGTGTCAGCGATTCGTTTCGCGATCTGGATCGACGCGACTCCTCCCGAGAGCGCGCTGCGCGTCTTCGGCATGTCGCTCGTCGAGCGGCTGCTCGCCGCCGTCGCACAGCTCGCGGGTGCGAAGAACGCGCGCTTCGCGCTCGCGAGCGTCGTGGTGGAGCACGCGCCGGCGGCCGCGCCGCGGCTGCGTGCCGATCTCGCGGCGCGCCTCGGCGCGACGCTCGCCGAGGCGCGCGGCACGCTTTCCGAGCGCATCGCGCGCGCCGCCGCGCGCGACGCGAACGCCGTGCTGCTCGCGCTGCCAGGCGACGCCATCGTCGACACGCGCGTGCTCGCCGAGTTGCTGCGCGAAGCGGATAGCGCGATCGCTCTCGCGGACGAGGGTGCACGACGCACGGCGCTGGTGCGCCTCGCGGCGAGCGCGGTGCCGGCGCCGGCGAGCGCGAACGATCTGCGCGGCCTCGCCGAGGCGCAGCGCGCCGCGGGCACAGCGCGCGTGCTCCCGCTCTCGGCGATTGCGGAGCACATCGCCGACCTGCGGCGCGATCAGCCGGCCTATGCGTTTCGGCTCGCCGCGAGCGAGGTCGCGTCCACCGAGCGCTGGCTGTTCTGGTCGAACTACAAGGGCTCGACCGACTTCCTGACGCGCTTCGTCTTCCCACCTTTCGTGTGGGCAGCGGTGCGCCCGCTCGCGCGCCTCGGCGTCCACCCGAATTGGGTGACGGGGCTGGCGGTGCTGCTGTGCTTCGGTGCGATCCCGCTCTGGGCGCATGGACATTGGGCGCTCGGCTTCGCGGCCGCCTACGGGATGGCGGTGCTCGATTCCGTCGACGGCAAGCTCGCGCGCCTCACCTTCACCGCCTCGACGCTCGGGAACGTGATGGACCACGGAACCGACATCCTGCATCCGCCGTTCTGGTACGCGGCGTGGGCGTGGGGTCTGGCCGGTGGACCTCACGGCCCGGTCTACGAGCTCACGCTCTGGATGTTCGGGCTGTACACGCTCGACCGGCTGGTCGCGCCGATCTTCCGCGCGATGACGCAGAAGTCGATCCACGGCTACGCGCCGATCGACGTCGCGATGCGCACGTTCATCTCGCGGCGCAACGTCAACCTGCCGGTCTTCACCGTCGCGCTGCCGCTCGGGCTCGGCGCCGAGGCGATCGTGCTCGTGGTGGCGTGGCAGGCCGCGTGCTTCGTGTTCCACGCGGTGCGCTGCGCGCAGGTGGCGATCAGCCTCGAGCGCAGCGCGAGCCGGGCGACGCGGTGAACGCGCGGCAGCCGCTCGGCGCCGCCGCCGGCGCGCTCGTCTCGCTCGCGATCGCGTGAGGCGCGCTCGTGACGGCGCGCGGCGGCGCGCCGATCCGCGCGCGGAGGCGGCTACTCTGCGCGCGCGAATCCGCCCGAGGCCGCCGTGCGCGTCTGCTTCCTGTTCAACCACTACGCCACGCACCAGCTGATGCACGCCGCGCCGTTCGCGTTCGAGCTCTCGCGCCGGCACGCGAAGGCGGAGGTGGTCGTCGCCTGCACGAGCGAGGAGCAGCTGCACGCGGCGCGGCGCATCGCGGAGCTCTATCCCGGCCAGCGCGCGGAGTTCGTGCGGCTGCGCATGTCGCTGCTCGACCGCGTCGCGGCGGCAGCGCTCGCAGGCTTCACCTTCCTCGCCAAGAAGCGAATGCTCGCCAGCAACCTCGACTTCTTCCGCGGCTTCGACGCCGTCGTCGCGCCCGAGCGCACGATGCTGAAGCTGCGCACGAAGCACGGCCTGGCGCACGTGAAGCTGATCAACGCGCGGCACGGTCAGGGCGATCGCGAGGGCAGCTTCGACGCGCGCACGCGCGAGCTCGATCTCACCCTCGTGGGCGGCCGGAAGTACATCGAGCGCTTCGCCGAACACGAGATCCTGCGCGAGGGCCACACCGCGATCGTCGGCTACCCGAAGTTCGAGGTGTGCGACGCGCTGCCGGCGCCGCCGCGCTTCTTCGAAAACGACCGGCCGGTAGTCGTCTACAACCCGCACTTCGACGCGACGGAATCGTCCTGGCAGACCCAGGGCCGCGCGGTGCTCGCTTGGTTCGCAGCGCAGGCCGAGTACAACCTGATCTTCGCGCCGCACGTCGTGCTGTTCGCGCGCGCCTGGCGCCATCGCGCGCGCGTCCCGCGGCGAATTCGCGAGGCGCGCAACATCTTCGTGGACACCGGCAGCGAGGCGAGCGTCGACATGACCTACACGCGCGCCGCGGACATCTATCTCGGCGACGCGAGCAGCCAGGTCTACGAGTTCATCGCGAAGCCGCGGCCCTGCGTGTTCATCGACGCCCAGCGCGCGCGCGCGGCCGCGCCCGCGAAGTACGCGCACTGGCGCTTCGGGCCCGTGATCGAACGCGCCGATCAGCTGGGCGAAGCGCTCGCGCGTGCGCGGCGCGACTTCCCCGCGTACCTCGCCGCGCAGCGCGATGCGTTCGCCTACACCTTCTCCACCGACGCAGCGCGCACCCCGGGACAGCGCGGCGCCGACGCGATCTACGAGTTCCTCGAGAAGGGCCGCATCGTGTCGGAGTGCTACCGCGCGGGCTGACGCGCCGGCGCATCTTCGATCGGCGCGGCGCGGCTCTTGCGGCGGCTCTCGAAGAGCCGATGCGCCCACTCGGCATCGCCCGCGACCAGGCGATTCGCCTCCGCGATGGCGCGCCGCAGGATCAGCATGCGACGGCGCCACAGCATGCGCGGCACGCTGCGCGTTGCAGTTGTGCGCGAGAAGCGCTCGTGCCGCAGCGCGCTGAGGCCCGAGGGCGGCAGCCCGAGGTAGGCCTCGACGCGCGCGAGCGAGCGCGCCGGCTCGGCGATCAGCTCGGAAGATTCGAGCACGAGCTTGTCGCCGTCATGCGCGCGCCAGCCCTCGGCGAAGCGGCGGAGCTCGTCGCTGAGCCCCGTCGCCCGGCCGCGCTGCTGCCAGCCGCGCTCCGAGAAGCAGAACGCGAACTCGTAGCTCTTGGTGGGCCACGCTCCGGTCTCCTCGCCGCGCCGGTAGGCGGAGACGATCTCCTCGGCGTCTCGTAACAAGATCACCTTCGGCACGCGCTGCAGCACCGCTTGGTTCCGCGGCGTCGGCGGGAAGTGGAACTTCGCGAGCCGATCGCGCGCGGCCAGCACGCCCGCGACGCGCTCGTCGAGCTCGACGAAATCGCGGCGGTGGAACTGCGCGGCGTGCCAGTAGCCCGGCGCGATCGGGCGCCGGAGCAACACCTCGTCGCGGATGCGGCGCGTATCGACGGACAGGGCATGCGTTGCGGCCAACGTCTCGACGAGCGCGCTGCTCGCGCTCTTCGGGATGGCGACGATCAGGCTCACGCGCCGGGCTCCACCGAGCGCGGCGACTCGCGCGCTCGCGCGCGCGCCGCGAGCCCTTTGCGCACCGCCTCGAGGTCATCGAGCGAATCGATCTCTCCCCACCACAGGCCTTCCATCGAGCACGCGCGCACGAGCCCGTGGCGCGCGAGCTCGCCGATCGCGGTGGTGTAGTAGGCGCGCTGCTGGCCGTAGCGGCGCACGAGCTGCTCGAAGCTCTCGCGGATCGCGACCGCTCCCGAGCCGCGCAGCAGCGTCATGCCGATCGCCTCGCCTTGGCTCTCCGGCGGTTCGAGATCCTTGCCGATCGCCCTCACCAGCCCGCGCTCCAGGCACACCTTCATGTCGTCGTCGTCGTAGCTCGGCTTCACGTTGACCACGATCGTGACGGGGCTCGGCGGCGCGGCGAAGAGCCGCTCGACGACCGCGCCCTCGAACAGCGTGTCGCCGTTCAGGAGCACGCACTCGCCGTCGAAATCGCGGCTCGCGAGCCAGGCCGTGATCAGGTTGTCGGCCTGATCGAAGAACGGGTTGTATCGGACCCGCAGTGCGAGGCCGGGCACCGGCGCAGCGGCCGCGAAGCGCTCGACCTTCTCGATGCCGTAGCCCGCCATCACCACGGCTTCGCGCACACCGTGGGCCGCGAGCTCGCGCAGCTGCACCTCGAGCACCGAGCGGTCGCCGTCGACGGGCACGAGGCACTTCGGCAGATCCCGCGTCACGGGGAACAGGCGCCGGCCTTGCCCCGCGCTCAGGATGATGGCTCGCACCGTGGTGGCTCTCCGTTCCGCGCGTTCCCGCTGCGCCGAGGCTGGCGCGCATTGTCGTCTACCGGACCGATTCAACAAGGTGGGTAAGCTGCGCGCGCGTGGCGGCTGGAAGCGAATCGAAAGGCGAGGCGGCGCGAGCCGCGAGAGCGCTCACCAGCGGGCATCGGCCGCTGGGCTGGACGCTGTTCGGCTATATCGCCCGCGAAGCGGTGCTGCCCAGCCTGCTCGCGCTCGGCGGCCTCTCGCTCGCGGCGCTCACGAAGAGCCTGCTCGGCCTCTCCGATCTGCTCGTGAACCGCGGCCTCAGCGGCGCCGACACGGCGGCGTTCGTCGGTTTCGAGATCGTGGTGCTCGCCGCGCGCATCCTGCCGTTCGCGGTGCTGCTCGGCGCGCTGATCGCGCTCGGGCGCCTCGCCGCAGACAAGGAGCTGCTCGCGCTCGAGAGCTGCGGCATCTCGCCGGGCCGCCTGATCGGGCCGGTGTTGGCGGTCGGCTGCCTCGGCACGTTGGGCGGGCTCGCGCTCTCGCTGCAGCTCGTGCCGGCGACGCTCGCCGCGCGCGAGCAGCTGCTGATCCGCAGCACGCTCGAGCAGCCGGGATCGGTGCTGCACCCTGGCGTGGTCCAGAAGTTCAAGGAGCGGCGCCTCTCGGCGCTCGACGCGTCGAGCCGCGGCGACGACCTGCGCGGCGTGATGCTCCACGCCGAGGATCTCGACGAGACCTTCTTCTCGGAGACCGCGACGCTGCGCGTGCCGCAGCCGGGCACGATCGTCGTGACGATGCGCGACGGCATGATCGTCACGAACGCCGGCAAGCGCGCGCAGCTCGTGCGCTTCAAGCTGTTCCGCATCGAGCTCGAGGGCAAGGAATCGGTCGGCAAGCCACAGGGCGACGAAGGCCGCTTCGCCAGCACGCCCACGCGCGAGCTCTGGTCGGCCGTGCCGCAGAACGCGGAGGACGAGCGCGCGATTCGCAGCGAGCTCGCGCGGCGTTTCTCGATGCCGTTCGCCGCGCTCGCGCTGACCTGGCTCGCGGTGCCGCTCGCGCTGACCCTCGGCAGCGGCACGCGCGGCGGCGGCGGCGTGGTCGGCCTCGGCGTGACGGTCGTGTACTACGGCCTGCTGCAGGCGTCGAACGGCTTGCTCGAGTTCCCCGACGTGCCGGTCGCGCTGGCTGCGTGGTTTCCCAACCTCGCGGCGGCGATCGGCGGCGGCGTGCTGATGATTCGCCGCTTCGTGCTGCTGCGCGAGCAGCAGCCGCGAGCGCGCGCCGCCGACGCGCGCGACGTGAAGTCGCAGCGCGCGCGGGGCGGCCGGCGCTGGGCGCTCACACGCTACGTCGCGCGCCGCTATCTCGGGAGCGCGCTGCTCGGCATCGGCGTGCTGCTGCTCGCGTATCTGCTCGTCGACGTGCTGGAGAAGCTCGAGCAGTTCGCCGAGCACGGCGCCGCGTTCTCCGAGGTGCTGCGCTTCTACGCCGCGCGGCTGCCGCTGCTCGTCTCGCGCGTATTGCCGATGGGCCTGCTCGTCGCCGCCGCAATGATCGTCAGCGCGATGTCGAGCGAGGGCGAGCTCGTCGGCATGGAGGCCTGCGGCATCCGCGCCGGGCGCGGGCTGGTGCCCGTGATCGTGCTCGCCGCCCTCGCGATGCCGCCGTATTTCGCGCTGCTCGACCGCGTGCTGCCGACGACCAATGCGCTCGCCGACCGCCTGAAGGAACGCGAGATCAAGGACCGGGCGCCGGACGGCTGGGAAGAAGTCTGGTCGCACACGGCGCGGATGGCGCTGCACGTCGGCGCGCTGAACGCCGCAGCGGGCATGGCGCGCGACCTCACGCTCTACGAGCTCGGCCCGACCGGCCTGCCGGAGCGGCGGCTCGACGCGCGCGTCGCGAGCGCGCTCGGCCACGGCGAGTGGCGGCTGACCGACGCGAAGCTGACGCTGATCTCGCGCGCGGGTCTGATCGAGGCGCCGGCCGGCGAGACGCGCGCCATCCCCGAGATCGAGTCGTCGCTCAGCGACCCGATGCACCTCGACATCGCCGACTTGGAGAAGCACATCCGCGAGGCGAAGCAGGGCGGCTACAGCTCGATGGCGTACGAGGTCGACTTGCAGTCCCGCTTGTCGCAGCCGCTCCAGTGCCTGCTGCTGCCGTGGCTCGGCCTGCTGATCGCGCTCGGTGTGCGCAAGCCGGCCCCGAGTCTGCTCTGGGCGATCGCGATCGGCGTCGGCTTCATCCTCGTGACGGGAGTGAGCGTTGCCCTCGGCTACGGCGGCACGATTCCGCCGATCGCGGCGGGCTGGCTGCCCTCGGGGGCCGTCGGGCTGGCGGCATTTGTGCTGCAGCTTCGCCGCTGACACGCGGGCAAACCTGGGGTTACTCTGGCCGGGCGCGCCGCGGCCCCTCTCCGCGACGGCCCTCGCCGGGAGACGTGAATGTTCGGCCGCCGTTCGGACGGAACGCTCGTCCGCAATCTGCCGAAGCTGCGGCGGTTCATGCCGTTCGTGTCACCGCGACGCAACGAGTCGGCGTTCTACTACTCCCACGAGATCGAAGTCGACGCCGCCCTGCGCTTCCTCGAGGAGCAGAACAAGACGCGGCCCCCGGGCAGGCAAATCACGCTGTTCCACCTGTACTTGCGAGCGGTGGCGCTCGGCCTGCGCGACAACGAGGAGGTGAACCGCTTCACCGCGGGCGGCCGTCTGTACCAGCGAAACGGAGTCTTCCTGACCTTCAGCGCCCTGCGCGAGCTGCAGAAGGGCTCCCATCTGATCACCGTGAAGCGCGCCTTCCCGGCGGGCGAGACGCTTCCCGGAATGGTAGACCGCGTGCTCGACTCGCTGGTGAGCCGGCGCAGCGGGACCAAGACCCAAGCCGACAAGGAGGTCGACCTCGCGCTCTACCTGCCAACGCCGCTGATTCGCGGCGTGATGAAGCTTCTCCGCTGGGCGGATTCGCTCGGCGTTTTGCCCAAGTCGATGATCGACGACGACCCGCTGTTCACCTCGTTGTTCGTGGCGAACCTCGGATCGCTGGGCATGGAGTCCGGTTACCACCACCTGTGGGAATACGGCACATGCTCGGGCTTCTGCGTCATGGGACGCATCCGAACGCGGCCGGACGGCAGCCGCTACGTCGTTTGTAATTACACCTGGGACGAAAGGGTTGCCGACGGCCTCGCCACGAGCTTCGCGCTCGGCGGCTGGAAGGAGCGCGTCGAGAACCCGGAGAAACTCATCTGACGGATCTATTCGACAAAGTCGCCAGTTACGACCGAGTGAGAACCCTGCGAGACCATGCGATCTACCCGTACTACCGGGTCGTCTCGTCGGGCCAAGACCCGGTCGTCCTCATGAACGGACGCCCAGTCGTGATGCTGGGCTCGAACAACTACCTCGGGCTATCGAGCCATCCCGAGGTGAAGGCCGCCGCCGCCGCGGCGCTCGACAAATACGGGACCGGCTGCGCCGGGTCGCGGCTGCTGAACGGCACCCTCGACATCCACGTGGAGCTCGAGGATCGCCTCGCGCGCTTCATGCGGCGCGAGGCCGTGATCACGTTCGCGACCGGCTATCAGGCGAACGTCGGCGCGCTCTCGACGCTGCTCGGGCGGCACGACGAGGTGTTCCTCGACAACCTCGATCACGCCTCCCTGCTCGACGGCATCCGGCTCGGCTTCGCGAAGGACCGCAAGTTCCGGCACAACGACATCGCGGACCTCGAGAAGAAGCTGAGCGCGGCGCCGAAGGACTCGGGCAAGCTGATCGTCGTCGACGGCGTCTACTCGATGGAAGGAGACCTCGGCGACCTGCCCGGAGTGTGCGCCGCGGCCAAGAAGTACGGCGCGCGCGTGATGGTCGACGAGGCCCACGGCATCGGCGTGATGGGCACGAACGGCCGCGGCGCGTGCGAGCACTTCGGCGTCGAGTCCTCCGTCGACCTCGTGATGGGGACCTTCTCGAAGTCGCTGGCGTCCGTCGGCGGGTTCATCGCGGGGAGCCGCTTGGTGGTCGACTACATCAAGCACACCGCGCGCTCGGCGATCTTCTCCGCCGCGCCCGCTCCGCCGGTGATCGGCGCGGTGATCAAGGCGCTCGACATCCTCGAGCGCGAGCCGGAGCGGCGCAAAGCGCTCTGGGAGAACACCGACTACATGAACCGCGCGCTGACGTCGCTGGGCTTCGACATCGGCAAGCCTCAGTCGCCGGTGATCCCGATCATGATCGGGCCCGACGAGATCGCGTACGAGATGGCGGTGCGGCTGCAGGACGAGGGCGTGTTCGCGAACCCCGTCGTGTCGCCGGCGGTGCCCCAAGGCAACGCGATGATCCGCACCTCGTACATGGCGACGCACACGCGCGAGCACCTCGACACCGCGCTCGATGCGCTCGCCAGCGTCGGCCGTCAGCTCGGCGTGATTCGCTAGGCGCGACCGCGGCGTGCGCCGGTCAGCCCGCATCCCGCGGAAGCAAAGGGGTCAGACCCCTTTGCTTCCGGGCGCGCCGTGAGCGCGCGCGCCGTCCTCGTCACGGGCGCGTCGTCAGGCATCGGCGCCGCGGCGGCGGCGTTGCTCGCCGCGCGCGGCTTCCGCGTCTACGGCGCGAGCCGGAGCGCGCGCAGCGAGCGCGACGGCATGCGCTGGCTCGCGCTCGACGTGCGCGAGCCCGCCTCGGTAGAGCGCGCCGTCGCTCAGATCGTCGAGCGCGAGGGCGCGCTGTACGGCGCGGTCTGCAACGCCGGCATCGGCATCTTCGGCAGCGTCGAAGAGACGCCGATGGAGCGCGCCCGCGCGCAGTTCGAGACGAACGTCTTCGGCGTGCTGCACACGCTGCGCGCGGTGCTGCCGCCGATGCGCACGGCGCGCGCCGGCCGCATCGCGATCGTCGGCTCGCTCGCCGGCCGCGCGCCGATTCCGTTTCAGGCGCACTACTCCGCAACCAAGGGCGCCGTCGACGCGCTCGCTCTCTCGCTGCACAACGAGGTGCATGCGTTCGGCATCCACGTCGCGCTGATCGAGCCGGGCGACATCAACACGGGCTTCAACGACGCCACCGATTGGGGCGGCACCGCCGCGGCGAGCGCCTACGGCGCGGCAATCGTGAACGCGGAGCGCGTGATCCGCGAGTCGCTGCCGAGAGCGCCCGGGCCCGAAGTCGTGGCGCGCGCGATCGCGCACGCGCTCGAGGCTCGGCGGCCGCGCGTGCGCTACCCGGTCGGGCCCGATTCGAAGCTCGTGCCGCTCGGCAAGCGTCTGCTTCCCGAGCGCGCGGTGCTCGCGTTGATCCGCGACCACTTCGAGATGTGAGGCGCGCGGGACGCGCCGATCACGCCTCGCGGCGCAGGATCTTCTGCTTCTGCTGCTCGGTGAAGCGCAGCAGCCGCGCCATGTACTCGAGGCGCGCGTAATCCCGTCCCACGTGATGGATCGTGTCGAAGGGATCGTCCTCGCCGAGCATCTCGCCGAGGCGCGGCGAGTTCCGGTGCAGCAGCTGCGGATCGACGCGCTTCGGCTCGAGGCTGCGCAGGATCCCGCGGTTGAAGTGCCAGTGCAGCGTCACGCGATCGCCGGGCTCGCTGCGATCGCCCTGCCAGTGCCAGAGGCCGTGCGTGAAGAACACGACCGAGCCTTTGGGCATCTCGATCGGAACGCCGGGCGGATGCGCCTCGCCGGGCCGTGGCGAGCGCCGCAGGCGATGGCTGCCGGGAATCACCCAAGTCGGGCCGGACTCGACGCGCCAATCCTCGAGGGCCCACACGCCGACTCCCGTCAGCGCGAACTCCGGATGCGGCTCGGGCACGAGCGCGTAGTCGGTGTGGATCGGGATCGCGGTCTTGCCGGGGCCCTTGCGAATCGCGCTGAGCGAGCCGATCACGGCGCCGCGGCCGAGCGAGGCGTCGATCAGCGTGAGCAGCAGCGGGTGCTGCGCGAGCCGCTCGAACTCGCGGCCGTGGTAGAGCATCCACTGCAGCTGCGTTCCCGTTCCCCCTAATTGCTGGCTGCGATCGCTGCCGTGGGTGAGCAGCGCGCGCAGCGTCGCCGCCCGCAGCTCGTCCGCGAACTCGGGCGAGATCGCGCGCTCGAGCACCGCGTAGCCCTGCTCCTCCATGTCGCGAATCTTCTGCGCCACGCCCTGGCGCGCGGCGCGGTGCGCCAGATCGGGGTTCTCGACGGTGCGCCGCGCCATGTGGTCGTGCAGCATCGCGACCAGCTCGGCCGCTTGCGGGTCCGCGAATTGGCCGCGCGCGCGAACCGCGCCGGCGCCGAAGATCGCCGCGATCTCGCGCATCAGTGCGTCCATTGCGCCCGGCGCGAACACTCCCACGAACTGCGCGGCCGTGAGCGCGGCCTGATAGTCGCCTTCGACCACGACGTCCGCGCGCTCGTCGAAGCCGCGCCGCAGCTCGATCTTCTCGCCGTCGTAGCGCGCGCTCCACGCGGCGACGTCGCCCGCCAGCTTCAAGTGCGGCGGCGCGTCGGTGAAGCGCTCGCTCAGCGAGAACGCGCGGCCCGCGAGCCGCTCCCTACGCGCCGCGACCTCGCGCACCAAGAACTCGCGCGCCTCCTCGAGCCAGGCGTCGGAGAGGAACTCGCAGTGATGCGGGAGCGTGATCACTTGTGCCGCCCTTCCTGCCGCCCATGCTACTCGGCGTCCCACGCATAGCGGAGCTGAACGCCCCACGTGCGCGGCGGGGCGTACGTCGAGATCGTGCTGCCGCTGGTCGCGTTCGGGGCGTGGTTCGTCACGTAGTCCACGTCGCCGATGTTCTCGACGAAGGCCTGAAACGTCACGCCCGCGAGCCGGTCCTCGGGCAGGTTCCAGATCAGGCGCAGATTCCCGATGTTGTACGGCGCTTGGCGCCCGAAGTCGTTGTTGAACACGGTGTGGAACTGCTCGGACGTGTACGCGTACTCGCCGCGGAACGTGACGTCGCCCGCGCTCCCGGTCCCGAGCGTGTACTGACCCGCGAGCGTGAACTTCCACTCCGGCGCCCGCAGCAGCGCGTTGCCCCTGAGATCCTGCGGACCCAGCCCAGGGAAGATCGGGTCGACGTCCGCGTATTCCGTGAAGCGCGCATGGAGGATCGAAAGCGACGACTCGATGCGCAGCGGCTCGAGCGGGACCCAGAGCGCCTCGACCTCGACTCCGTAGGTCTCGGCGGTCGCCGCGTTCGAGACGATCGCCGCGTTGTTCACGAATTTGCGAACCTGCAGATCCGTGTAGTCATTGAAGAACGTCGACACGTTGACCTGAAGCGTGTTCTCGAAGAGCTGGGTCTTCACGCCCGCCTCGTACGCGTTCACGTACTCGGGGTCGTAGGTGTTGTCACAGCTCCCCACGTTGTAGCCGCCCGCTTTGAAGCCGCGGGTGTACGTGGCGTACAGCAGCGTGCTCTCCGCGACGTCCATGTCGACCCCGAGCTTTCCGGTCGGCGAGCTCCACTCCTCCGTCGAGCGCTGGTCGCGGCAGCCGGCCGGAACGGGCGAGAGGTTGAGCACTTGAGAGTGCACGTCGACCTTCTGGTCCTTCGTCCAGCGGAAGCCGCCTGTCAGGCGGACGGCCTCCGTCACATGGAACGTCTGCTGGGTGAAGAGCGCCCACGAGGTCAAGTCCTGATCGAGGCTGAACTCGAGGAACGGCACCGGGCTCGGCGTCCCGTCGAGCTTCACGCCGGTGACCGGATTCGCGAAGGGCAGCAGTGCGAGGCTGCCGGGCGGCAGCGGGGGGCCGCCTCCGAAGATTCCGAAGATCGCCTCATAGGTCGCCTGCAGCGCAGGCAGCGTGTACCGGTACTCCTCGAAGATGTGCGAGTCGTAGTAGAAGAAGCCGAAGATCCAATCGAGTCGCTCGTCGAACGCGCTACCGCTGACGTCGATCTCCTGCGACCACTCCTCGTTCGACTGCTCGTAGTCGCCCACGAGCAACTGGATCGGGATGCCGTCGTTGTTGAATGGGTCGAGATCCTGGTCGAGGTCGAGGTAGGACGAGATCCACTTGACGGCAATGTCGTCCGTCGCGTTCCAGCTCACGGTCGCGTTCACGTCCCAGTTGTCGCGGTAGTAGTTCTGGTCTCCCTCGTAGTTGACCTTGCGCGGATTCCCGGTCGGGAAGCCAGGCGGCGACAGTGTCAATCCGAAGACCTGCGTGCAGGTGAGCGTGGGATCGCACACGCCTGGGAAGTTGAGGATGCCGCCCGGATTGCTGCCGCTGATGAACAGCGGGGCGACGGGCGTGTCCGCGGTCTTGATGAACGGCGCGCCGCCGACCTCGCTGCGTAGCCAGTTGAAGCGGAGCGCGACCTCGAGGTCCTCCGTCGGCGTGAGGAGCGCCGCGAGCTTCGCTTGCCGATAGCGCGCGTCGTCTTCCTCGTTGCCGGTGTTCGTGTTCTTCGTGTACCCGCCTCGCGAGTCGTACGAGAAGCCACCGCGCAGCGCGAGGATGCCATCGATCAGCGGCACGTCGCCGAACGCCTCCGCGCGCCAGCGGCTGTAGTCGCCGTAGAGCGTGCTCACGTCCAAGCTGGGCCTCTCGCCCGGCAGCTTCGTGATCACGTTCAGGCTGCCGCCGGTGGAGTTGCGCCCGTACAAGGTGCCCTGCGGCCCGCGCAGCACCTCGACCCGCTCGGCGTCGAAGAACAGCGCCGAGGAAGAGACCAAGCCACCGCGGTAGACACCGTCCTGGTGCAGCGCGACGCCGGGCTCGGCGTCGATCGTGGAGATGTCGACGCCGATGCCACGCATCGTGATCTGTGCCATGTCGGCGATCTCGCCGTACACGAGCGCCGGCGCCACGAACTGGATGTCGTTGAAGTCCTCGAGGCCCTGTTCCTCGATCGCCTCGCTCGTGATCGCGGTGACGGCGATTGGCGTGTCCTGCAGGTTCGTCTCGCGCTTCTCCGCCGTGATCGTAATCTCTTCGATCCCGCCGCGATCCGGCGGCGGCGCAGGCGCGGCCTCCTGCGCGGCGCTGGCCCCCGCCAGCGCGACGGCCGCGGAGAGAGAAAAGGGAAGGAACTGGCGCATCGGGAGCTCCCTGGCTGAGCCGGCGAGTCTGTTCCGAGATTGCGCCGGAATCAACCCAAATCGCTGCGCAAGCTGAAGGCACGGGCTGCTCTGTGCGCAATGTCGCAATGGAAGTTTGCGAGGGCCGGTATCGTCGCGGCTCGCTTCCGGAGGACGCACGCATGGCCTACGAGATCAAGCGCTTCCCGTATCCGGGCACGATCGACGCGGACGGACACATCCTCGAGCCGCCCGATCTGTGGGAGAACTATCTCGAGGCCAAGCACAAGCCGCGCGCACTGCGCATCCGCGTGGACGACGAGGGCTACGAGTACCTCGAGATCGCCGGCAAACCGAGCGCGCGCTCGCGGCGCGGTGCGCTGGGGTTGTTAGGGGCGATGGGCGAGGAGGACATGACGCCGCGGCCGGATCGGCGCTACGCGGAGAACTTCCCGTATGGCGCGGCGGACGCGAAGCAGCGCGTCGACTTGCTCGACCGCGAGAACCTCGAGAAGGCGCTGCTCTACCCGACGCTCGGGCTGCTCTGGGAGTGCGAGCTCACGGATCCGGAGCTGAGCCTCGCCTACGTGCGCGCGTACAACCGCTGGATCGCGGACCTGTGCCGCGATTCCGGCGGACGCCTCGTCCCGATCGCGCAGCTCACGCTGCTCGACCCCGAGGGCTCGGCGGCGGAGCTCGAGCGCGCGGTGAAGGACGGCTGCCGCGGCGCCTGGGTGAATCCCTTCAATCACCTGCGCGTGCCGCACGGGCACGAGCGGCACGACGTGCTGTTCCGCCGCTGCGTCGAGCTCGACGTGCCGCTCGCGATCCATCCCACCTACACGCCGCTCGAAACGCAAGCGGGAAATTTCGACTGGCCGCCCCCGCGGCGCGGCATCGCCGATCTGATTCGGCTGCGCGGCCTCGTGCAGGAGGCGCTCTTCTCGTTCTTCGTGCTCGGCACCCTCGACCGCTTCCCGACGCTGCGGCTCGGGGTGCTCGAAGCGGGTTCGGGCTGGCTCGGCGCGATGCTCGATCGCGTCGAGGCGCTGCAATTCGCGATGGGGCGCGGCATCCCCGGCCGTCGCCCGACGCCGACCGAGTACTTCCGCCGGCAGTGCTTCATCTCGGGCGATCCCGACGAGACTGCGGCGCCGCTCACCTTCGACCATGTCGGCCCCGACGTGTTCATGTGGGCGACGGACTATCCCCACCCGGATCATCCGCACACCTGGGTGCCCGACCTCGAGAATCTCGTCGCGCGGCTCTCGGCGGAGACGCGCGCGAAGGTGCTCGGCGGGAACGTGCGCCGCGTCTACAAGCTGAGCTGAGCACGCGAACCGAGCGACTCCGATGCCGCGCCGCCGCTACTGGACCATGCTGCCGCCTTCGCGCTCCGCGGCGAAGTACGCCCAGGCCGCGCGCGACGCCGAGGCGCGCGGGCTCGAGGGCGTGTTCTCGATCCAGCTCGGCTCGAATCCGTGGGTGCCGCTCGGAGCCGTCGCGGCGACGACGTCGCGCATTCGGCTCGCCACCGGCATCGCGCTCGCCTTCACGCGCTCGCCGCTCGAGACGGCGCTCGCCGCGCTCGATCTCGATCAGCTCAGCGAGGGCCGCTTCACGCTCGGCCTCGGCACCGGCGTCGGCTGGATGCACGACGAGCAGTTCGGCAGCACCTACGCGCGGCCCGTCGCGCGCATGGCGGAGATCGTGCGCATCGTGAAGCTCGTGATCGGCGGCGATGCGCGGAGAGCTGGACGCTTCGGCGGCGAGTTCTTCCAGCTCGACTTCTCCCGGCTCGCACTCGCGAAGCCGCTGCGGCCGAATCTGCCGCTGTGGGTCGCGGCGCTGCGCGACCCGCTGGTGCGCGTCGCGGGCGCGCACGCCGACGGATTGATCGGGCATCCCTCGTGGTCGCTGCCCTGGGCCGAATCGCGCGTGCGCGGCCCCTTCGCCGAGGCACTGCGCGCCTCCGGCCGCGCGCGCGAGGCGGTCGAGGTGAATCTCTGGCAAGTGGTCGCGCCGAATCCCGACGCGCGCGAATCCGTGCGCGACGCGAAGGCGCACGTCGCGATCTACGCGTCGATCGCGCAGTACGAGAGCTACTTCGCCGCACACGGCTTCGGCGAGCAGGCCCGCGCGCTCGCGGCGGGCGCGGCCGCCGGCCGGCGCGATCTCGTCGAGCTCGTATCGGACGAGATGGCGCGCAGCTTCGTCGTGTGCGGCACACCCGGCGAAGTCGCCCAACAACTCGAGCCGCTCCACGAAATCGCCGACTCGCTCTGCCTGCAGCCTCCGCCGGTCGCGGGCGACGCGCGACGCGCCTACGAGGCACGCATCGCGGAGACCTTCTACGCATGATCCGCCGCGGTTGATCGAGCAACCGCGCTGACGCGGACAGGCGGCGTGTGAGCGACCTCGATCCGCACCACCCCGACCCGCGCGACGAGCTACGCAAGCCGCGAGCGCCCAACCGTGTGAGGGCTCGATGCGTGCCGCGGCGCGCAGCGAGCCGGAGTCCCCGGAGGCGAGCGAAGCAACAGGAACTCCGAGCGCGCACCTCCCGCCCGCTCAATAACTCCGCGGTAGTCCTAGGACGTGCTCCGCGATGAAATTTCTCACCATCTCGTTCGAGATCGGCGCGATGCGCGAGAGCCGACTCTCTCTCCAGTACCTCTCCACGTGAAACTCGCGCGCGTAGCCGAAGCCGCCGAGTGTCTGCAGCGCGACGTCGCAGGCGCGAAAGCCGGCCTCGCTTGCGCGCAGCTTGGCCATGTTCGCGAGGGGGCCCGCGGGCAGCTTCGCGTCGTAGCTCCAGGCCGCCTTCTGCCATAACAGATCGGCGGCCTCGAGCTCCGAGAGACAGTCCGCGAGCGGATGCGCGATCGCTTGGTTCTGCCCGATCGGACGATCGAACACGATGCGCCCCTTCGCGTAGCGCGTCGCGACCTCGAGCGCGCGACGCCCGATGCCGACGGCCTCCGCCGCGATCACGATGCGCTCGGGGTTGAGGCCGTCGAGCAGGCAGTAGAAGCCGCGACCGACCTCGCCGACCACGTCGCTCGCCGCGACCGGCAGATCCTCGAGGTAGACCTCGTTCGAGTTGACGGCGTTGCGGCCGAGCTTCGGGATCGGGCGAATCTCGACGTGCTTCGGGTCGAGATCGGCGAGGAACAGCGTCATGCCGTCGAGCGGGCGCTGGCACTCCTCGCGCGGCGTCGTGCGCGCCAGCAGCAGGATCTTCTGCGCCTGCTGCGCCTTCGAGTTCCACACCTTCTTCCCGCTGACGACGAAGCCGTCGCCGGCGGGGCGCGCGAAGGTGCGGATGCGGCTCGTGTCGGTGCCGGCGTCATCCTCCGTCACGCCGAACGAGACGTGCAGCTCGCCCGTCGCGGTGGGCGGGAGCGTGCGCCGCTTCAGCTCCTCGCTGCCGTGATGGATCACCGGGCCCATGCCGAAGATCGAGAGATGCAGCGCCGACGCCGCGTTCTGCGCCCCCGCACTGTTCGCGACGGCATTCAGCAGTACGCCCGCGTGCAGCGTGCCGAGGCCCGCGCCGCCGTACGCCTCCGGCACGAGGATGCCGATCCAGCCGTTCTCCGCGAAGGCGCGATAGAACTCCCACGGAAACTCGTGGGCCTCGTCGCGCGCGCTCCAATAATCGTCGTCGAAGCGCTCGCACAGGCGCCGCGCCTCCGCGCGAATCGTTTCGAGCTCGCTGCCGAGATGGAAGTCCATCGCCGCACTCCGCCTTCGAGGCGCAGCGTAGACCGAACTGCGCCGCGGCCGCGGGCCCGCGCTCAGCGGCGCTGCGTCATCTCCGCGAGCTCCGCCGGCGGCCCGGCCGACGCGGTCCAGCCGCCGTCCACGATCACGGTCGTGCCGGTCACGAACGACGAGTCGTCGCTCGCGAGCCAGAGCGCGGCGTGGGCGATGTCGCGCGGCTGGCCAGCGCGGGCGATCGGCTGCACGCGCTTCAGCTGCTCCTCGACCAGCGCGGGGCTGATCGGCTCGGGCAACCCCGGATTCGCCCAGAGCAGGGGCGTCAGCACGCCGCCTGGGCAGATCGCGTTCGCGCGGATGCCGTGCGGCGCGTACTCGATCGCCGCGACGCGCGTCAGCTGCACCACGCCGCCCTTCGCCGCGCCGTACGCGCCCTGATACTTCATGCCGAGGTGCGCCGAGACGGAGGCGGTGTTGACGATCGAGCCGCCGCCGGCAGCGATCAGGTGGGGAACGGCGTGCTTGATGCCGAGCCACACGGCCTTCAGGTCGACCGCGAGGATGCGGTCGAAGACGTCCTCCGGCGTCTCGTGGATCAGGCCCTCGGTTCCGCCGATGCCGGCGTTGTTGAACATCACGTCGAGCCGTCCGAAGTGCGCGGCCGCGGCGTCCACGAGCCGCTTCACGTCGGCGCTTCGGCTCACGTCGACGGCCAGCGCGATCGCGCTCTCGCCCAGTGACTTCGCGACCGCCTGCGCGAGCTCGGCCTGCACGTCGCCGATCGCGACGCGCGCGCCCTCCGCGACGAACAGGCGCGCCGAGGCCTCGCCCATGCCCGAGGCGCCGCCCGTAATCACCGCGACTTTCCCCGACAAGCGCCCCATGCCTGACCTCCGGGCCGGCGCTCGTGCGCCCGCCGATGGAAAGTTTGCGCATCCGATACGAGTCATTCAAGCGCATCCTTAACTCGATCGCTCCTCATTGGTGTAGATTGCGGCCGAGGGGAGCACGACCATGACCGAGCAGGAACGCCGCAACCTCGACGCCGCGAAGCGCTGGGAGGAGACCTACAACCACGACGTCGAGAAGATGGTCGACGAGGTCTATGCCGCCGACTGCGAAGTCGTCGACGTGCTGCGCGGCGTGACGCTGCGCGGGCGCGAGCAACTGCGTGCACTCGAGCGGCGCATCCTCGAAATGGCGCCCGCGCGCCGCATGCGAGTGCTCAAGGCCGTCGCGAGCGGCGACACCGTCGCGCTCGAGTGCGAGGGCGTCTTCCCGACCGGATCGTTCCCAGCGTGCGTGTTCCTCGTGTTCGACGCGCACGGTCGCGTGCAGCAGGACCACACCTACGCGCCGGATCCGTCGGGCATGACGGCGCAAGTGCACGCGGAAGCGAAGCGGTGACGCGAGCGCGCGGGCGAACGGAGCACCGCGCGTGCTTGAACGCACGCGGTGCCGTGTGAGCGAGCGCGTCGCCGTCGTCGGCGCGGGCATCGCCGGCCTCTCGTGCGCGCTCACGCTCGCGGGCACCGGCTTCGACGTAACGCTCTACGAGCGCGACGCAGCGCCGGGCGCTCGCGCCGAGAGCGCGAGCGACATCGCACAGCGCCGGCGCGGCGTGCCCCACGCGGTGCACCCGCACTTCTTCATGGGGCGGCTGCGCGAGGCGCTACGCGCGCAGCACCCCGAGCTGCTCGCGCGTCTCGCCGCGGCAGGCGGCGGCGAGGGACCCTTCGAAGAGTCGCTCCACCCGCTCGCGCGTCGCCGCTACGCGCCGCGCGCGACCGACGCGGCGCTCACCTCGATCGCCGCGCGGCGCACCACCTTCGAGCGCGCGATGCGCGAGTACGTGACCGAGCGGGGCCTCGCGCGCATCGAGAGCGGTGCCGAGGCGACCGGGCTGATCGCCGAAGCGGGGGCGCCCGCGCGCGTGAGCGGAATCCGCGTCGAACGCGCCGGCGGCACGATCGCCGAGCTGCACGCGGAGGTGGTGATCGACGCTTCTGGCCGCGCCGGCACGCTCACGCGCGAGCTCGCCGCCGTCGGCGTTCAGCTTCGCGAAGAGCTGCACGACGCCGGCATCGTCTACTTCACGCGCCACTACGAGCTGCTGCCCGGCCGGACCGCTCCGACGGCTCACGGCATCCCGGGGCTGATCTTCCCCGACTTCACCGCCGGCGCCTTGCCCGCGGACCAAGGCGGCTTCACCGTGACTTATCAGGTGCAGCGCGACGATCCCGAGATGATCGCCGCCGTCCGCGACGCCGAGCGCTTCCAGGCGCTCTGCATGGAGCTGCCGGTGCTCGCGCGCTGGGTAGATCCCGCGGCGGCGCGCCCGACCAGCGAGATCTTCGGCTTCGCGAAGATGGATGCGTTCTGGCGCAGCGCGGTGGTGGACGGTGAGCCGCGCGTGCTCGGCCTGCACTTCGTCGGCGACACGGCGCTGCGCTCGAACCCCAAGTACGGCCGCGGCTGCACGTGGTCCTATGTCAGCGCGCAGCTGCTCGCGGATGCGCTCGTCGCCGAGCGCGACCCGCGCGCACGGGCCCTGCGCTACCAGGCTTCGCTCGAGCGCGAGCTGCGCGGCGATTGGGAGACCATGCGCGCGATGGACGTCGCCGCGCGCGCGCGCTTCGAGATCGCCGCCGGGAGGCGGCCCGCGCGCCTCGCGGATCGCGCGCGCGAGCTGTTCGCGACGCTCGTCGACGAAGCGCAGGTCGCGGACGCGGCGTTCTTCCGCGCGATCTGGACGGGCTATCACGGGCTCGCGCGCATGGACGCGTGGACGAGGTCGCCGGGGGCGTGGCTGCGGCTCGGCCGCCATGCCCTCGTCCGCCGCCGCAGGCGGGCGCTGCTCGCCGAGCGGAGCGTGCGGCCGGCGCGCGCGCGCATCCTCGCGGCATCGCGCGTGCCGCCGCTCGCCGCTACCTAATCGCTCCCTCCGAACGGGCGCAGGACGAGAACATGGCGGATATCGCACGCACCGACGAGCTCGACGACGCGATCATCGCGCGCCTGAAGCGCGACGCCTCCGCCACGAATCGCGCGCTCGGCGTGGCGCTCGGCGTCACGGAGCAGACGATCGCGGCGCGCATCCGCCGGCTCGAGGACGCGAACTTGTTACGTGTGGTGGGGATGCTGGACGCGGCGGCAGTCGGCTACGGGCTGTTCGTGATCGTCGGCATCCAGGTCGCGGGCCGAACACCGTCGGAGGTGGCGGCCGAGGTCGCGGCGCTGCCCAACGTCACCGGGCTGAACGCCTGCCTCGGCGGCTTCGAGCTGATGGCGACGCTCTACGCGCGCGACGAGCACGACCTCTTCGAGCAGCTCGAGAAGCGCATCGGCGTGATCCGCGGCGTGGAGGAGCTCGAGTCGTTCCTCGTGCTCGAGCTCGTCCATCATCGCTCCGATTGGGCCAAGCTCGACCGGCTCGGGAAGCTCGAGCTCCCGCCCGGCGGGAGCGATCTGATCGACGCGCTCGATCGCGGCATCCTCGAGCACCTGCAGAAGAACGCGCGCACCAGCCTGCGCGAAGTCGGGCGGCGGCTGAAGCGCTCCGAGGGCACGATCCGCGCACGCGTGCGCCGGCTCGAGCGCGCCGGCCTGTGCCGCATCCAAGCCGTCTCCGACGTCTCGATCGGCCCGGGAACGAGCGCCGCGTGGATCGCGGTCAAGGCGCGCCGCGGGCACGTGCGGCGCGTCGCGGAGGAGATCGCGAGCGCGTCGGAGGCGGGCTTCGTCGGCATCACGCTCGGGCGCTTCGACGTGGTGGCGCTGGTGAGCGCGCGCAATCGCGGCGAGCTCTCGCGCCTGATGTTCGAGCGCGTCGCGCTGATTCCCGGCGTGCAGCGGCTCGAGGCCTGGGAGTCGCTGCAGGTGCACAAGCACGACTTCCGCGTGGTGGATCTCTCCGTCGCCTCGGGCGGGCCGAAGCGCGGCCGCGCCGCGCGTCGCAAGGCGAAGCCCTGAGCGCGCGCTCGCTTCAGGCGAACTCGAGCCCTTCCATGCGACCGTCGGCGCGCCACTTGCGAATCAGCTCGTGGAACTCGATCGGGCCGCCGCCGTACTGCTCGTCCGCGATGCCCGCGCCTTCGCCCGGCTTGCCCTCGTTGTTGTAGTAGCCGGGCGTGCACTCCTGCTGGAACGCGCGCGTGAGCAGCGCCTTCGCGCGGATCGTCGCGACCCACCCGGCCTCCGCTTCCGCGCTCGGCTCGACGCGCTGCGCCGAGCGCCGCGCGGCCTCCGAAAGCACGGCCGTGATGTGCTCCGCCTGCTCGTAATGCATGTGCGGGAAGTTCGCGGTGAAGCCGTTCTGGGTGATGCCCATGTGAAAGCAGTTCGGGAAGCCGTGGCTCGTGAAGCCGTGCAGCGTGCGCAGCCCTTTCGCCCAGTGCTCCGTCAGCGTCTTGCCTGCGCGCCCGTGGATCTCGAAGCCCGCGCGGCGCGTGTAGGCCGTGCCCACCTCGAAGCCGGTGGCGAAGATGATGCAGTCGACCTCGTGCAGCACGCCGTCGAACTCGATGCCGCTCTCCGTGACGCGATCGACGCCGCGCCCGCGCGTGTCCACCAGCGCGACGTTCGGCCGATTGAAGGTCGGGAGATAGTCGTCGTTGAAGGTCGGGCGCTTGCAGAACTGCCGGTACCACGGCTTCAGCGCCTCGGCCGTCTCCTTGCGCGTCACGGTCGCATCCACGCGGGCGCGCACCTGATTCATCTTCTTGAAGTCCGCGAGCTCGAGCATGCGCCCGATCTCCTCGGGCGGGAGAGCGGTCGAGCGGCTCACCGGCGTGATCGTGCCGAGGTTCCGGATGATGTCGGTCCAGCCGTCGGCGACGAGATCCTCTTCCTGCTGCCCGCCCGTGACGAGCACGTTGAAGTTGTCCATGCGCCGCTTCTGCCAGCCGGGCGTGAGCGTCTTCACCCACTCCGGATCGGTGGGACGATTGCCACGCACGTCGACGGAAGACGGCGTGCGCTGGAAGACGGTGAGATGGCGCGCGTGGCGGCCGACGTGCGGAACGCACTGGATCGCGGTCGCGCCGGTGCCGATGATCGCGACGCGCTTGTCGGCGAGCTTGTGGAGCCCGCCCGTCGAGTCGCCGCCGGTGTAGGCGTAGTCCCAGCGGCTGGTGTGGAAGGTGTGGCCGCGGAAGCTCGCGATGCCGGGAACGCCGGGCAGCTTCGGGCGATTCAGCGGACCGTTCGACATCACCACGAAGCGCGCCCGCATGCGGTCGTCGCGATTCGTCGTGACGATCCAGCGGCGCTCGGCCTCGTCCCAGCGCAGCTCCGAGATCTGCGTCTGGAAGCATGCGAGGCGATACAGGTCGAACTTCTCGCCGATGCGGCGCGCGTGCTCGAGGATCTCGGGCGCGTACGAGTACTTCTCTTTCGGGATGTACCCGGTCTCCTCGAGCAGCGGCAGGTAGATGTACGACTCGATGTCGCACTGCGCGCCCGGGTAGCGGTTCCAGTACCAGGTGCCGCCGAAGTCGCCGCCCTTCTCGATGATGCGGAAGTTCCCGATGCCCGCTTCGTGCAGACGCGCAGCGATGAATTGGCCGCCGAAGCCGCCGCCGATGATGAGCACGTCGATCTCGTCGCGCAGGGGCGCGCGCGTGAAGCCGGGCGTCACGTACGGATCGTCGACGTAGTGACTGAAGTCGCCCTTCACTTCGACGTACTGGTCGTTGCCTTCGGGGCGGATGCGCTTGTCGCGCTCCTCGCGATAGCGCGCGCGGAGCGCATCGGGGTCGAAGCCGAGCTCGGGGGCGGAGCTCGCAGCAGCGGGTTCGAGCGATTGCGCCATCGCGGCACCTCCTGGGCGTTCACTATGCGTATTAATCACGCGCTCTTGATGCGCAAACGTAAGCGCGTCGACGCGGCGAACGCAATTGCCTCTGGTGGCGCCCTGGGCCGGAGCGCGGCTCAGCTGCGGGCGAAGTCGATCACGCCGCCGCCGTCGAGGATCAGCGTCTGGCCCGTCACCCAGCTCGAGGCGTCGCTCGCGAGGTAGGTCGCCGCGGCCGCGACGTCCTCGGGCTCGCCGAGGCGCTTCATCGGATACGCCTGCGCGACCTGCTCGCCTCTGCCGCCGTCCCAGAGAGCGCGCGCGAAGTCCGTCTTGATCAGCCCGGGCGCGAGCGCGTTGACGCGCGCTTTCGGCGCGAGCTCGGCTGCGAGTTGTTGGGTGAGGTACACCAGCGCCGCCTTCGTGACGCCGTACACGCCGAGCGCCGCGCTGGTCTTGAACGCGCCGACCGACACGATGTTGATCACGCTGCAGCCGCCTGCGCTCTGCTTCATCGACTTGTTCCAGACCGCCTGCGTCCACGCGAGCGGCGCGGTGAGATTCGTCGACAGCGTCTTCTCCCAACGCGGCAGGTCGACCTCGATCGTGGGCCCTGCGTAGGGATTCGTCGCCGCGTTGTTCACGAGCACGTCGATCTTGCCGAAGGCGGCGAGCGCGGC
>DATBRS010000248.1:0-3964 GCA_036560185.1 Myxococcota bacterium
CCGAACGCGATCGGCCCGAGCTTCGTCTCGGGAATCAGCTCCACGTGCCCGAGCCCGAGCGCCTGCACGATGTCGAGCGCCGCTTCGAGCGTGTAGTGACGCAGCGTGTAGCTCTGAATCCCGAGCGCGAAGCCGCCGTAGGAGAGCCGCAGCGGCGGAACGTGGGGCGCGCGCGACTCCGCCGCGCCGCAGCCGAGCCCCCCGCCAACTGCGAGCACCGCTCCCGCCGCGAGCCCACCACGCAGAACGTCGCGTCGTGTCCAACATGTCTGCATCGCACTCTCCTCCTCGCGCCCCATCCTAAGCCGAGACGCGCGACCGTCACCGCAACGACGCGCAGCGCCGAATCGGCTGCGCCTCGATGGCGCAGCCGATTCGCTGCCCCCCTAACACGCCGTCACGACGCCAGGACTGCTGGGTCGCCGGAGCGAGGGCGGGACGGGAGCGCCCGCAGCGAAGGGCCGTGGCGCCACCCACCACGCCGCACACCCACACGCCCCTCAATGCGCCAACGCCACGTGACTGCTGTGCACATGCCTCGCCGCCGAGCCGCCACGAAACACCCACCGTCCCGCACGCCCTCCACGCCAAGGCCCGCAGCGAAGGCGCCCCTCCCGCCCTCGCGTTCGCAACCAACCTCTTCCGTCTTCCCCCGCCCCTTCGCTTGCCCGAACACCCCGACCTGCCACATCGTCGAGTCGCCAACACGAGGCCCGCACATGCTCAGCAAGTTCGACGACTACCCGATCCACCAAACTCCCGAGGCGATCGCGCACGTCGCGACCGCGAGCCGCAACGCCTACGACCGCTACTGGTTCAACGGCTACGCCGACGACGGCAGCTGGTACCTCGGCATTGGCGCCGCGATCTACCCGAACCTCGGCATCATGGACTGCGGCGTCTCGCTCGTGATCGACGGCGAGCAGCACGCCTTCCACGCCTCGCGGCGCGCGCCGCGCGAGCCGAGCGACGTGACGGTCGGCCCGTTCCGCATCGAGATCCTCGAGCCGATGATGTCGCTGCGCGTCGTGCTCGACGACAACAAGACGGGCATCAGCGGCGAGCTGCTCTGGATCCCGCGCACCGCGAACATCGAGGAGGGCCGCCAAACCCACGGGCGCGGCAAGGGCCTGATGGACGCGACGCGCTTCAACCAGTTCGGCCGCTGGCAGGGCGAACTGCGCTACGCGGGCAAGACGCTGCGGCTTGACCCGCGCCGCAACTACGGCACGAAGGATCGCTCCTGGGGAATCCGCCCGGTGGGCGAGGGTGATCCGGCCGGCGCGCCGCCGCAGACGCCGCCGCAGTTCTTCTTCCTGTGGGCGCCGCTGCAGTGGCCTGATAAGTGCACTCACATGTGCCAGTTCGAGGATTCCTGGGGCCAGCCTTGGCACTTCGACGGCATGATCTGTCCGGTCTACGACGACCCGAAGAAGATTCCCGGCGTCGAGGATCCCGGCACCGAGCTGCTCGCCGCCGCGGAGCACCGCTTGGTGTACGTGCCGGGCACGCGTAGAGCCGCGCGCGCCGAGCTCACGCTCATCCAGAAGACCGGCAAGCGCATGGAGATCGAGCTCGAGCCGACGCTCTGCTTCCGCATGAAGGGCATCGGCTACTCGCATCCCGAGTGGGGCCACGGCCGCTGGAAGGGCGAGCTCGCGATCGCCGGCGAGAGCTGGAAACTCGCTGACGTGAACGAGATGGCGATGGAGAACCAGCACATCCAGCAAGTCATGAAGGCCCGCTCGGGCAGCGACACGGGCATCGGCGTGCTGGAGCAGATCGCGATCGGGCCGTATCCGCGGTACGGGTTCAAGGACGTGCTCGATCCTGCGCGCTGAAGCCGAACGCGTGGCGCCGCGCAGCGCGCGCGTCGCCGAGCACCGGCTCGCGGAGTCGGTGCTGCGCACGATCTCGCGCCCGCTCGACCCGCGCTGCGCGCGCTTCACCGAGGGCTGTTACGGCTACGAGGAGCGCTCGCGCGGGCCGCTCGCGCGCAGCGAGTTCGCAACCGCGAGCCTCGTGATGATCTTCGAGATCGGCGCGCCGCTGCGCGTCTCGAACGGCGCGCGCGACGTGCGCCACGCAGGCGGCTTCGTCGCGGGCCTGCACGACGGCCCGACGCTCACCGAGCACGGCGGCCATCAAGCCGGCGTACAGCTCAACCTCTCCGCGCTCGCCGCGCGCGAGCTGCTCGGCATTCCGCTCGCGGAGCTGGCGCACGACGTCGTCTCGCTCGCCGACGCGCTGCCGCGCGCGCACCGCCAGCTCCCGCGCCGGCTCGGCGAGCTCGCGACCTGGGAGGCGCGCCTCGACGCGGTGGAATCGCTGCTCCTGCGCCCGCCCGAGCCGCCGCGCGCCGGCTTCACGGAGCTGGCGTGGGCCGTCGCACAGATCGAGCGCAGCCGCGGCGCCGTGCGCATGCGCGCGCTCGCGCGCGAGCTCGGCTGGAGCGAGCGCCGCCTGCAGCGCGCGTTCGCGCATGAGATCGGCCTCGCGCCGAAGCGCTTCGCGCGCCTCGTGCGCTTCGAGGCGTTGACCGCGCGCGTGCGCGCGGGCGACCACGTGCGCTGGGCGGAGGACGCGCAGGCGCTCGGGTATTACGACGAAGCGCACCTCTCCCGCGAAGTGCGCGAGTTCACCGGCCTCGCCCCGAGCGCTGCCGCCGCGCTGATCGCGCCGAGCTACGCCGCGGCCTGAGCCGCGTCGCATTCGTACAAGCTGGCCCGCACGCCTGTGGGAATGCTCCCGTGCGAAGGAGGCACTCATGCCCGTTCCGTATCTGACCGCAACGCCGGCCGCCGAGGCCATCGCGTTCTACACGCGCGTGCTCGGCGCGCGCGAGCTCGTTCGACTCACGTCCCCCGACGCCAAGATCGCGCACGCCGAGCTCGCGATCGGCGACGACAAGATCATGCTCGCCGACGCGTACCCGGAGATGGGGTACGCGAGCCCGCGCGATCTCGGCGGCTCTCCCGTCTCGCTCTACGTGCGAGTCGCCGACGTCGACGCAGTATTCGCGAGCGCCATCGCCGCCGGCGCGACCGAGCGCGCGCCCGTCGCGGACCAATTCGACGGCGACCGCCGCGGCTCCATCGTCGACCCGTTTGGACACGTCTGGCTAATCGCGACGGAACGCGAGGTGGTTTCCAACGCCGAGCTCGTCCGCCGCTTCGAGCGCCTGGCCGGCGCAGAGGAGAAGAAGCAATGAGCGCGCGCGAGACGGGACCCTTCGATCTCTCCAAGTCACCGATTCACTTGCCTTCGGACGCCACTGCGCCCGCGGTGCCGATCCACGCCTTCGGCTTCGACGGGCCCTCTTTCGAGAAGTACATCGCGAAGCACTGCACGCCTGGCGCACCCGGCCGTCTCGCAATGATCGAGAGCAGCTCGACGAATTGGAGCGCATGGGAATGCCACGAGGACGGCGACGAGCTCGTGTTCGTGCTCGAGGGAGAAGGTGACTTCCTCCAAGAGATCGACGGAGGAACGCGCTCCGCGCCGTTCGGTCCGGGGAGCACGTTCATCAACCCGGCGGGTGTGTGGCATACGGCGAACGTGCGGAAGCCGATGCGAGCGATCTATCTCACGCCGTGTCCGGGGACGAAGCATCGGGGGAGGTAGGGAACGGGGGCGATGTGTGGGCGCGCAGGCCACCCGCGGGCGCAGCGTTTCGTCGCGAGAATCTGAGAGAAAGGCGGCGGCGAAACGCCTGGAGATTGAGCGGGAGGTCCCGAGGCGACGCGAACGAAGCGGAGACTGCGTTGCGCTGCAGTGTTTGCGGGGAGAGAATTGGCGCAATAGGCGGCGGTGGGCGCTGTCGAATACTAGTTGGGCGGCCTGAAGAAGTGACGTTGCCCGAGTTCTCGCTCGATACGATCGCCGAGGTCTCAGTAACTCTTGCAGGCTTCTCGGGCCTCGCAGCGGCCTTTCGCACTCGGCAGATGCGAGACTGGGCCGAGTG
>DATBRS010000249.1:0-7175 GCA_036560185.1 Myxococcota bacterium
TGAGCTGCCGCGCCCGCCAGAACGCGACGCATCCGCACGTCGTGCAGAAGTGGAACTCGGTCGTCTTGCCGCGGATGTAGGCGCGCGTCGGGCCCGAGACGCGAATCCCGTGGCCCTCGTAGTCATACGCCCAGAGCACGCCGTAGCGTCGGCACACGGTGCAATTGCACGCGGTCGCCGACTCGGGCACTCCGTCGAGCTCCCATTGGACTGCGCCGCAGTGGCAGGTGCCTCGGATCATGTCGGCCTCGGCTCGCGTCAGAACTTTGATTTCCCTGGGACGGATGTCGCTGGGCTTCCGTCAATCAGCGCGACCGTTCAGGAGGCCCGCGGCGTAGCTACGGCGCGGAGGTTCCGGCGTGCGCGGGGTCGCGCTGCAGCGCGGGCTGCACCGCGAAGCGCTCGCCGGCGACGCGCAGGCGCGCCCAATAGTCGAGTCGTGCGAGCGTCTCGTCGCAGTAGGCCACGTCTCCCTCGGACAGGCTCTCCCGATAGCCGCCGACGACTCCGCGCCGCACTTTGTAGGAATCGCGGTCCGCGACGTCCCCCGGCTTCAGAGCCTTTCCGTACTTTTCCGTGTACGCGCCGCTCACCTCCTTCGCTCGCATCACGTCGATGTCGGCGCCTTCGACGGCTCCGTCGATCGCCGCGTCGCTTCGATCGGCTCCGAAGAAATGCACGACTCCCCGCAGCATCGCGCGCGGATCACTCCGCAACGCCTCGTACGTGACCAGGCCGAAACGCTGCTGGTGCAGCGGGAGCTCCGCCCACATCAGGTTCCAGCGTGCGAGCTTCTCGATGCCGAAGCGCGGATCCCGCACGAAGGCGGTGATGTCGCCGGCGTAGACGTGCCGCCGCTTCGTCGCCTGGAAGAAAGAGGAGACCAGCGTGTCGCGCGGATCGCGGACCAACAGGAGGGTCGTCCGCCCATGGCACCACAACGGATTCCCGCGGATCTCTTCGATGAGCTGGGCGTCCTTCACGCCGGCACCGAAGTGCGTGTACTCCGCGTGAACTCCGAGCGCGTCGAGCATCACCCGCAGCCAGGTGCGGCCGGCCTTCGGATACGAAACCACCAACCGCCTCCCAGTGAGGGAGCCGTAGACGAGCAGCACCGCCCTCCCCCAGCGGTGAGACACTGGGAGCCAGCGAGGTTGTTCTTCGCTCATGACGGACCGCCGCCGCGCGAGGCGAACGGGCTGGCGACACGATCCACCAGGCGCGCGCCCAACGCCGCCGCTCTGAAACGCGCATGGTGGAGGATCTTCAGCGACGCCTCGTTTCGTTTCCACAACCAGAGGTACTTCAGATATCGGACGTTGTACTCCGGCGGCAGCGTGGCGATTCGCAAATCCGACTCCCAGAGCAGCTCTCGCAGCGTTACCTGATCCTTGCGGACGCCGGCGACGTGGAACGCCTCCCGCCAGCGCTGCATGAAGGCGAGCACCGCGGGCGTCGACCGGTAGGCGATTACTCCGCCGTTGAACTGCGGAAAGCACGCCGGGATCTCCGTGCGCCAGGTCGCGTTCGTGCTCGCGCGGTTGCGCGCATGCGCGTGAGCGAGGGCGATGTCGAAGCGATCGAACAGCGCGAAGATCGGGTCGAGGCCGACGTAGACGCGTGTGTCGGCGTCGAGATAGAGCGTGCGCTCGAAGGGCGTTGCGGCCAGGTAGTCCACCTTCGACCGGCGATGCGGGTCGGAGACCAGGGCAGCTCCGTCGAAGCATTCGCGCACGGAAGGGACCGCGAGGTGATCCGAGTCCGTGAACAGAGCCAGCGGCAGCTTCGGATTCGTCCGGCGCACGCTCTCGGCCGACGCCCGCGCGGCGCCCACGCTCATGGCGCCGGTCGCGATGTAGACCACGCCACGGCTCCGATCACGGATGCCCGCCCAGTCGTTCGAGTCTCGCACCGTCGCTCCTCGGGGTCGGGGCACGCACCCGCCATACTGCCATAACGGCTCGACTCGACGGGCGCGCTCCAGGGCCTCATCCGCGTCAGCCGGAACCCGCCGCCTCGTCAACCCGCGAGCTCTGCCGCCCTGAGCGCCAGCCCGCTCGCCACGCTCGTCAGCTCCTGCCCGCCCCGCAGCTTCTCCGCACCAAATCTCTCCTCGAACAGCGCCCGCACCGCGGGCACGAAGCTCGAGCCACCCGTCATGAACACGCGGTCCACGTGCTCGGGCGTTAGGCCCGTGCGCGCGAGCAAGCGATCCACGCAGCCGGAGATCTTCGCGAGCTCATCCGCGATCCACGCGTCGAACTCCTTGCGTGTGATCTCGGCATCCAGCGTGATCACGTCGTGCTCGAGCCGCAGTCGCGTCGCGCCACTCTCGGAGAGCTCTCGCTTCGCGCGCTCGACTGCGCGGTAGAGCATGAAGCCGAGGTCCTGCTCGACGATGCGCACCAGCGCGTCGAGCTTCTCGGGATGGATCGCTTCGCGGCGCAGGTCGAGCAGGAGCTGCATGGTGCGCCGTGACTTGAGGAACGAGACGTGGTGCCAGCGCTCGAGGTGGACGTAGATCCAGCCGGGCACGGGCAGGCGGCGGCCGTAGAGCGACTCGAACTCGCTGCCGCGGCCGAGCAGCGGCGCGACTTTGTGGCGCACGATCTTGCCGTCGAAGGCGTCACCGGCGACGTCCACGCCGTCGTGGCCGAGGATGGCTTCGCTGCGCCGCGCGCGATAGCTCGGGCCTACCCAGAGCAAGCTGAAGTCGCTGGTGCCGCCGCCGAAGTCGGCGATCAGGATGCGCTCGTCGCGCTCGAGTCCGCGCTCGTAGTGGTAGGCCGCCCCGACTGGCTCGTACTCGAAGGTGACGTCGCGGAAGCCGGCGTTGTGCAGCGCGGCGCGCAGCCGCGTCTCGGCGAGTGCGTCGTCCTCGTCGCTCGCGGCGCCGACGAAGTGCACCGGCCGGCCCACCACGGCGTGCGCGATCGGCATGCCGAGCGAGCGCTCGGCGCCTTCGCGCAGCTTGCGCGCGAGCAATGCGATCAGGTCTTCGAGCCGGTAGGTCTGGTCGAAGATGCGCGTCGCGGAGAAGAGGCGGCTCGTGAGGAACGACTTCAGCGACTGCACGAGGCGGCCGTCGTGCTCTTCGCGCTCCAAGTAGTGGAGCAACGCGCCGGGACCGGCGTGGATGTCGACGGGCGCGCGCGAATCGTCGCGGTCGAAGTACAAGATGGAGCGGAAGGTCGCGACGTCGCCGTCGGGACCTGAGAAGTGCGCGAGCCGCGGCGAGCCGTCTGGAGCCACCACGGCGAGCGCGCAGTTCGTGGTGCCGAAGTCGAAGCCGACCGCGGGTTGCATGGATCAAGTCGCCTTCGCCGTGGCGTGAGACCTGAGCGGTGTCGATCTTCCGAAGCGGCGCGCGGAACCGGCGAGCGGATTTGCCCGTCTGGCAAGGCGCGCAAGCGAAGCCGTACTTCCGTACGGCGAGCGCAGCGCAACGCCGCCAGGCGGGCAAAGACGCCGCCGGTCTACTCGGGCAGCGTGGCCCCGCTACCGCCGAAGTCCTTCGGGAAGTCCTTGAACTTCGGTAGCCCGTCCTTCACGGACAGCACCTTCTCGCCGTAGTGCACGTGCAGGCCCGGCTTGTAGTCGAGCCCGGCGACGCGCCCCGCCGGCACGTCCACCATCCCCATCCCGGGGTGGTCGACGAGCACCGGCGTTCCGCAGCTCGTGCAGAACTTGCGGTGGCTCGCCTCGGTGCGCTTGTAGGTGCCGAGCTTGTCGGCGCCCTTGGTGATCTTCACCTGCGCCGCGGGCCAGAGGCTCGCGGCATGGATCGGTGCGCCGAGCCAGCCGCGGCACGAGTCGCAGTGGCAGAAGGCCTGCACCGCGGGCTCGCCGCTGAGCTCGAGCGCAACGGCTCCGCACATGCATCCGCTCTTTCGGGTCATGGGGTCTCCTTTCGATTCGGGCGCGCAGTCTCTCACAGATCGCGACGGTGCGGCGGCTCGGTTCCGCGCGCGATTCCGTCGCAGGGAAGGGCTTCGTTTTACACGCCGTTTACGGATCGCGCCCCGATTTACCGGGGGTTTACCCGCGGCCGGGGTTCTTGCTCGTAGGTTCGACCCAACAACTCTGAACCTTCCAGGAGAACCCATCATGTCCCTCGAGCCCCGAGTCCACTGGTTCCGCGCTGCGGCGTTCGCCGCGTTCGCTCTCGTCACTGCGCTCTCCCCGCTCGCGCGAGCGGAGGAATGGAGCGACCCCGGTCCGGAGACCGCGCCCAACGAGCGGCGGAACGCGCCGCCGCGCGAGCCCGCGCACATCGAGGTCGCATTCGTGCTCGACACGACCGGCTCGATGTCGGGCCTGATCGACGGCGCGAAACGCAAGATCTGGTCGATCGCCAACCAGCTCGTCTCCGCGCAGCAGGCGACGGACGTTCGCTTCGCGCTGATCGGCTACCGCGACCGAGGCGACACCTACGTGACGACCCGGTACGACCTCACGAGCGACATCGACGCCGTCTATGCGCGGCTGATGCAATTCCAGGCGGACGGCGGCGGCGACGGCCCGGAGTCCGTGAATCAGGCGCTGCACGAGGCCGTGACGCGGCTCGACTGGAGCACGTCGAAGGACGTGTACCGCGTGATCTTCCTGGTCGGCGACGCGCCGCCGCACCTCGATTATCAGGACGACGTCCGGTACGACCGCAGCGTGCGCCTGGCGCGCCAGCGCGACATCACGATCAATGCCGTGCAGTGCGGCGCGTGGGACGAGACGGCGCAGATCTGGCGCGAGATCGCGACGCTCGGCATGGGCACCTTCGCCGCGATCGCGCAGGACGGCGGCATGATCGCCGTGTCGACGCCGATGGACGACGAGCTCGTGCGCCTGAATCGCGAGCTCGCGGGCACCGTGCTGGCGTACGGCCGCGAGGAGGAGCGGCGCGCGGCGGACGAGAAGGTGGGCAACGCGCTGCGCGCACCGGCCGCCGCGGCCGCGGATCGGCTCGCCTACCTGTCGAAGGCCGGCGAGGGCGCGGTCGTCACGGGCTCCAAGGACCTTGTCGATCACGCGGCGAGCGGCGGACGCGTGGCCACGATCGCGCCCGAAGCCTTACCCGAGCCGCTGCGAGCGCTGCCCGCGGAGAAGCGACAGGCGGCGGTCGACGAGCAGCTCGCGAAGCGCAAGCGGCTGCAGGCGCAGATCGGCGAGGTGACGGCGGAGCGCGACGTCTACCTCGCAAAGGAGGAGGCGAAGCTGCGCGCCGAAGGCCAGAGCGACGCGTTCGACCAGAAGGTGAACGACGCCATCAAGCAGCAGGCGGCGCGAAAGGGCATCGCCTATTAGGCCGACCGAGGTCGGCCCCGGCTCGGCCCTCCGCGAGGCGAGCTGGGGCGAAGCGCGGCCTCGAAGACGACAGCAATCGCGGGGGAGGGGCTCGGGGCCGGCGCGCATGCGCCGGCCCCGTTTGCTATCGGGGCGACGTGTCCGCACTTCCTGCAGCCCGAGCCTCAGCGCCCGGCGCGCGCCCGCGCATCGCGCTCTTCACCACGAAGATGGAAGGCGGCGGCATTCAGCGCGTGTTCGCGACGCTCGCGCGCGGCTTCCTCGCGCGCGGCATCGACGTCGACGTGCTGCTCGTCTCGAAGCGCGGCGCGCTATTGGGCGAGCTGCCGCGCGAGGCGCGCGTGCTCTCGATGGCCGCGGGCTGGCCGCTCGCCGCGCGGCCGCTGTTCGCGCTGCCGCGCGCCGCGCGCGGCATCGCGTGGGGCTGGCTCGGCACGCTGCGCCCGCGGCCCGCGGAGAGCGTCGGCCCGCTCGCGCGCTATCTGGCGGAGGCGCAGCCCGACGCGCTGCTCGCCTCGCCGATCAGCGCGTCGCTCGCGGCGCTGTGGGCGGCTCACTTGGCGGGCAGCCGCACGCGCATCGTGGCGCGCGAGGCGAACACGCTGTCGCGCCAGATCGAGCAGCGCCGCGAGTGGTTTCACGCGCGCTTGCCCGCGCTCGCGGCCGAGTGGTACCCGCGCACGGCCGGCGTAATCGCAGTCTCGCGCGGCGTCGCCGACGACCTCGCGCGACTCTCCGGCGTCCCGCGCGAGCGCATGACCGTGATCCACAGCCCCGTCGAGATCGAGCGGCTGACGGCGGCTGCGCGCGCGCCGCTGGACGAGCCTTGGTTCGCGGCCGGCGAGGCGCCGGTCGTGCTCGCGGTCGGCCGGCTCGTGCCGGCGAAGGATTTCGCGACGCTGCTGCGCGCGTTCGCGCTACTCCGCGCGCAGCGGCCCGCGCGGCTCATCGTGCTCGGCGAGGGCCCCGAGCGCGCGCGCCTCGTCTCGCTCGCGGAGCAGCTCGGGATCGCACGCGACGTGCGCTTCCGGGGCTTCGAGGAGAATCCGTTCGCGTTCATGGCGCGCGCAGCCGTGCTCGCGTCGAGCTCCGCCTACGAGGGCCTCGCGAACGTGCTGCGCGAGGCGCTCGCGTGCGGTTGCCCCGTGGTCGCGACGGACTGCGCGAGCGGCTCGGCAGAAGCGCTCGGAAACGGCGCGCTCGGGCGCCTCGTACCGGTCGGCGACGCGCGCGCCCTCGCGGACGCGCTCGCGGCGACGCTCGAGGAGCCGCCGTCGAGCGCGGAACGCTCGGAGCGGGCGCAGCGCATCGGCAGCGAAGACGGCGTCCAGCGCTACCTCGACGTGCTGTTAGGCCGAAGCGGCTAGCTGCGGCCGCCGAGCAGGGTACGCACGCGCGAGGCCAGCGAGGGCGCGCTCGGCGCGGGCCGCGGCTCGTCGCGCAGCGCGCTGAGGCGCCACTCGTAGCCGAGCTGCTGCGCCAGCGGCGCGACCTCGGCCTCGAACTCGGCGGCCTCGGCCGCGCTCCAGTCGCGCGCCTCCCCAGTGCTTCCGCGCGTTCCCGGCTTCTCCGCCACCAGCTCCGCGAACGCGCCGCGCGGCAGCGCGGGCACGAAGCCGATGAAGCGCGCGAGCTCGGCGTAGGCGTCGTAGTCGAGACGCTCGAGCGCCTGCACGCGCTTCGCCGTCTCGGGCAGCGAAACAAGGTCGCGCAGCACCGCTTCGTTCAAGCGCCGCCAGAAGTACGCGAGCTTGCCCACGCGCGTGAGCCGCCCCCAGCGCTCGCCGTCCTCGCCGAGCGCCGCGAGCCGTGAGAAGGCATGATGCGGGCGCAGCAAGTCGCCCTGATAACCGAGCGCGAGACGCGCATCGCGG
>DATBRS010000250.1:0-18232 GCA_036560185.1 Myxococcota bacterium
CGCGCGCTTCGTGTTCCTGCTGCCGCCGTCGCGCGAGGAGCTCGTGCGACGCCTCACCGGCCGCGGCACCGACCCGCCGGAGGCGATCGCGCGCCGCCTCGCCGCCGTCGACACCGAGCTGCGGGCCGTGCACGCGTTCGACTACGCCATCGTGAACGACGACGTCGAACGCGCCACCGACGCGCTACTCGCCGTGATCGCCGCCGAGCGCGCCGGCGACACGGCCGCCGCCCGTGCCCAGTGGGACCGCGCCAGCGTCGTCGCAAGCCTCCGCGGCGTCCTCCCAATCCCCGCCCGCTGACGCCCAGCGCCCGGATCGCATGACTCCAACGCATCAGCGCAGCGAACCCTCCCGTCCGCGCGAGCGAGCACAGCAAATGCAACGACGCCGGCGCGGCTCGAAGCCGCGCCGGCGTCGCCCTCCCCAATAACTGTGGTCCGCGCTCCGGGCCAACGACGAGCGGCTTGCGGCGGGCCGGGGGCTGCGGAGCCGACATCAAGCGGAGCGAGGCCCCGCGAAAATCGACGATCGGAGCTCGCAGTACCGCGGCCGCATGTAAAGCGGGCGCGCGAGCCGAGGTTCGGCGCAGCAGCCCCCGGCCCGCCGCAAGCCGCGGCGCAACGCGCTCGCCCAGCTCGCGCCCCCTCCGCCCCGCATCGCGACCCGCCGAAGAGCCATGCATCCCCAACCGATGCTCCCGCTACGTTGGGAGCCCCGGCGGAGGCGGCCACGAGCGTGCTGCGTTTCAACGACATCGCGGATCGCGTGCTCGAATACGCTCCCGACAGCGATCTCGAGCTGCTGCAGCGCGCCTACGTCTTCACCGCGAAGGTGCACAAGGATCAGAAGCGCCACTCGGGCGAGCCGTACCTGATCCATCCGCTCGAGATCGCCGGCATCCTGGTGGACATGCGGCTCGACGCGGTGACGATCGCCGCGGGCCTGCTGCACGACACGGTCGAAGACACGCTCGCGACGGTCGAACAGATCGAGCAGCTGTTCGGGCAGGAAGTCGCGTTCCTGGTCGAGGGCCTCACCAAGATCGCGCGCGTCGAGTTCACCTCGGCACGCGAACGGCAGGCCGAGAACTTTCGCAAGATGCTGGTCGCGATGTCGAAGGACATCCGCATCCTGCTGATCAAGCTCGTCGACCGCCTCCATAACATGCGAACGATCGAGTTCCTGGAGGAGGACAAGGCCCGCCGCGTCGCGCAGGAGACGCTCGACATCTACGTGCCGCTCGCCCACCGGCTCGGCATCTATTGGATGAAGCGCGAGCTCGAGGAGCACGCGTTCCGCACGCTGCACGCCGAGGCCGCGGCCGAGCTCGAGCGCGTCGTGACCGTGCGCAAGGTCGAGCGCGAGGGCTACGTCGCCGAGGTGAAGCAGACGCTGCAGGCCAAGCTCGACGCCGCGGGCCTCGCGGGCGACGTCGCCGGGCGCGTGAAGGACCTGTCCTCGATTCATGCGAAGATGGAGAAGCAGGGCGTCACGCTCGAGAAGATCTACGACCTCGTCGCCTTCCGGATCATTCTCGAAGCCGATCACGCGGCCGTCTATCACGCGCTCGGGCTGGTGCACGCGACCTGGCCGCCGGTGCCGGGGCGCTTCAAGGATTACGTCGCGCTGCCCAAGGCGAACGGATACCAGTCGCTGCACACGACGGTGATCGGCCCTTACGGCGAGCGCATGGAGATCCAGATCCGCACGCGCGCCATGCACGAGCTCGCGGAGATGGGCATCGCCGCGCACTGGCGATACAAGGGCCATGCGGGCGACGAGCGCGATGACCAGAAGTTCTCGTGGCTGCGGCAGCTGCTCGAGCGCCAAGGCGAGCTCGCGGATCCGAACGAGTTCCTCGACGTCGTGAAGGTCGACATCTTTCCCGACGAGGTCTTCGTGTTCACGCCGAAGGGCGACGTCTTCAACCTGCCGACCGGCGCGAGCGCGCTCGATTTCGCCTACGCGATTCACAGCCAGGTCGGCGATCGCTGTACCGGTGCGCGCGTGAACGGCATGCTGCGCCCGCTGCATCAGCAGCTCGCGAGCGGCGACACCGTCGAGATCCTCACCAGCCCGCAGCAGCGGCCCAAGAAGGATTGGCTCGAGTTCGCGATCTCGGGCAAGGCGCGCAGCCGGATTCGGCACGCGGTGCGCGAGGAAGAGAACGTGCGCGCGCGCGAGATCGGGCGCGGCGTGCTCGACAAGGCGCTGCGGCGCGCGGGCCTGTCGCTCGCGCGCACGCTCGACGACGGCAAGCTGGACGAGCTCGCTGCGAAGCATGCGAAGGGCGTCATCGACGACCTGTTCGCCGCGGTCCATTACGGGCGGCTCGACGCGAACGAGGTGGTGAAGCAGCTGCGGCCGGATTGGCGCGAGGAGGAGACGCCGGCGGAGACGGCCGCCGCTCCGGCCGTCAGCCGGCTGCGCTCGGTGTTCGGCCGCCGCGAGAAGCCCTCGGGCACCGGCATCCGCGTCAACGGGCACAGCGACGTGCTCGTGCGCATGGGGCAGTGCTGCTCGCCGATTCCCGGCGACGAGATCACGGGCTTCGTCACGATCGGGCGCGGAGTCACGGTTCACACGCGCGACTGCCGCGCGATCTTCACGCTCGACCCGAGCCGCCGGATCGACGTCGAGTGGGACATGGAGGCCGGCGTCCCGCGGCAGGTGAGCGTCAAGGTGACGACGCGGGACGAGCCCGGCGTGCTCGCGAAGCTGACGAAGGTGATCTCGACCGCGTCGGTGAACATCGGCGGGGCGCAGGTGACGACCCACGAGGATCGAACCGCGACGCACGCGTTCGATCTATGGGTGACGGACGCGGGGGCGCTGAATGCGCTGATGAAGGAGCTGGCGAAGGTGAAGGGGGTGCATTCGGTGGAGCGGGTGCGGAGCTAGGGCATGGAGCCGCCGGGTCGGGGACTCCCGGCGGCGGAACGTCGAAGCGGGCAGCGGCGCGGCGGCGGGCGGGGCCGGCTGCGGCGAATGGCTCGCTTCGGGCCTTTGGCGGGAAGGGCGCGCTTCGGGGTGCGCCGAATATTGGGAAGGCGGTGCTCGGAGTTGGGCCCTCGCTGCGCTTGATTCCGCCTCCGCCGGCCCCGCCCGCCGCCGCGCCTCGTGCGGGGTTCGGCGCGCCGAGTGCGGGTTTCTGGGGTGGTGTGCGCGTGCTCGACGGCGCAGAGGTGTGAGCACGGGGCGGAGTCGCGGAGCCGCCGGGTCGCGGACTCCCGGCGGCGGAAGCGGAGTGCGCGCGGGCGGGGTGTTAGGCGGTGAACTCTTGCGCGCGCATTAGGTCGGCGTAGGCGCCGCCTTTGGCCATGAGTTCTTCGTGGGCGCCGAGCTCGGCGATTTGGCCATCGCGCAGGACGACGATCTTGTCGGCGTGGCGCACGGTCGAGAGCCGGTGCGCGATCACGAAGGTGGTGCGGCCGGAGAGCAGGGAGTTGATCGCGTCTTGGACGAGGCGCTCGCTCTCGGCGTCGAGGGCGCTGGTGGCCTCGTCGAAGATCAGCACGTCGGGTCTCTTCAGGATGGCGCGGGCGATGGTGATGCGTTGGCGCTGGCCGCCGGAGAGCGCGGTGCCGGCGTCGCCGACGTCGGTGTCGTAGCCGGCCTCGAAGCGCGAGACGAACTCGTCGACGTGGGCGGCGCGCGCGGCGGCGCCCATCTCTTCCTCGCTCGCGCCCGGGCGCCCGTACAGCACGTTCTCACGGATCGTGCCCGAGAAGAGGAACGGGTCCTGGGTGACCACGGCGACGTGGTCGAGCCACGAGTCGCGGCGCACGCGCCGCAGATCGACGCCGTCGACCTCGATCGCGCCAGCGTCCGGGTCGTAGAGGCGCAGCAGCAGGTCCGCGAGCGTGGTCTTGCCGCTGCCGGTCTTGCCGACGATCGCGACCACCTCACCGGCTTTCACCTCGAGCGAGATGTCCTTCAGCACCGGCTCGCGCCCATACGAGAAGGACACGTGGCGCAGCGCGATGCCGCTCTTCACGCCTGCGATCGTGAGCGCGTCCGGCGGGTCGGGCGTCTCGTCGCCGGCATCGAGCACTTCGAAGAAGCGCATCGCCGAGGGCACGGCCTCCTGCAGGCGCGTCCAGGCGCGCGAGAAATCGCGCATCGGCCGGTAGGCCTGGACCATCACGACGGCGAACAGGATCAGCGTGCCGAAGGTGAGGCCCCAGAGGCCGGCGAGCAGCGCGGCCGACCCCAACAACAGGACTGCGATGCCGACGGCGTTGGAGAGGAACTCGATCGCCGCGCGCGAGAGCGTGCGGTTCTTCATCACCTTCATGTGGCGGCGGAAGTACCGCATGTTGTCGGCCGCGAAGCCGCGCGCCTCGCCTTCCTGCGCCTTGAACGCCTTCACGATCTTGATGCCCGCCAGGATCTCCATCAGGCGCTGCGTCATGTCGGCCTGCGACGCCTGGCGCCGCTCGGCGCGCTTGCGGATGCGCCTGCCGAACAGCGCGATCGAGCCGGCGAGCAGCGGCGCCGCGGCGGCGACCGCGAGCGAGAGCTCCCAGGACAACAGGAACAGCGTTCCGATCGTGACCGCGAGCATCACGGCCGCCTGCACGACGTCGACGAAGAACTGATCGAGCGCGGTGTGCGCCTTGGTCGTGTCGTTCATGATTCGCGACAATGTCTCGCCGCGCGAGCTCTGCTGATGGAAGCCGAGCGGCAGCGCGAGCAGCTTCGCGCACAGGTCGCGCTGGAGGTCGACGAGCACGCGGCCGAGCAGGTATTGCGACAGGTACTCCTGACCGAAGTGCGCGAGCGGCACCACGATCAGCGTGAGTGCGAGCGCGAGGCCGAGCGACGGCGCGAACTTGCGCACGCTCGCCAGCAGATCCTGCTTCTCCTTCGAGGTGAGATCCGCCGCGGCCGGCGGCTTCGCCTCGCCGCGCACCGCGCCGAGCAGATCGTCGAAGCCGACGTCCGCCTTCGAGTCGGGAATCTCGATCTCGTCGATCAGCGGCTTCAGGATCACCAGCCGCGCATTGCGCGCGCCGGCGAACGCGGCCGCGCACACGACCGCCGCGAGCAGCACGACCCAATACGGGCGCGCGTAGCCGAGTAGGCGCAGGAACGCGCCGCGCTGCGAGACGCCCGCGCCGCCGTAGCCGGCGTCCGCCACTCAGCCCAGCTCCCCGCGGATCGCGTCGCCCGCTTGGCAGCCCAGTAACAAGTCGCCCTCCACGCCGAGCGCTGCGCCGGCTTCGCGCGGCAAGCGGAAGACGGGGCGTCGCCCGCCCGTCCGCAGTTGGAGAGTCCCCGAGAGACTCACGCCGCGCTCGGGATCGACCAGCGCGGCGTCGTCGTCCCAGCGCGGCCGGCCGGCGAGCGGCGCGGCCACGATGCGCGCGTCGCCCTCCGGCAGCAGCGCGCCCAGCGCGCTGCGGATGTTCAGCGCGAGCGCGGGCTCGCTCTCCGCGTCGTCGGGGCCTACCGCGCGCGCGATCAGCTCGGCGAAACGCGCGCCGCGCGGCGAGGGCAGCACGGAGAGCGCGACGCCGCCGGGCACCCCATCGCTCGCGAGCAGCGCGCGCGGCGCGAGCGGCTCCGGAATCGCCTCCGCGAGCGCGCGCAGGTGGAGGGTCACGCGGCGCGCGGTCGGCGCCGGGCCATCCAGGAAGTGCGGCACCTCGTAGCCCCAAGCGCGCTGCACCTCGGCGAGCTTGGCGACCGGTGCGTTGAGCACGACCGCGCGGCCGATCCAGACGTCGGCCGGCTGCTCGCGCGCGATGCCGGGATGATCGCCGACCTCGACGAACTGGAACGAGCCCGAGAGCGAGCGGAATTCGGCGTGGAGCGTCGCGAGCCGCCGGCGCAGCAGCGCGCGGATGCCGCCGTGCGAATCCGCGAGCGAGGTGCCTCCGAGCAGCGCGCTGCCGAGCAGGCGCGCGAGCGCCTCGGGCGGCGGCGTCGCGGCCGCGAGGTTCGAGAGGCCGCGCGTCTGTAGCTCGAAGAAGCGCGCGAGCGGCGGCGCGAGATCGCGCATGCCGGCGGGCAGCCCGCGCGCCGCGACCTGCAGCGCCGGACGCTTGCCCGCGCGCAGCGCGTGCGCGCGCGCCGGATCGGCCGCGAGCAGCGCCTCGCCCTCGGCGCGCGCCGCCTCCGCGAGCCGGCGCATCAGCTCGGGCGCCAGATCCGGCTTCGCGAGCGCCCACGCGACCAACTCGGCGCCGGTGACGTGCGCGTTGCCGACGTCGATGCGCGCGTCGGGCAGCAGCACCTGATAAGCGAGGTCGCTGGCGACCAGCTCGCGCCGGTCGATCACCGGGATGCCGAGCGAGCGCAGGCACGCGTCCACGATGCCGTCGCCGAAGCCACCGGGGAGGAAGAACGGCTCGCGCACGAAGTCCGGCGTCTTCGCGGACACTTCCTCCTCGACGACGAGCACGCGCAGCCCGCCCATCGCCAGCCGGATCGCCGCGGCGAGCCCGGGCAGGGCGCCGCCCAACATCACGACGTCCCAACGGCGCGCGCGCAGCGCCGCCGCCTGCGGCAGGCCGCGGCTCATCGGCCTCGCGCCGGCGCATCCTCGAACAGCACGCCCGTTTCGCTCTCGGCCTTCTTCTCGATCACGCCGATGCGATACGCGCGCTCGCCGAGCGCGGCGAAGCGGTCGATGATGTCGCTCGCCTGGTCGCGGCGAACGATCAGCACCATGCCGAGGCCGAGGTTGAAGACGCGGCGCATCTCGTCTTCCGAGATCTCGCCGTGCTTCTGGAGGAAGCCGAAGATCGGCGGCCGCGGCCAGCTCTTCGGGTCGATGCGCGCGCGCACGCCCTTCGGCAGCACGCGGGGAATGTTGCCGTCGAAGCCGCCGCCGGTGATGTGCACGATGCCGTTGATCTGGAAGTCGCGCGCCACGTTCAGCACCGGCTTCACGTAGATGCGCGTCGGCGCGAGCAGCGCCGCGGCGAGCGACGTGTTCAGCTCCGGCGGCACGTCGCGATAGTCGAATTTGCCCGCGGTGACGCCCGCGTCGACGACGGCGCGCACGAGCGTGTAGCCGTTGCTGTGAATCCCCGACGAGGCGAGCCCGAGCACGACGTCACCGTGCGAGATCGAGGAGCCGTCGATCACTTTCTCGCGCTCGACGACGCCGACGCCGAAGCCGACCAGCTCGAGCTCCCCCTTCGGATAGAAGCCGGGCATGCTCGCCGTCTCGCCGCCGAGCAGCGCGCAGCCGGCGCGCCGGCAGCCCTCGGCGACACCGCGCAGCGCCTCGGCTCCGAGCACCGGGTCGAGCTGGCCCATCGCCAGGTAGTCGAGGAACACGATCGGCTCGGCGCCCTGTACGACGATGTCGTTCACGACCATCGCCACGCAGTCGATGCCGATCGTGCTGAAGTTCCCGAGCTGCGCGGCGAGCTTCAGCTTGGTGCCGACGCCGTCCGTGCTCGCGACCAGGATCGGGTCCTTGTACCGCTCCGGCGTCTTGAACAAGCCGGCGAAGCCGCCGATGCCTGCGAGCACCTCGGGCCGATGCGTCGAGCGCGCGATGTCCTTGATCGAGTCGATGAAGCCTTCGTCGCGGTCGAGGTCGACGCCAGCGTGCGCGTAGGCGGGGGCGGTCGGCTCGGGGACGGGAGTTTTCTTCGGCACGGCGTCGGTGATTAGCAGCTCGCGGCGAGCGGGGCTCGACGGCGAGGCGCTCGAGCGCACGCACGCGCGGGAATGCGAGTTCCGCCGGCGCGTTCAGGCGTTCGGCCGCGCGCCGCGTACTTCGTTCGCTCGCACGAGGCCCCGCAGCACCCGCGCCGTCAGCGCGAAGCCGATGCTGCAGAGGATTCCGTACGGCACGCCTTCGCTCAGCGGCAGGCCGATCCCATCCTCCGCCTCCCAGCTCGTTCGCGCGATCGTCTCCAGCACGCTGAGCGCCAGGCAGGACCAGCCGATGAACGCCACGGCTCGAGCCTCTCGCAACATGTTCGTTCTCCTTAGAAGGGGCACTGATCCGGGTCGTCGCAGATCCGCACGACCGGGCGGCCGTAGCAGCCGGGGCCGAAACAGCTCGGGAAGACGAAGCCGTTCGAGTCGGAGAGCCGCGGCGGCAGATCGAACCCCGGATTCGCCACGGGGAACTCGAGCTGGTGAAATTTCTCGAGCGTCGCGAGCAGCCGCTGCGCGCCCAGCGCCGAGACCGCGGCGGCGATCGCTGCGGCGATCGTCGCGGGCGACGGCAGCACGTACGCCAACCCCGTTGCATTCGCAGCGAGCGCGACGAGCGTGTCGCGCGTGATCTCGGCGATCGCGATCTGCCGGTGTTGGTCGATTCCGCCGGCGTGCCCCGGATGCAATCCGCTGACGTCCCAGAAGTCGACCGGATTGCCGAGCGTGTACGAGAACGCGTTGAGGGGATTCCAGATCGGATCGGGCGACAGGAAGCGCGCGCTGCGCGGGTCGAGCAGGCGGGGTCCCAGCCACACGAGCTCGCCGCTGCGGGTGGCGACATGCGTACCGCGGGCGAAGCCGAACGCGTCGCTCACGCCGCGCGCGGAGCGCTCGCCGAACGCGGAGTAGCGCGCCACGCGCTCGAGGTCGCCGTTCATGTTCGACACGAAGCGCGGATTGCCTCGCGCATCGGGATGCCGGAAGCGGTGCGCACCGTCGAGCGCGATGCGGACCTCGCCGCGGTCGATCGCGATCGGACGGTCGTTCGCATCCGCCTCGACGACGCCGCCGAAGCGCCAGCGCAGCGTTCGGCCGTTGGCCGTGAGGGCGCGCCGCCGGCCCAGCGCGTCGTAGGCGAACGTCGCGTCGACCACGCCGTCGGTCGTGATCGAGGCGATGTCGCCGGCCGCGGTCCACGTGAACGCGACGGTCGAGGCTGGCGCGAGGGGTGAGCTCTGCGTCCGCGAGGTCTCGAAGCCCGCGTCGTCGTAGCTGTGCGACCAGCGGATCGGCACCAGCTCGGTCGACGTGGTCGCGAGCGCCCGGTTGTGCTCCGCGTTGAACGAGACCTCGCGGCTCGAGGGAATCGTCCCGAAGGCGGAGTCCACAAAAGTCGCGACGGCGCTGAGGCTCGACAGCTGGTCGTACGAGAGCTGCTCCTCGTAGCCGCCCGCCGAGAGCGCGCGCACGACGCGCCGATCCGCGCCCGGCGGCGAGTCGGCGGCCGCGTACGCGAACGCTTGGCTCGAGGCGCCGTTCAGCGCGCCCGAGCTCGACACCGCGCAGCTCTCGCCGGTGAGCTCCCCGGAGAGCGTCGTCGCGATCGCGAAGTCGCAGCGCGCGATGCGGGTCGTGCCACGCCAGAGGTCGCGCGCGCTCTCGATCCCATACCCCGCAAGCCGCGCCGAGACGGCGAACACGCCGTTCGCGTAGGCGGAGCGCGAGAGCCGGCCGTCGAGGTACGAGCGATCCACCAGCGTCGTACCGAGTGCCGCGACCGAGATCTCGCGATCGGCGCCGTCGTAGCCCGCAGTCAGCTCGAGCAGCGACGCGCCGCCGGGCAGCACGAACGTCGTGCTCCCCGTGCGGCCGCGCGCGTCGTAGCCGAAGCGCGTCGACTCGCCGAGCGTGTGGCGCACGGAGCTCGGCCGGCCCGCGGTGTCGTAGGCGAGCAGCTCCTCGAAATCTCCCGCCGCTGAGTACGCGCGCACCAGCCGGCCGAGCGCGTACTCGAAGCGCACGTCGTTCTCCACCACGCCGCCGCGCAGCGTTCGCATCTGCACGACGCGCCCGGCGGCGTCGTACGTGCGCTCCGTCCGCATGCCATTCGCGCGCTCGCCGGCGGTCGTGCGGCCGAGCGAGTCGGCACTGAAGCGCGTGACGCTCCAGGCGTTCGCGGCGGCGGCGCCCGGCGAGACCCGCTCGCGCAGCTCGCGCAGACGGCCGAGCGCGTCGCGCGCGAAGACGGTCTCGCCGCCGTAGGGGCGAAGCACGCGCGCGACTTGGTGGTCGCTCCGGTAGCTGAGGGTGACGAGCGCCGCAGTCGGCGAGCCGGGCGCCGCCGGAGCATCGCGCAGCTCGAGCGCCGCGAGATTGCGATCGGCGTCCCAGCCGAGGCCTACGACGCCGCCGGAATAGGGCGCGGGCCGCGGCATGCGCGTCGGGTTGCCCACCGCATCGAACGCGAGCGTCGTCCACGCGCTCCGGTCGAGGCTCACGCGCTCGGCGTGCCCGTGCTCGCCCACCTGCTCGAAGTAGACAGCCGACCCGCCCGGGTGCGTGATCTGCGCGATCGCCTCGCCGGCGTCGTACGCGATGCGCGTGCTCTCGGACGCGCCATTCGTGATGCCGGTGAGCCTTCCGTTCGCGTCGTAGCTGCGCTGCTCGATGAGCCCCAGCGAATCGCGCAGCTCGAGCAGCGGGCGGGCGTCGGGCCGCTCGCGGTCCACGCCCTCGGTGCGATACGCGAAGCCGCGCACGTTGCCGGAGGGCAGCGTCTCGCTCGCGAGATCGTTGTCCAGCCAAGTCCACGCGGTGCGCGTGCCGTCGGGCAGCGTGCGCGACGCCGGGCGCAGCCCCGACCACGTGAAGTCCGTGCGCTCGCCGAGCGCGTTCACGATCGACTGGACGCGGCACGACGCGTCGATGACGTAGGAAGAGACGTGGCCGAGCGGATCGGTGACCGTGGTCGCGTACAGGCCGGCGGGGTTGCCGACGCCGTACGCAAAGCGCCAGGTCGGATCTTCGGCGCCGATCGACCGCACCTGCGTTGCGCGCGCCACGCTGTCGCTCACGATCTCGAGCCGCTCGCCTTCGGAGTTGGTGATCGCGCTCAGCGCATTTCCCGCGTACGCGTAGCGCTCGCCCGGCCAGCCGTTCGCTACATCGAGGCCATCGCGCGCGCTGACGAGCTTGCCTGCGCTGTCGTAGCCGAACAGCGCGGTGCGCCCGGCGCGGTCGTCGACGCGCACGAGCCGCGCGCTGGCGTCGTAGCCGAGCGTGAACACGGGCGCGCACGCCGTCGCGCTCGTGCACTGCTCCACCGCCGTGGCGCGCCACTGCGCGCCGAGCTGCGATTGCACGAAGCGCAGGCGCGGGTAGCTCGCGCTCGCGTAGTGGATCGCGAGCAGCCGTCCGGTCGCGGCGTCGAATTCGTGGACGAGGCCGCCCTTCGTCTTGACGCGCGTCGCGTCCAGCTTGACCCAGCGCGTGCCCGGTGCAGCGGCGCCGTCCGCGACGCTCGCGAGCGGGATCGAAGCGCCGGTCGCGTCGCGCAGCGCGCCGTTCCGGTAGCTGGCGTCGACGCTCGCGGTCCAGCCCCACGCGCTGTTGTAGACGGCGCCGATCGCGAACGGCCCGAGCCGCGTGTCGAGCGCGAGATCCACGCGCTCGTGGAAGTAGTTCCCGCCCGCCGCGTTCACGTGTCCCCCCGGCACCGCCACCCGCGCGAGCTCGCTGAGCTCGACCAGGCCGGGTCGCGGCGCGAGCTGCGCCGGCACGCAAGCGAAGGCGAGGGCGGCGACCAAGCCCGACAGGAAGAGGACATGCGGCCAGCGCACGCGGCCAAGGATCGCGGCTCCGTTCATCGCCGGGCTCCGCGGGACCGCGGGGGGCGGAGCGAAACCAAAGCGCTCGCTCGGCGACGGCGCCGCCAGAAAAAGCGCCAAAGCGCGGCGGAGAGCGTCAGCGGCCACGCTGTCGCCGCCGCTCTCGGCCGCGAAGGGCGATGAGCGCGCAGCGTTGGCGCCGTCGAATCAGCCGTTCAGCAAGTGCAGCCCCGCATCGACGAGCAGCGTCTCGCCCGTGACGTGGCGCGAGTCGGCGCCGCACAGGAACACGACGCTGTCGGCGATGTCGCCGGCGCTCGACGCGGTGCGCAGTGGCACGCGGCCCGCGACGGCGCTGCGGATCTTTGCGGTGTTCTCCTCGCCCACGCCCTGCACGAACCAGCGCGTGTCGATGAAGCCGGGGCAGACCGCGTTCACGCGAATCTTCGGCGCGAGCGCGCGCGCGAGCGACAGCGTCATCGTGTTCATGGCCGCCTTGCTCGCGGCGTATGCGATCGAGGAGCCGGTGCCATCGACGCCCGCGATCGACGACACCATCACCACCGGCGACGCGCGGCCCGAGGCCTCGGCGCCGCGCTCGAGCAGGCCGCGAGCAGCGCGCGTCATCTGGAACGCGCCGACCACGTTCACGCCGTAGATGCGGTGGAAGTCGTCGCTGCTGAGGCCGTCGAGGTCCGGGTGCCGCACGTGCTTGGTGGTGCCCGCGTTGTTCACGAGCACGTCGAGCTTGCCGAAGCGCTCGGCCGCGCTCGCGAGCTGCTTGCAGTCGGCGTCGCTCGCGACGTCGCCCTGCTGTACCACGACCTCGGCGCCCGCCTTGCGGCAGCGCTCCGCGGTCTCCTGCGCCTCCGCGGCGCTCTTCGAGTAGTTGAGGATCAGCGCCGCCGCACCGCGCTGCGCGAGCCGCTCGGCGATCGCCGCGCCGAGGCCCGTCGCGGAGCCGGTGATCAGCGCGATCTGGCCGGCGAACTCGCCGCGCGCGCTCACAGCACCAGCTCCGCCATCGTGCGCAGCATGCCGAGATCGCGCGACATGAACAGCAGCGTCGTCACTGGCGTCTCGCGCCACGCGGCGATGCGGTCCTTGATGCGCGCGACCGGGCCGACCAGCGAGATCTCGTCGGCGAACGCGTCGGGCACCAGCGCGATCGCCTCGCCGCGCTTGCCCTCCATGAACAAGTCCTGGATCTGATTCGCCTCGGCCTCGAAGCCCATGCGCGCCATCAGCTCCTTGTGGAAGTTGCGCTGCTTCGAGCCCATGCCGCCGATGTAGAAGCCGAGCCCCGCCTTCACGGCCATCAGGCCCGCCTTCACGTCGTCGGTGATGTTGACGTTCACGCCCGCGCAGATCTCGAAGCCGGGCTTCGCAGCGCGCAGCGAATCGGCGTAGACCTCCTGGCGATAGGGCGAGTAGTAGAGCGGCAGCCAGCCGTCGGCGATCTCGGCCGTGAGCGCGACGTTCTTCGGGCCCTCGCTGCCGAGGAAGATCGGCACCTGCGCGCGCAGCGGATGCGTGATCGGGCGCAGCGGCTTGCCCATGCCCCACGCGCCGGGGCCCTTGTACGGCAGCGGATAGTGCGGGCCGGGGTTCGAGACGGGCGCCTCGCGCGCGAGCACTTGACGCACGATCGACACGTACTCGCGCGTGCGCGCGAGCGGCTTGTCGAAGGGCTGCCCGTACCAACCCTCCACCACCTGCGGACCGGAGACGCCGAGCCCGAGCGTCACACGCCCGCCCGACAAGTGGTCGAGCGTGAGCGTGTGCATGGCGGTCGCGGTGGGCGTGCGCGCCGAGATCTGCACCACCGCCGTGCCGAGCCGGATCTTCTGCGTGTGCGCCGCGATCCAGGTGAGCGGCGTGAAAGCGTCCGAGCCCCAGGCCTCCGCGGTGAAGACGATGTCGTAGCCGAGGCTCTCGGCCTGCTGCGCGATCTCCACGAAGCCGGGCGTGGGCTTGTCCTGCCAATAGCCGAGCTGGAGTCCGAGCTTGAGCTGCTTCGTCACGGGCGCCTCCGACGGGAAGGCGCGAGAGGTAGCACGCGAGCGCGAGTGCGCAGCGCGCGCGTTTTGCCAAGCTGCGCGCTCGGAGGTGAGCGCGATGCGATGGCGTGAGCTGGCGATGACGGTGGGGATCGCGCTCGGGTGCGGGCGGGGCGCGCCGGAAGCGGCGGCGGCGCCGGCTGCGGCAGCGCTGCCCGCGCGGATCGAGGCCGCGCTCGCATACGCGACTTATTGGGGAGCGCCCGGCGGCTCGGCGCTGCGCAGCGCCGTCTTCGACGCCGCCGGGAATCTCTACATCGCGGGCGGCACCGACGCGGCGACGCAGTGGCCGCAGACGGGGCCGGCGGCGGGGCCTCTCGGCGGCTTCGACGTGATCGTCGCCAAGTTCGATGCGTCGGGAAGCAACCTCTGGTCGCGCGTGATCGGCGGCACGACCGAGGACTACGCCTACGTCTCGGCGCTCGCTCCCGACGGCAACCTGATCGTCGGCGGGCGCGCCGGGCCTGGTTTCCCGGTGACGCCCGGTGCGTTCGCGACGAAGTTCGCGGGGGGCTTCGCAGTCGGACCCCACGGCGCGACCGACGGCTTCCTGATGTCGCTCACGCCGGACGGCGACCTGCGCTGGGCCACCTACGTCGGAACCTCAGGCGACGACATCGTGCGCGCGCTCGAGGTGCTGCCGGATGGCAGCATGGCGTTCGCGGGCGGAGCGCAAGAGTTCGATGACCTTCCGGTCACACCCGGCGTCGTGAAGCCGAAGATGGGCGGCGCGAAGGATTCGCTGCTGGGGCGGCTCGCCGCCGACGGCTCGCACGTTCTGTTCCTCAGCTACTTCGGCCCGAGCGACGACACGAATCACAAGCAAGACGAGACGCTGCGCGCGATCGCGCTCGACCCGTCCGGCAACCTGTGGCTCGGCGGCACCACGCAAGGCACCGACCTCACGCCGACCCCCGACGCCTTCCAACCCGAGCGGTCGACAGGGAGCAGCGCGTACGTTGCGAAGCTCACGCCGGACGGCCGGCGCATCGTCTACTTCTCGTGGCTCGGCGGCCCCGGCGGCGAAGACGTCGAGACCGAAGGCCGGGCGGACGCGAGCGGCGCGTTCCTGGTCGCAGGCGGCACGACCTCGGAGTCGGGCTTCCCGGTGACGCCCGGCGCCTGCTCCCAGGGTGCGCGGGAGGACGGCTGGGTCGCACGCGTCGAAGCGGACGGGAAGCTCGGAATGGCGGCACGCTTCGGCGGCTCGGGGCGCGATCACGTGTTCGGCCCTGCCGAAGATGCGGCGGGCAATCTCTACGTGGGCGGCACGACCGATTCGAAGGATCTGCCCGTCACCACGGGCGCGCTGCTGCCTCGCTTCGCCGGGGGCCCCTCCGACGCGCTGTTCGCCGCGTTCGACCGCACGGGCGCGCTCGCCTACGCGACCTACTTCGGCGGCGCGGGCGCCGAAGCCGGCCGCTTCGCCGCGGCGGACGCCGCGCGCGGGCGGGTCGCGCTCATCGGCGAGACCAATTCGACCGATCTCACGCTGCATGCGGCAGCACAAACGCAGCCCGGCGCGGTGTTCGTCGCGGTGTTTCAGATCGGCGCGCCCGCCGCGCCGGATTCGCCGTGAGCGCGTGCGCTACGGTGCGCTGCTGTGCGGATCGCGGTCGTCATCCCCGCCCGTGACGAAGAAGAGCGCATCGCAGCCGCGGTCCGAAGCGCCCGAGAAGCTGGAGCCGAAGTGATCGTCGTCGACGGCGGCAGTCGCGATGCGACTGTGCAGCGCGCGGAGCACGCGGGCGCTCGCGTGCTCGCCTGCGCGCCAGGCCGCGCGCGTCAGCTCGCGTTCGGCGCCGAGTCGGCGCGCGCTGCCGACGCGCTCGTGTTCCTGCACGCCGACACGACGCTGCCCGCCGGCTGGGCCGCGCGCGTCGAGGCGGTGCTCGCCGACCCGCGCGTCGCCGGCGGCGCGTTCGCGTTCCGCTTCGCCGAGCGCGGTGCGCTGCTGCGCTTGGTCGAGCTCGGCGTGAAGCTGCGCCTCGCGCTGGCGCGACTGCCCTACGGCGATCAGGCGCTGTTCGTGCGCGCCTCGGTGCTGCGGGCCCTCGGCGGCGTGCCGCAGGCGCCCATCATGGAAGACCTCGACCTGGTGCGCGGCATACGCGCGCACGGCCGGCTCGCGCTGCTGCCCGAGGCCGTCACCACCTCGGCGCGGCGCTATCGGGCGCGCGGCGTGCTGCGCACCTTCGCGCGCAACGCCGTCGCGCTCGCGGCCTGGTCGCTCGGGCTCGATCGCGCGCGCGTCGCCGCCTGGTACCGCTCGTGAGCGCGGCGACGATCGGCAGCGAGCCGCGCAGCAGCGCGCAGATTGCGGACGAGCGCCGGCGCATGTTCCGCCGCCTCGGTCACTACATGCGGCGCAACGGCCGGCTCTACGTGCTCGGGGTCGTGACCACGCTCGGCTACGCGCTGATCTACGTCGCGTTTCCGCGCGCGATCGGCCTGACCATGGACCGGGTGATCGCGCACGCGAAATCGAGCGGCGACGCCGCCGCGCTCGCCGCCGAGGCGCGCCACATCGGCTGGATGTGCGCGGGGCTGGTCGCCATCACGCTCGCGCGCGCCGCGTTCCGCTACTTCTCGCGCGTCGAGATCTTCAACGCCGCGCGTGAGATCGAGTACCAGATCCGCAACGATCTGTTCGCGCATCTGCAGCGCCTGCCGCAGTCGTTCTACCTGCGCTGGCGCACCGGCGACCTGATGAGTCGCTGTGTGAACGACCTCACCGCCGTACGGCTGATGCTCGGCCCGGGCCTGCTCAACCTCGCGCAGACGCCGGTGCTGATGGCCGTCGCGATCGGCGTGATGCTCTACAACAACCCGACGCTGACGGGGCTGATGCTGCTGCCCTATCCGCTGTTCCTGCTGATCGCGCGCAGCTTCGGGCGGCGCATGCACTCGGCCAATCTCGCCGTGCAAGAGGGGCTCGCCGACCTGTCGAGCCATCTGCAGGAGACGTTCTCGGGCATCGCGGTGGTGAAGGCGTACGCGATGGAGGAGACGACGCGCCGCCGCTTCGACGGCCTCGCCCAGCAGCTGTACGACCGCAACGTCGAGCTCGCACGGGTGGGCGCGACCATGCCGGCGTTCACGGGCCTGCTGCCGCTCTCAGGTATGGCGATCGTGTTCGTCGCGGGCGGCCTGCAGATTCGCGCCGGCGAGATGACCACGGGCGACTTCCTCTTCTACATGCTGATGAACTACGAGCTCGGGCTGCCGCTCTTCATGCTCGGCTGGATGTTCAACCTGGTGCAGCGCGGCACCGCCTCGATGACGCGCATCGACGAAGTGCTCGCGACGCCGCCCACGATCGCCGACACGGCCGGCGGCGCGAACGTCGAGACGCTGCGCGGTGAGATCGAGCTGCGCGGCCTCAGCTTCGCGTACCCCGGCTTCGAGACGCGCGCGCCCGCGCTGCGCGACGTCTCGCTGCGCATTCCGGCGGGCGCGGTGGTCGGCTTCGTCGGCCCGGTCGGCTCGGGCAAGACCGCGCTCGCCTCGCTCGTGCCGCGACTCTACGAGATCGCCGACGGCATGCTCTTCATCGACGGCATCGACATCAACCGCATTCCCCTGAAGACGCTGCGGCGCGCGATCGCGATGGTCCCGCAGGACCCGTTCCTGTTCTCGCTCACGCTCGCCGACAACGTCGCCTACGGCTTGCCCGAGACCGACATGGCGCGCGTGAAGGACGCCGCCGAGCGCGCGCAGCTCGCGAAGGACGTCGCGGATCTGCCGTACGGCTACGGCACGCTGGTCGGCGAGCGCGGCGTGATGCTCTCGGGCGGGCAGCGCCAGCGCGCGGCGCTCGCGCGTGCGCTCGCGCTCGACCCGCGCATCCTGATCCTCGACGACACGCTCTCCGCGGTGGACGCCGAGACCGAGGCCGCGATCCAAGCGGGCCTGCGCCGCGCTTTCGAGGGCCGCACGGTGCTGGTGGTCGCGTCGCGGGTCGCGACGGTGCGCGACGCCGACCTGATCGTCGTGCTCGACGAGGGCCGCATCGTCGAGCGCGGCACGCACGAAGATCTGCTCGCGCGCGGCGGGCTGTACGCGCGCCTCGCGCTCGATCAAGAGGCCGAAGCGCGCCGCCGCGCCGCGCTGGCCGCGGTCGAAGCGGAGGAGGTGCGATGAGCGCGCCGGCCGCGGGTCAGCAGCTGATAGAAGACGAGGACCTCGGACGCGCGTTCGACGGGCGGCTATTGCGGCGGCTCTGGCACTGGGTGCGGCCTTACCGGCGGCGCGCCCTGCTCTCGATCTCGCTGGTCGCGCCCGCCTTCGCGCTCGAGGTGCTGGGCCCGAAGCTGCTCGGGGCCGGGGCGAACTTCTGGTCCGGCACGCCGCTGCCCGCGTGGCTTGCGGCGCCGAGCACGATCGACCCGATCTGGTGGCTCGGCGGGCTGTTCGTGGTCGTCTCGCTCGGCAATCTGTTCCTCGACTACGTGCAGGCGATCCTGCTGGCGGTGACGGGACAGTCCGCGATGCGCGACATGCGCAGCGACGTGTTCACGCACATCCAGAAGCTGCACATGGGCTTCTTCGACGGCTACCCGGTGGGACGCCTCGTGACGCGCGCGACCGGCGACATCGAGCACGTGAGCGAGGCCTTCACCGCCGGCCTCGTGCTGCTGGTGACCGACGTGCTGCGCATGGTCGGCTTCGCGGTCGTGCTGTTCCACACCGATGCGCGGCTCGCCGGCTGGACC
>DATBRS010000251.1:0-17301 GCA_036560185.1 Myxococcota bacterium
GCGCAGCGCCTTCCCACTCGACCCGCGCAGATCAGCAGCCGCGCTTCCCTCCAACGGCCCGAGCGAGCCATTCGCCGCAGCGCGCCCCCGGCCCCGCGGCCGCTGCCCGACCGAGCGCAAAGCACCAGGCGCTGTTACGGCCGCATCGTGTAAGCCCGCGGCCCCGAGAGCCCGCGCACTTCCCCCTGCACCTCCTCCACCCAAGCACAAAGCCGCCCCCGCGTCTCGCGCGGATCGATCAGCTCGTGCACGCCGAACTCCTCGGCGCGCGGAAACACCGACTGCGCCGCCGCCATCTCCTCTTCCAGCTCGCGCCGCCGCTGCGCGGGATCCGCGGCCGCCTCGATCTCGCGGGCGAACGCGAGCTGCACACCGCTCTCCACCGGCAACGCGCCGCTCGCGAGCGACGGCCACGCGAGCACCGTGCAGTTAGGCCCGTAGTGGATGCCCTGCGCGACTCCGAACGACTTGCGCAGCACGACGGCCAGCCACGGCACGCGCGTCTGCTGCACCGCGAACAGCGCCTCCATGCCGTAGCGGATCGTGCCCGCGCGCTCGGCGTCGGGCCCGATCAGGAAGCCCGGCTCGTCGACGAAGCTGATGATCGGCAGATGGAACGCATCGCAGGTCTCGACGAAGCGGCGCAGCTTCTGCGCGCCGTCCGCCGACATGCCGCCGCCGTAGATGTTGGGGTCGTTCGCGATCACGCCGACCGGTTGGCCGGCGACGCGCGCCAGCGCCGTCAGCTGCGTGCGCCCGTAGAGCGGCGCGATCTCGAACAGCGAGCCGGCGTCGACGACGAGCTCGAGCAGGCGCCGCACCTTGTAGGTCTTGCGGCGCTCGCGCGGAATGAATGAGAGCAGCGCCTCGACCGCGCGATCCGCGGGGTCGGCGCACGCGACGCGCGGCGCGGGCTCCCACACCGAGCTCGGGAGATAGGAGAGGAACGCGCGGATCTGCCGCCAGGCGTCGGCCTCGTCCACGGCTTCGTTGTGCACGACGCCGCTGCGGAGGTGCACGGCCGGTCCGCCGAGCTCTTCCTTGGTGAACTTCTTGCCGAACGCGCGCTCGACCAGCGCCGGCCCGCCGGTCAGCACGACGGCCGTGTCGCGAGTCATCAGGGAGAAGTGCGAGGCCGTGAGCCGGCCCGCCGGAAAGCCCGCGCAGGGCCCGAGCGCGGCGCACACCACCGGGATCTCGGCGAGCGCCTGCAGCGCGAGCAGGTTCATCGGGCTCGGCGCGGTGAGGTCGTAGCCCGAGCGGCCGCGCGCTCCGTACGCGCCCGACACGCTCGCGCCGCCGCCTTCGAGCAGGCGCACGAGGGGCACGCGGCGCCGGATCGCGAGGCCCTCGGCGTACTGGATCTTCTTCAGGCTCGCGGGCGTGTAGGCGCCGCCGCGGATCGTGAAATCGTCGCCAGCAATTACGGCTGCGCGCCCGCCGATCGCCCCAAAGCCCGCCACGATGTTGGTCGGCGCGAACGAGCCGTCCGCCGCCGCTTCGCCGGCGATCTCGCCGTACTCGCCGAAGCTGCCGGCGTCGGCGAGCGCCGTGATGCGCTCGCGCACCGTGCCGCGACCGCGCGCTCGGTGCTTCGCGACCGCCTCCGCGCCGCCCAGCGCTCTCGCTTGCTTGCGGCGCGCCGCGATCTCGTCGACTTCGTCCTGCCAGCTCATGGGCGCGACACGGTACCGTGATGCCTCGGAGGCGCGATGCCGACTCTCGAAGAGCTCGCCGGAGAAATCGCGTCGCTGAGGACGCGCGTGGAGCGGGCCGAGGCCGCGCTCGCGATTCAGGCGCTGAAGGCGCGCTACGCGCAGCTCGTGGACGAGCGCTACGCGCGCGGGCGCGTCGCCGAGCCCGCGATCGTGGACGCGCGCGCCGAGGCGATCGCCGCGCTCTTCACCGAGGACGGCGTGTGGGACGGCGGCCCCGCGCTCGGCGTCTCGCGCGGCCGCGCCGAGATCGCCGCGCGCATGCGCGCGCCGACGCTGCTGTTCTCCTGGCACTTCTTCGCGAAGCCGCGCATCGAGGTGAGCGCTCCCGATCGCGCCCGCGCGCGCTGGGACATCCTCTCGCCGTGCACCACGCAGGCCGGAGAGCCGAGCTGGATGGTCGGCTACGAGGACGACGAGTACGCGCGCGAGGGCGGCGTCTGGCTGCACGCCCAGATGAGGCTCACCGCCGTGTTCATGGCGCCGCACGCGACCGGCTGGCGCAAGATCTTCGTTTAGGCCGTGCGCGTGGCGGCCAGATCCTCGCGCACGCTGGCAGCGCAGCGGTAGAAGAGCGGGCCGCTGAGCGCGCCGATCACGGCGGGCAGCAGCAGCGACCAGCGCATCGCGTCGTCGCCGAAGCTCGGCGCGAGGCGGTCGTTCAAGAATCCGACGGCGACGCTGCTCACGCCGTAGCCGACCAGGTTCGTGATCGCGAGCTGCGTCGCGGACGAGGTCGCGCGCAGCCGAGGCGGTACGAGCGTCTGCACCAGCGTCCAGAGCGACGGGACGTAGATGTTGTTGAGGAAGTAGAAGGCGCCGAAGCAGGCGAGCGCGAGCGCCGCGCTCTCCGCCCGCGCGAACGCGGCGAAGAACGGCGCCGCGGCGAGCGAGACGCTGGCCGCGAGCCAGGCGTACCAGCGCGGATCGCGCGCGGCGAGCCGATCGGCGAGCACGCCGCCGAGCAGACTGCCGGCGGCGCCAGCGATGCCGGCGATGAGGCCGAACGAGACGCCCGCCTCCGCCTTACTCATGCCGAACGCGCGCTGCAGGAACAGCGCGCTCCAGGAGAGCGCCGCGAAGCCGATGAAAGCCTGACACGCCGCGGCCAGCATCAGCCGCCGATACGTGCGCTGCCTGGTCAGCACGCGCAGCATCTCCGCGAACGGCGCGAGCGTCTCGGAGGGCGCCTCGGAGCGCGCGGGCTCGCGCACCGTCAGCGCGATCAGCAGCGCGAGCGGGAGGCCGGACAAGCCGGCCACCACGAAGGCGGTGCGCCAGTCGAACCACTCGGCGATCACGCCGCCGCCCGCGAAGCCGAGCAGCGTGCCGAAGTAGATGCCGAGCCCGAACACCGAGAGCGCCCGCGCGCGCTGCGCGGGGGCGAAGTAGTCGGAGATCATCGACTGCGACGGCGGCGCACCGGCGGCCTCGCCGATGCCGACCCCGAAGCGGAACGTCGCGAGCTGCCAGAAGCCGGCGACCGAGCCGCAGCCGGCGGTGAGCAGGCTCCAGAGCGCGAGCCCCGCCGTCAGCACCCACTTGCGCGAGCGGGTGTCTGCGACGTGCGCGAGGAAGAAGCCCGAGAGCGTGAAGCAAACCACGAACGCGGGCCCCAACAACAGGCCGAGCTGGAAGTCGCTGAGGCCGAGCTCCGCCTTCACGTCGCCCGCGACGATCGCCAGCACCTGCCGGTCGACGAAGTTGAGCACGTACGCGAGCGAGAGCAGCGCGAGCACCCAGAGCGAATACGCGCGGCTCGGTCCTGGCTCGCTCACGGAGTCTCCCGCTCGGGCCGCCCGAGATAGCCGAGTCGACGGGCGCACGCTGCGGCTCTCGCGGAGCGAGCAGCGAGCGAGCGAAGTACACACGCAGAGCCGCACGCCGCACCGGAGCCTCCATGTCCCGGGAATCGCTCGCTCCCGAAATCACCGCTTGGGTCGAGAGCCTCGGCGCCGGCGCCGTGACGCGCGCGGAGCGCCACGTGGCTCGCCGCGAGGCCTGGCTGGTCGACGTGACGTGCGCCGATGGCTCGCGCGCGGAGTGGTTCCTGCGCATCGACCGGCTCGCGGCATCGGGACGCGCGAACCCGTTCTCGCTGGCGCGCGAGACGCGCATCCTGCGCGCGCTCGGCGCGGCCGGCATCCGCGTGCCGCGCATTCACGGCTGGAACGAGTCGCATCGAGTCGCATTGCAAGAGCGCGTGGGCGGCAGCGCCGAGCTCTCGTCCGCGCCGCCGGCCGTGCGCCGCGCCGTGCTGCTCGACTTCATCGAAGAGGTGGCGCGCATGCACGCGCTCACGCCGCCGCAGCTCGACCTCGCGGACCTGCCGATCCCGCGCACGCCTGCCGAGGCCGCGCTCGGCGAGGTGGACACGCTCGAGCGCATGCTCGCCGGGCACCGCGAGCCCGAGCCGCTCGCGCGTTTCGGCGCGGCCTGGCTGCGCGCGCACGTGCCCGAGCGGCTCGAGCGCGTCGCGCTCGTGCAGGGCGACACGGGGCCCGGGAACTTCCTGTTCGAGGGCACGCGCGTGACGGCGCTCGTCGACTTCGAGTGGGCGCACTTCGGCGATCCGATGGAGGACCTCGGGAATTTCTGCGTGCGCGAGTTCTTCCAGCCCTGTGGCGGTGTCGCCGAGGCGATCGCGCACTACGCCCGCGTGAGCGGCGCGCCCGTGGCGCTCGATCGCGTGCGCTACTTCCGCGCGCAGCAGATGGCGCGCTCGGTGCTCGGCCTCGTGCGCGTGACTTCGCCGCACGACGCGCGCGGCCCGGTCGCGATGAACCTCGCCTACCGCGCGATCTGCGAGCGCGCGCTGTGCGAGGCGATCGCGGAGGCGATGGGCATCGAGCTCGGCGTGGCGGAGCTTCCCGCCGCGCCGGAAGCCGACGCGCACGCGCTGCCGGCGCTGGTCACGAGGCAGCTCAGCGAGGAGATCGCGCCGGCGCTCGAGTCGCCGTACTTGCGGAGCCGCGCGGAGAGCGCCGCCGCGCTGGTCGCGTGCATCGAGCGCGAGCAGCGCTACGGCGCGGCGCTCGCCGCCGTGGAGCGCGAGGAACTGGGGGCGCTGCTCGGCCATGCGCTCGCGGACGAGCGCGCGGGGCGCGCCGAGCTCGAGGCGCGCATCCGATCCGGAGCCGCGCCCGAGGAGCCGACGCTGCGCTTTCTCGCGCGCTGCGCGCAGCGCACGGAAGCGCTCTACGCGCCGGCGGTCGCGCCTTTCGCGAGCCGGCGCTTCGCCGCGCTGTCCTAGCGCTCAGGGGCGTGCGGGCAGCTCGCGGCGTACGAAGAACAGCAGCGCGAGCACCGCGAAGTTCATGACCGCGAAGCCCGCGAACGCCGGTGTGTAGCTGCCGGTCGTGTCGCGCACGCTGCTCGAGATGAAGGAGCCGAGCGGCGCGGCGAGGATCAGCGCGAGCATCACCGCGCCGTAGATCGCGGGCATGGTCCTCTCGCCGAAGCTGAACGCGATCGCGAGCGGATAGACGACGTCGCGCGCGGCGATGCCGAGCCCGTAACAAGCGAGGAACGCCCAGAGGGCCTCGCGCTGCGGGAGCGCGAGCAGGAGCAGCGCGCTGATCACGAGCAGCGCGTGGTCGGCGAGCAGCGTCGCTCTCGGGTGGAGGCGGTCGCCCAGCACTCCCGCGGCGAGCTTGCTGAGGCCGCCGGCTCCGGTCGCGAGCGCGTAGTACCAAGCGGCTTCGGTGCGCGACATGCCGAGGTCGAGCATGAAGGCGACGAAAGCGTCGTTCATGCCGAGGAAGAAGACGAAGAAGGCGAAGATGCCGAGCAGCAGCAGCCAGAACGAGCGCGTGCGCAGCGCCGCAGTGAGCGAGAGCGCGGGCTCGCTCGCGAGCGGGCGCGCGACGTCCGGGCGCTCCGGCGCGGCGAAGCCGGGTGCGCGCGCGCCGGCGATCCACGCGAAGGGGAGGATCGCGCCGCCACCGGCGAGCCCCATCGCGAGCAGCGTCGCGCGCCAGCCGTGCGCGTCGGCGCCGCGCGCGAATACTTGCGGCACGAAGAAGCCGGCGACGTTCGAGGCGGCGTAGACGAAGCCCATCGCCATGCCGCGCCGGCGTTTCACCCACGCCGTCAGCACGCCCGCGATCGCGACGTCGCCGAGCCCGGCCATGAAGACGCCGTAGAAGACCTGCGCGACCCAATAGGTCACGAGGTCGTCCATGCGCGACAACAGCGTGAGCGCTGCCGTCAGCGAGAGCGCGCCCACGACCAGCACCGGGCGCGCACCGAAGCGCACCGTCCACTGCCCCGCGGCGAGCCCGCCGAGGCCGGTCATCAGGAAGTACGGGATGCGCCCGCTCGAGAACTGCGCGCGCGTCCAGCCGAGCTCCGCCGTCGCCTCCGGCAGCACCGCCGAGAACAAGTACGTGTACCCGAGCCCGAGCTGACACACGAAGCACGCGAGCACGACCGCGGCGCGCTCCGCGGAGCTGGGCTCGCGCGCCCGCGCCTCAGTCAACGGTCACGCGCTCCGTCGAATCCGCCGGTCGCCCGGCGCCTACGCTCGCCACGCGACCGGCATGGTCGCCCAGCCCTGCACGAACTCCGTGCGCAGGCGCTTCAGCTTCTCGGTCTGCACCACGTACTCGGGCGCGAAGCCGAGCAGCTTCTCGATGCACAGCTTCGCTTCGAGCTTCGCGAAGTGCTGCCCGACGCACAGGTGCACGCCGTGCCCGAACGAGAGAATGCGCGGAGACTGGCGGCGCACGTCGAACACGTCCGGGTTCGCGAACTCGCGCCGGTCGCGATTCGCCGACGGGTAGAGGAACGCGACGTTCGAGCCGGGCTTGCATTCCTTGTCGTGGAAGCGCACGGGCTTCACGATCTTGCGCATCAGGTACTGCGTGGGCATGTCGTAGCGGAGCACTTCGCGATACGCGTCGGGGATCAGGGACTTGTCCTGCACGAGCAGCGCGCGCTGGTCCGCGTGCTGGCCGAGCCGATGCACCGCGCTCGCGAAGGTCTTCGGGAACGTCTCGGCGCCGCCGATCAGGAACATCGACAGGTGCGAGGCGGCGTCCTGCGGCTCGAAGCGCTTGCCGTCCTTCTCGAAGCGGCACACCAGGTCGACGACGTTCTCCTCGTTCGCGCCGGCCGCGCGCCGCTTCGCGATCAGCGCGTCGAAGTAGACGAACATCTCGAGCATCGCGTCGACGCCGTCCTGCGTCATGCCCGCGACACCTTCCTCGCGCGCGAAGAAGCGCCACACCAGCTTGTTGAGCATCTCGCTGTCTGCCATCGGGAAGCCGTTGGCGAGGCACGCGACCTTCACCGAGACCTTGGCGGCGAAGCCGTTGAAGAGATCGGCCTCGCGCAGATCGCGCACCTCGGCGAACGCGTCGTCGACGAAACGCTGGATCTGCGGCTCGAGCCGCTTGACGCGGCCCGGCGTGAAGAAGCCGATCAGGGCGCTGCGGAAGGCGGTGTGAAACGGCGGGTCGAGGCTGTTTATCATCGGCGTGACCGGCTGGACCTTCGTCACGAGCTGCGCCGTCGTCGTGCCCTGCGCCGTCGAGAAGCTGGCCGCGTCCATCGACGCGTTCCAGACGTCCTCGAAGCGCGCGAGGAAGTACGTGTCCCACTCCGGCAGGTAGAAGCACGGGTCTTCTTCGCGCAGCCGGGCGTAGATCGGATGCGGGTCCTCCTGGACGTCCGCCGCAAACGGGTGGTAGTCGACCATCGCGCGAATTCCCCTTTGAATCTGCCGGGGTGAATGATAACGATACGTACAGTATCGTAATCGTCGGGCCACTCGAAGCGGTGGATTTGAGGGAGCTGGAGCGCGCGGATGGGTGCCGAGGCGGGCAGCGGGCTGCGGAACGGCGACGGCGATGCCGGCGCGCCGGCTGCGGGTCGGCCGCGCAGCGGCGAGGCGCACCGCGCGATTCTCGACGCGACCCTCGAGCTGCTCCAGGAGGTCGGCTTCTCGGCGCTGACCGTGGAAGGCGTCGCGGGCCGCGCGGGCGTGGGCAAGGCGACGATCTACCGCCGCTGGCCCTCGAAGCTGCCGCTCGTGGTCGAGGCCTTCGGGCAGCTGCCCGCCTTCGAGGACATCGACACCGGCGCGCTCGCAGGCGACCTCAAGGCGATGCTCACGCGTTATCTCGAGGATTTTCTCTCGACGCCGCTCGCGACCGTCTACCCGAGCCTGGTCGCCGAGCGCGCACACAATCCCGAGCTCGGGCAGGTGCTCGACCCGGTGCTGCGCGGGCGACGGCGTCCGCTCGAAGCCGCGCTGCAGCGCGCCGTCGCGCGCGGCGAGATCGCGCCCCACGTCGATCTCGACCTCGCGGCAGATCTGATCGTCGGCCCGATCGCGGTCCGGCTCTTCTTTCGGGGCATGAAGATCAACCCGGGCATGGTCGATCCGATGGTCGACCTCGCGCTCGACGGCATCCGCCGCTCGGCCGCGCGGACGGAGTAACAAGTGGCGCGCTATTCCTACGAACGGCTCAGCTACGAGAGCGCCGCGCTGCTGGCGGGCGAGTCGTCGCGCCACTTCGGGCACGCCGGCACCACGCTGGTGTTCGAAGCGGGCCCGCTCGCGCGCCCCGGCGGCGGCGTCGACTTCGAGCAGATTCGCAGTGCGATCGAGTCGCGCCTGCACCTCGTGCCCTCGTATCGCCGCAAGCTGCGCCGCGTTCCGATCGAGAACCACCCGGTGCTCGTCGACGACCGCGAGTTCAGCCTCGACTACCACTTGCGGCACACGGGCCTCGCGCAGCCCGGCGAGATCGCGCAGGTGCAGAAAGTCGTGGCGCGGCTGCTGGCGCAGCGCCTCGATCGCTCGCGCCCGCTCTGGGAGTGCTGGGTGCTCGAGGGCCTGTCGGGCGGGCGCTTCGCGCTGATCGTGAAGCAGCACGCGGTGCTCGCCGAGAGCGGCGGCGACCTGATGCAGGTGCTGCTCTCCGAGGATCCGAAGGAAAGCTTCGAGCCCGCGCCGCCGTTCGTACCGCGTCCGATGCCCTCGGCGCTGGAGCTCGTGCGCGACGAGGTCGTGCGCCAGCTGCGCCTGCCGCAGAAGGCGCTGCGGCGCCTCGGCGACTTCGTGCGCGAGAGCGACTCGATCGGCGCCGAGCTCGGCCGCCGCGCGCAGTCCGTCGCCAATCTGCTCGGCTACTCGATTCGCGAGCTACACGAGACGCCGCTGAGCGGCGACCCCGGTCCGCACCGCCGCTTCGAGACGATCGTGATTCCGCTGGCCGACGCGCGCCTCGTGCACGCCGAGCTCGGCGGCACGGTGCACGACGTGCTGCTCGCCGCGGTCGCGGGCGCGGTGGGCGCCTACTTCCGGGCGCGCCACATGAACCCCGCGGTGCTCGATTTCCGCGCGGCGGTGCCCGTCAGCTTGCGCAGTGGCGACAAGAACGAGGGCGTCGGCGAGTGGATCCTCGATCTCCCGATCTGGGAGCGCGATCCGGCGCGGCGCCTCGAGCTCGTGCGGCGCCGCACCGAGGAGCTGAATCGCGAGAGCCCTGCGCTCGGCGCACGCACGCTGAACAGCGTCGCGAAATGGACGAGCTCGCGGCTGCTGGCGCAGGGCGTGCGCGCGATCTCGGAGCGCACGCCGGTGAACGTGCGCATCGCGAACGTGCCCGGCCCGCAGAAGCCGGTCTATCTGCGCGGCGCGAGACTCATCGAAGCCTACGGGACCGTCCCGCTCGCGCGCAGCGGCGGCCTCGGCATCGCGATGTTCAGCTACGACGGCAAGCTCTGCATCGGCGTGAACGCCGACTACGACCGCGTCACCGACCTCGACGAGTTCACCCGCCTGCTCGCGGAGTCGATGCGCGAGCTCGTGGCGGAAGCGCGCCGGCGCGCGCGCAAGCTCAAGCTCGTGAGCGGCGCTTCTTAGGGGCGGCACGTCTCGGCTGCGCAACGGGCAGCAACTCCGTCTCGCGCAGCGCGTTCTCGATGAACGGCGCGAGGCCGGGGTCGCGCAGGCCGAGCATGTGCCCGCCCTGGAACCAGTGGATGGCGGGGCGCTCCCAGTGCCGCCAGAGAGCGCGCGCCTGATCGGGGCGTGCGATGCGATCGGCGACGCCGGCGTAGATGAAGCGTCCGTCGCGCGGGATCTTGGGTGTGAAGGCGAGCGGCGAGACGACGTGGGTGATCGCGCGCACGAGCTGCCAATCGAGCGCGAAGTCGCGGTCGTAGCGGCGCATGATCCAAGGCTCGTTGTCGCGCGCGAGGCAAGCGAAGTCGACGGCGGGAATGCCGGCGATCACGCAGCGCAGGTCGTCTTCGAGCGCGGAGACGAGCGAGGAGACGTAGCCGCCGAGCGAGATGCCGTAGAGCCCCACCGGCGCCCCGCCCTGGGCGCGCACCCAGGAGATCGCGCGCCGCACGTCCCAGACCGCCTGCGCGAATAACAACACCATGCGCAGGTAGTCGGGGCTCAGCACTTCTCCGCCGGAGAAGCGCTGCGCGCCGCGCGGGCCGTGCAGCGGCAGCACGGGAAAGATCAGGTTCAAGCCGAGCGTCTCGTGCAGGAAGCGCGCGGGGAACCCGAAAAAGTTGACGAGCGGCGTGCCCATCGCGAAGCCGTGAACGCAGACCAGCCACGGCCGCGGCGTCGCGTGCCGCAGCACGTACGCGTGGGCGGTGCCGTTCGCCGGATGCGCCTGCCAGCGCTCGCCGCCCGGCTCGTCCGCGTGCGGCTCGAAGCCGCTGTCCCACTGCAGGTGCTCGAAGCGCGTCGGCGCGAGGCCTGGGCGCACCCAGACCGAGCTGGGCACGTTCGCGACTTCGCGCAGCCGCGGAGGCTTGCGGTGATAGGGCAGCGGGTCTTCGAGCCAGCCGCGCCCCTCGTAGAACGCGTGCGCCGCCTGTGCCTCCTCGACCATGCGGCGCACCAGCTGCGGCAGCGGCACGCCGGTGATCAGCGACGTCATTAGGGTGAAGCTGCGGTCGAGCAGCGCGTGGGCGACCAGGCCGAGCCGCGGCTCGAGCGGCGGCACGTCGGGGTAGCGCGAGGAGCGCCGGAACACGCTCATGCCTTCCGCGAGCATTTCGCCCAACTGCTGCAGCGGCAGGGTGATTAGCCGGTCAAGCGCCATTGGCCCTCGGGTCGCGAAGCCTTGCGGCTCGCACTGGCGGGGTCAACCCCGCGAGGTCGCCGGCAACACTTCGGCAGGTGTCGGCGGCGCCTTCAGCCCTGATATGGTTGCCCGCCCTCAGCGAGGAGTTCTGCATGGCGATCGTCGAGTCCATTTCCGCCGCCGGCCCGCGCCGCCGCTATCGCTCCGTGAGCCCCGTGACGCTGGCGCCGATCGGCGAGTTCGAGTGCGCCAGCGCCGAGGACGTGCGCGCCGCGGTGGAGCGCGCGCGCAAGGCGCAGGCCGCGTGGGGCGCGCTGCCCGTCGGCGAGCGCGCGCAATACCTGTGGCGCCTGCTCGACCAGTTCGTGGCGCGTCAGGACGAGGTCATCGACATCGTCATCCAGGAGACGGGCAAGGCGCGCAGCGAGGCGATCAGCATGGAGGTGTTCGCGTGCTGCGACGCGATCACTTATTACGCGAAGCGGGCCGAGAAGTTCCTCGCTCCGGAGAAGCGCGGGATTCACGGCATCCTCGGCTTCACGAAGCGGTTGACGCTCGTCTACAAGCCGCTCGGCGTGGTCGGCCTGATCACGCCGTGGAACGGGCCGGTGGTGCTCGCGGTGAATCCGCTCGTGCAGGCGGTCGTCGCCGGCAATGCCGTGGTGCACAAGCCCTCCGAGGTGACGCCGTTCTCCGCGCTGCTCGTGAAGCAGTTCACCGAGGACGCCGGCTGGCCCGAGGGCCTCTACCAGGTGCTGCAGGGCGACGGCGCGACGGGCGCCGCGATCGTCGACGCGGGCGTGAACAAGATCTCCTTCACCGGTAGCGTTGCGACCGGCCGCAAAGTCGCGGAGGCGTGCGGCCGCAACCTGATCCCGTGCACGCTCGAGCTCGGCGGCAAGGACGCGATGATCGTGTGCGCGGACGCCGATCTCGACCGCGCCGCCCAGGGCGCGCTGGTCGGCTCGTGCATGAACACGGGCCACTACTGCTGCGGCACCGAACGCATCTACGTCGTCGACGACGTGTACGACGCGTTCGTCGGCAAGGTCGTCGACGGCGCGAAGAAGCTGCGCCAGTGCGACTCCGGCGAGTTCGACGTCGGCGCGGTGTTCTGGGACAAGCAGCTCGCGATCATCGAGGCGCACATGCAGGACGCCGTCGCGAAGGGCGCCAAGGTGCTCGTCGGCGGACGCCGCAACCCCGCGCTGAAGGGCCTCTACTACGAGCCGACGGTCGTGGTCGACGTGAACCACCGCATGGACCTGATGACCCAGGAGACCTTCGGGCCCGTCGTCGCGATCCAGCGCGTGAAGAGCGAGGACGAGGCGCTCGCGCTCGCGAACGACTCGGAGTACGGCCTGAACGGCAACGTGTGGACCACCGACATCGCGAAGGGCGAACGCATCGCCGCACGCATCGAGACCGGCGGCGTGTGCGTCAACGACATGGCGATGACCTACGGCGTGCCCGAGGCACCGTTCGGCGGCGTGAAGGCGAGCGGCATCGGCGCGGTGAACGGAGCGCAGGGCCTCCGTAACTACTGCCATGCCCAGCCGATCCTCGCCGACCGCAAGGGCAGAGGCCCTCTGCAGGGCGGCTACCCGTACACGCGCAAGGCCGAAGACGGCATGCAGAAGTTCATCCGCGTGCTGTTCGGAACGAAGCTCGGCAGATGGTTCGCCTAGCCGCAGAGCGCCGCGCCGAGAGCTCCCTCTCCAAGTAGCTCGCGCCGTGGCGAGGTCGCCGCGCTCAGATGTCACGCGCGTCGCGCCCCGAACCCAGCACGAGAGCGCGAGCGGAGCGGGCGGGGGAGCGGCGTCGCAGCGGAGGGCCCGGGAAACCTTCGCAGTAGCCGAGCGCCTCCGCGCCACGAAGCCTGGGCCGCGAGCGCCAAAGCGCGCCAGCCAGTCACGCCCCGCCTCCACCCAACGCGGCAAGCCTCGCAGCCGAGGGCCCGAAGTCGCGACCCCTCCCCCGCCCGCTCCACTCGCGCTCGCTGCCCGCGTCGAAGCCGCGTTCGCTACCCGAGCTTCTCCCCCGCATCCACGCGCAGGTACTGCCCCGTCACCATGCGCGTGCGGTCGCTCGCGAACAGCACCGCGACCTCGGCGACGTCGTCGTCCGGCGGGATCTCGCGCATCGGGAAGCGCTTCGCGATGTGCGCGATCACCGCGTCTTCGCTCGTGCCCTGCTCCTTCGCCTGCCACTTCACGTAGTTCTGCACCGGCGGGCCCCACATCCAGGTAGGGATGACCGTGTTCACGCGGATCTTCGCTGGCCCGAGCTCGACGGCCATCTGGAACATCGCCGACATCAGCGCGCCCTTCGAAGACGCATAGGCGAGCTGTGCGGTGTCGGGCGGGTGGTTGTAGGACTGCGAGCCGATCAGCACGATCGCGCCACCGCCGCGCCGCTTCATCGCGGGGACGACGCTCCGGCACAGCTGCGTCGTGCCGATCACGTTCACTTCCATCACTCTGCGCCAGTCGTCCGGCTTCGTGGTCTCGAGCGTGCCGAACACGGCGTCGAAAGCCGCCACCTGGATCAGCGCGTCCACGCCGCCGAAGCGCTGCTCCGCGAAGGCGACGAGGCCGTCGCACGCCTCGGCGCTTGTTATGTCGAAGCCGTGCGCGGCGACGCGCTTCCCGCTCGCGTCGAGTCGCTTCGCGATCCCGTCGAGCTTGGCGGCGTTGCGCGCCGCGATCACCACGTTGGCGCCGTCGCGCGTGGCGCACTGCGCGACTGCCCCTCCGAGCCCCGGCCCGACGCCCGACACGATCACGGTCTTGCCTTGCAGGATCACGCTCGCTCCTTTTCCGCTGGGACCGCGCAGCTTCCCCCAGCCGCGGAGGCGCTCGCAACGGACTCGCAGCCGCGCGCCTCGCATCGCCAGGGCGGCGGGCAGGAAAGCCTGCCCGAACGCCCGCTTGCGCCGAGTTTTGCGAGCCCGCGAAGGAGTCCTGCGCAGCTCCGGATTCGCGCGCTCGCGAAATAATTTTCTGCCGCATTTCCGACGGGTTAGGGGCGCTTCTCCGTCGGAATTTCCAGCTCCGAGATCGACGTCTCGCTCTGCTAGGGTGGGACCGCGTTTCGCAAGTCAGGCAGCGGCCAGGCCGAGACGTAGATGCAGCAAGGCGGCGCCCCCATGAGAGACAACGATCGCTACTGGGATTGCCTGGATCAGGCGATGGAAGCCTCCCACGGCGGGCGCACGGACGAGGCGCTCGCCTGGCTCGACGAGGCGCTGAAGGCGCACCCGAACGGTGCCGAGGCGCACAACGGGCGCGGCGAGATCCTGTGGGACGAGGGCCGCGTCGAGGAAGCGCTCTACCAGTTCGAGCTGGCCGTGATGGCCGACCCCAAGTTCCTGACCGCGCACCTGAATCGCGCGGAGCTGCTGATCGAAGAGATGGGCGAGCACGAGCAGGCGATCGCGCTGTGCGACCGGCTGCTCTCCGGCGCGACGGAGCTGCCGAAGCCCGATCGCGGCACCGAAGCCGAGATCTACTACTTGAAGTCGAAGGCGCTCTTCTACCTCGACGATCTCGAGGGCGCGCAGTTCCTGGTGCGCCGCGCCATCCAGAAGTCCGGCGAGATCGCGGTCTACCGCGCCTTCGAAGGCCAGCTCGGCTTCGAGCTCGGGCGCTTCGAGGAAGCGCGCAAGCACTTGGAGCGCGCCGTCGCGATGGATCCCGAATCCGCGCACGCGGTCTATCACCTCGGCCTCGTGCTCGAGCGCTTGGGGCGCGAGGACGACGCGCGGCGCGCCTTCCAGCAGTCGAACGCGCTCGACTCGGACCACTATCCGCTGCCCGTGGTGGTGGACGCCGCGACCTTCGATCGCATCACCGCCGAGGCGATCTCCGACCTGCCGCGCTCGATCCGCGAGTACGTCGAGCACATGCCGGTGCTCGTGCACGACTTCCCGGACGCCGAGCTGCTCGCGAACGAGAACGTCTCGCCGCAGATCCTCGGCATCTTCATTGGCGTGCCGCGCACCGAGGCAGCCTCGACCGCGCAGGCTCGCGACATCGATCGCGTGATCCTGTTCAAGAAGAACCTCGAGAAGATCTGCCGCACGCACGCCGAGCTCGTCGAGCAGATCCAGATCACCGTGAAGCACGAGATCGGCCACTACTTGGGCCTCGACGAGGACGACCTCGAGCGCCTCGGCCTCGCGTAGCAAGCGAAGCGCGCACGGCAAGCGAAGCGCGCAGCGAGCCGTAGGCGAGCGAAGTCGAACAGTGGCCTCCGCGTGCGCGACGCAAAGCAGCAGCGCGTGCGGGCACCGCGGTGCGATCATGCGCTCACCATGCGCTGGCAGTTCACGGTCCGACTCCGAGGCGACGCGCAATGACCCTGCTCGCCGAGCTGCAAGCGATCCTCGGCGCGGACGGCGTGCTCGCGCGGGCCGAGGAGCTGTTCGTCTACGAGGCCGACGGCCTCACGCATCACAGCGCGCGTCCGAGCGCGGTGACGCTGCCGCGCGATGCGAGCGAGGTGCAGCGCGTGGTGCGCGCGTGCCGCGCGCACGGCGTGCCGTTCGTGCCACGCGGCGCGGGCACGGGGCTCTCGGGCGGCGCGGTCGCGTGCCACGGCGGCGTCGTGATCGAGTGCGCGCGCATGAACCGCATGCTGCGCGTCGACGCCGAGAATCGCATCGCGGTGGTGCAGCCCGGCGTCGTGAACGCGGATCTCTCGCGTGCGGTCGCGAAGCACGGCCTGTTCTACGCGCCAGATCCGTCGAGCCAGCAGTCGTGCACGCTGGGCGGCAACGTGGCCGAGAACTCCGGCGGCCCGCACACGCTGAAGTACGGCACGACCACGAACCACGTGCTCGCGCTCGAGCTCGTGCTGCCGGACGGCGACCTCGTGCATCTAGGCAACGCGAGCGGTCACGCGAGCGGGCTCGATCTCGTGGGCGCCGTGGTCGGAAGCGAGGGCACGCTCGGAGTCGTCACGGAGATGACGGTGCGGCTCGTGCCGCTGCCGGAGCGCACCGAGACGCTGCTCGGAATCTTCCCCGACGTGGTCTCCGCCTGCCGCGCGGTGAGCGCGATCATCAAGAGCGGCATGGTCCCGGCCGCCCTCGAGATCGTCGACCAACGCACGATTCGCGCGGTCGAGGCCAGCGTCTACGCCGCCGGCATGCCCACGGACGCTGGCGCGATCCTGATCGTCGAGCTCGACGGCCCGAGCGCCGCGGTCGCGGTGCAGGTCGAGCGCGCGAGCGCGCACTGCCGCGACGCGGGCGCCCGCGAGGTCGCCGTCGCGCGCGACGCCGCCGAGCGCCAGCGCTTCTGGCGCGCGCGCAAGGGCGCCTTCGGCGCGATGGGGCGGCTCGCGCCCGATCTCTACGTGCACGACGCCGTCGTGCCGCGCTCGAAGCTGCCCGAGATCCTCGAGCGCGTGTGCGCCATCGGCGACGCCCACGGGCTGCGCCTCTCGAACGTCTTCCACGCGGGCGACGGCAACCTCCACCCCAACATCTCGTTCGACCGCCGCGACGCGGACGAGCTCGCGCGCGTGATCAAGGCCGGCGAGGAGATCCTGCGCGTGTGCGTCGAGGCCGGGGGCGTGATCAGCGGCGAGCACGGCATCGGACTCGAGAAGCGCGAGTACATGCCGCTCGTGTTCAGCGACGCCGACCTCGCCGCGATGCTGAAGCTGCGCGACGCGTTCGACCCCGAGCGCGTCTGCAACCCCGGCAAGATCTTCCCGACCACGCGCTTCTGCGCCGAGTCGAACCCGAAGGCGCGCGGCTACGACCGCGTCGAGTTCGCGTGAACGAGGAGCTCGCTTCGCTCGAGCGCGAGCTCGGCGCGAGCTGCGAGCGCCACGCGCCGCAGGAGCTCGAGGGCGCGCGGCTCGAGGCGACGCTCCGGCCGCGCAGCGCGGACGAGTGCGCGGCGGCGCTCGGCGCGCTCGGCCGCGCGCGACTCGGCGCACTGATTACGGGCGGCGGCACTCGGCTCGCGGCGGCGAACGCGCCGTGCGCGGCGCGCGTGCGGCTCGCGACCACGGCGCTGCGCGAGCCGGCCGAGATCGACCTCGACGAGGGCGTCGCGCGCTTCGGCGCCGGAGCCACGCTCGCAGAGATCGAGGCGCAGCTCGCGAGCTCGATCTGGCAGCTTCCGCTTGATCCGCCCGGCGCGTGCTCGACGCTCGGCGGCGCGCTCGCCGCGGCCGCCCTCGGGCCGCGCTTCGGGAGCCCGCGCGACGTCGTGCTCGGCCTCGGCATCGCGCTCGCGAGCGGCGAGCGCGTGAAGAGCGGCGGCCGTGTCGTGAAGAACGTCACGGGCTACGACCTGAACAAGCTCTTCGTCGGCTCGAGCGGGACGCTGGGCGTGATCACCTCCGCATGGCTGCGCCTTCGCTCGCGACCCGAACGCGTCGACACGCTGCTCGCGTGCGCGCCCGCCGATCCCGCGCTCGCGTTGGCGGCAGCGCGCGCGTCGACGACGCGCGTCGCCGCGCTGCTCGATGGCGCGATCGCGCCGGAGCTCTGCGCCGCGCTCGGC
>DATBRS010000252.1:0-13951 GCA_036560185.1 Myxococcota bacterium
GCGTCGAGCAATCTCGCGCGCTTCGACGGCGTGCGGTACGGGCTGCGCGCCTCCGCGCCCGGCGGCGTCACCGCGATGATCGAGGCGACGCGCTCCGAGGGCTTCGGCGCCGAGGTGAAGCGGCGCATCCTGCTCGGCACCTACGTGCTCTCGGCCGGCTACTACGACGCCTACTACAAGAAGGCGCAGCGCGTGCGCACGCTGCTGCGCCGCGACTTCGAGCGAGCGTTCACGGCCTGCGATCTGATCGCGATGCCGACGGCGCCCGAAGTGGCGTTCCGGATGGACGCGAAAGCGGATCCGCTGGCGGAGTACCTCGGCGACGTGTTCACGGTGCCGGCGAACCTCGCGGGCGTGCCGGCGATCTCGCTGCCGTGCGGGACGGCGCAGCCGCCCGGCGGCGGCCCCGAGCTGCCCGTCGGGCTCCAGCTGCTCGGCCGGCCCCTCGAGGACGCGACCGTGCTGCGCGCCGCCGATGCGTATCAACGCATCACCGACCACCACACGCGGAGGCCGCCGCTGTGAGCTGGGAAGTCGTGATCGGCCTCGAGGTGCACTGCCAGCTGCGCACGCGCAGCAAGCTGTTCTCGGCGTCGCCGGTCTCGTTCGGCGAGGGCCCTAATCACTCGGTCGCGCCGCTCGATCTGGCGCTTCCGGGCACGCTGCCGGTGCTGAACGCGCACGCGGTCGAGCTCGCGATCCGCGCGGCGCTCGCCACGCACTGCAGCGTGCACGCGCGCTCGATCTTCGCGCGCAAGAACTACTTCTATCCGGACTTGCCGAAGGGCTACCAGATCTCGCAGTACGAGGAGCCGCTCGCGACCGGCGGCTGGGTGGAGCTCGAGCCGGTCGACGGCACGGCGCGGCGCGTGCGGCTCACACGCATCCACATGGAGGAGGACGCGGGAAAGTCGATCCATGGCGGCTCGGGCGCCGACACGCTGATCGACCTCAACCGCGCGGGCATTCCGCTGATCGAGATCGTGTCGGAGCCGGATCTCCGGTCGGCCGCGGAGGCCGGTGAGTATCTGCGCAAGCTGCGCGAGATCGTGCGCGCCGTGGGCGCCTCGGACGCGGACATGGAGAAGGGGCAGTTTCGCTGCGACGCGAACGTCTCGATCCGCCGGCCGGGCGACACGAAGCTGGGCACGCGCAGCGAGATCAAGAACCTGAACTCGTTCCGCTTCGTCGAGGCCGCGATTCAGTGCGAGGTGCGGCGCCAGGCGCACGTGCTCGAGAGCGGCGGCGCGATCGTGCAGGCGACGCTCGGCTACGAGCCCGAACAGGATCGCCTCTACGTGATGCGCACCAAGGAGAACGCGGACGACTACCGCTACTTCCCCGATCCCGACTTGACTCCCGTGCTGATTCCCGAGGAGCGCATCGCGGCGATCCGAGCGGCGCTGCCGGAGCTCTCCGAAGCGCGCGCGCAGCGCTACGTCGCGAGTCTCGAGCTGACCGCGAAAGATGCGGCGCAGATCGCGCCGGACGCGGCGCTCTCCGCCTGGTTCGAGGCCGCGGCGAGAGCGCACGGCAGCGCCAAGGCGGTCGCGAACTGGCTGCTGCGCGACGTGCTGGCGGCGCTGAAGGAGCGGGATGCGGAGATCGAGCACGTGAAGCTCGCACCCGAGGCGTTCGGCGCGCTCGTGCAGCTCGCCGACGCGGGCGCGGTGACGGTGAAGAGCGCGCGCGCCTTGCTCGGCGAGTTGTTGTGGACAGGCGGCGACCCGGCGGCGCTGATCGCGGCGCGCGGTCTCGGCGCCGTCTCCGACGCGGGCGCGCTCGCCGCAGTCGCGGACGCGGTGATCGCCGGCAACGAGAAGGCGGTCCTCGCGTTCCGTGCCGGCGACGCGAAGTCGCTCAATTTCTTGATGGGCCAGGTGATGCGCCGCACTGAGGGCAAGGCCGATCCGGCCGTGGTGCGGGGGATTCTCGAACGCAAGCTCGGGAGGTGAGCGGCATGAAGCTCGCGGCGCGCGTGTCGTTGGCGATCGCTGGGCTGTTCGCGCTTGCGCTGGTGGCGCTGGCGCTCGCGCTGCCGCGCATCGCGCAGCGCCCGGAGGTGCGCGCAGAGATCGTGCGCGCCGCGCTCGAGGCGACCGGCCGCGAGCTGCGCTTCGGAGAGCTCGACGCGGGCGTGCTCCCGCCGCGCCTGATCGTCGCGAGCCCCGAGCTGGTGGCGCGCAAGGGGGAGGCGCCGCTGCGCGCCGACCACGTGGCGCTGCGGCTCTCCCTGCTCTCGCTGCTCACGGGCAGCGTCGCGATCGACACGCTCACGCTGGACGGCGCCGATCTCACCTTCGCGCGCACGCCGAGCGGCTTCGAGCTGCCGGTCGAGATCGCCGCCGCCGAGGACGCGGCGCCGCAGACGGAGAGCAGCGTCGACCTCGCGGTGCGCGAGGTGCGCGTCACGAGCTCGCGCGTCGCGCTCGAAGATCGCCTGGCCGTGCCGGCCACGACTTGGCAGCTCGAGGACGTGGAAGCGCGCGCGAGCGGGAGCCTGCTCACGGGCCGCGTCACGTTCGAGGCCAGCGCGAAGCTGGCGAGCGGCGGCGAGCTCGCCGCGCAGGGCAAGCTGAGCGGGGACGGCGAGCTCGGCCTCAGCGTGAAGCTGGCGAAGCTCGCGCTCGCCGCCGCCAAGCCGTACTTCCCCGCGGACGCGAGCGCAGCGGGCGAGGGCGACTTCGAGCTGCAGCTGGCCGGGCCGACCGACGCGCTGAGTGGCGCGCTCGCGGTGAACCTCGACGCCGCGCAGCTCGCCTTCAGCGATTCGTTCCGCAAGCCGGCCGGCGAGAAGCTCCGCATCGCAGGGACCCTCTCGCTCGCAGGCGACGACGTGGCGCTGCGCGACGGGAAGCTCGCGCTGCGCGATCTCGAGACGCCGCTCGAGGTCGAGATGACCGAGCGGACGCGCGCGACGCTCGGCGGCGGCGCACTCGAGCTCGCGGGCTGGGACGCGATCTTGCCTGCGCTCGAAGGCCTCGGGCTGCGCGGCAAGCTCTCGTTCGAGGAGCTCGCGATCGGCATGGACCCACTCTCGGTGACGGGAGTGATCGCGCTCGACGGCGTCGCGCTGCCGCTCGCCGAAGGCCAAGACGCGCGCGTGACGATGAAGCTGAAGGGTGACGGCGACGCCATTCGCGGCGCCGGGCCTGTTACGGTCGGCGGACAGTCGATCGCGCTCGAGCTCGGCGTGACGCAGCTGTCGCGTGAGATGAAGCTGGCGCTGGGCGCGCACGCGCAGGATCTCGACAGCGGTGCGTTGGCGCAGGCGTTCGGCGCGCCGCGCGGCTCGCTCGAGGGTCCGCTCGACCTCGACGCGAAGCTGTCCGCGCCGCTCGGCGGCGAGGCGGCACTCGTCGACGCGCTCGCCGGGCCGCTCACGTTCTCGATCGCGCCGGGGCGCATGCCGGGCGTCTCGCTGCTGCGCAGCGCGATCGACGCGCTCGGCGGAATCGCGAGCGCTGGGGCGCTGTTCGGCGGCCTCGATTCGGGAGGCACGCTGCAGAAGTTTTACGCCGACGAGTTCGAGCGCCTCGGCGGCACGTTCACGCTCGGCGGCGGCCTTGCGCGCACGCGCGATCTCGCGCTGCTCTACCGCGACTACCGCGTCGATCTCGCAGGCGACGTCGCGCTCGCGGACACGGCGCTCGACCTCGAGGGCACGCTCACGATCTACGAGGCGATCGACCGCGCGATCGCCGGCGCAGCCCAGCCCGGCGCCGCGGACGGCCCGCGCGCGGTGAAGCGCGAGCTGCCGCTCGCCCACGTCGGCGGCACGGCGAGCGATCCGAGCATCAAGATCTCGCCGAAGGGCGCGCTCGCGTTCACGGCCGCGTATCTCGGCGGCGGCAAGCTGCGCGACACGCTCGACGCGAGCGTGCCCGGCGCGGGCGGCGTGATCGACGCGCTCGGCGGACTGTTCGGCGGCAAGAAGAAGCAGCCGGAGCCCGAATGAGCTGGCGCACGCTGCGCTGGGCGGACGGCACCGTCTACCTGCTCGACCAGCGCGCGCTGCCCGAGCGCGAGACGGAGCTCGCGTGCCGCAGCGTCGAGGAGGTGGCGCGCGCGATCGAGTCGCTCGCGGTGCGGGGCGCGCCCGCGATCGGCTGCGCGGCCGCGCTCGGCGTCGCGCTCGCGGCACAGCGCAGCGCGGCGACCGCGCTGGGCGCGCTCGCGCGCGAGCTCGCGCACGCCCGCGCACGGCTGCTGCGCACGCGCCCCACCGCGGTGAATCTCGCCTGGGCGCTCGCGCGCATGCAGCGCTGCGAGGCGGCAGCCGCGTCGGCGCCGAGCGCGAGCGCGGCCTCCGTGACGGCAGCGTTGCTGGCGGAGGCGCTCGCGATCGTCGCCGAGGACGAGCGCATCTGCCGCGCGCTCGGTCGCACCGGCGCCGAGCTCGTGCCGGACGGCGCGCGCGTACTCACGCACTGCAATGCGGGCGCGCTCGCGACCGCGGGCTACGGCACCGCGCTCGGCGTGGTGCGCGCGGCCGTCGCGCAGGGCAAGCGCGTCTCGGTGCTCGCCGGCGAGACGCGGCCCTTCTGGCAGGGCGCGCGCCTAACAGCTTGGGAGCTGCAGCGCGACGGCATCCCCGTGACCGTGATCGCGGATTCGATGGCCGCGCACTTGATGCGCTGCGGCGAGATCGATCTCGCGCTCGTGGGCGCCGACCGCGTCGCTGCGAACGGAGACGTCGCCAACAAGATCGGCACCTATGCGGTGGCGCTCGCCGCGCGCGCCCACGGCCTTCCGTTCTACGTAGCGGCGCCGCTCTCGACGCTCGATCTCGACACGGCCACGGGCGCGGCGATCCCGATCGAGGAGCGCGGGCGCGACGAGCTGGCCCGGGCGGGCGAGCGCACGCTCGTGCCCGACGGCGTGCCCGTGCGACACCCGGCCTTCGACGTGACGCCCGCCGAGCTGGTGAGCGCGATCGTGACCGAGGCCGGCATCGCGCGCGCGCCGTACGCCCGGAGTCTGGCCGCGCTGTTGCGCGCCGCCCGCCCCTGAGTTGCGCACTCCCGTTGTGATCGCGCCCACGCGGCTCACCGGCAGGAGGCCGATGCAACGGGGCGAGGGGGCGCTTTCATGGCCGCAGCGACGATCCTGTGCGCCGACGACGATCGCGGCTTCTGCCAGATCCTGTCGCGCGCCTTCACCCAGGCCGGCTATCGAGTCGAGACGGCCTACGACGGCGTCACGGCGATCGAGCGCGCGCGGGCGCTGAAGCCGGCGCTGCTCACGATCGACGTGATGCTGCCGCGGCTCGACGGCTTCCGTGTGCTCGAGGCGCTGCGCGCCGAGAAGGCGTTCGCCCATACGCCGGCGCTGTTCCTCTCGGGCTGCACGTTCACGCCGGATTATCAGGCGCGCGCCCGCAAGCTCTCCGCCGCCGGCGTGCTGAAGAAGCCGGTGCCGCTCGACCAACTGCTCGCCACGGTGCGCGACGCCGTGGCGTCGGCACCTGCGACCGGGAAGCGCGTGGCCAAGCTCGCGGGCTCGCTCGAGCAGCTCCCGTTCGCCGAGCTGATGCACCACCTGCACGGCCTGCGCGTGAGCGGCGTGCTCGACCTGCAGCACGGGAAGAAGAAGAAGCAGGTTCAGGTCCGCGACGGCGTGCCGGAGGCCGTGCGCTCGAACTTGATGCAGGAGACGCTCGGGCATCTGCTGGTCGCGAGCGGAAGCATCACCGAGGATGTGCTCGGCGCGTGCGTGAAGCGCATGAAGACGAGCGGCGGCCTGATCGGGCAGATCCTGCTCGCCAGCCAGATGCTCGACGACGACGTGCTGGCGCGCGCGTTGCGCCGCCAGGCGGACGAGAAGCTGTTCGAGCTGTTCAGCTGGCGCGCCGGCACGTACCAGTTCCACGAGCGCGCGCGCTTGAAGAGCGCAAACGCGCTCTACCTGAATCGCAGTCCGGCGGATCTGCTGATGCACGGCGTGCTGGAGCGCATGCCCCGCGACGTGATCGACGCGCGGCTCGCGGAGCGCGCGAAGCTCGTCGCCGTGCCGGGCGGCAGCCGCTTCTACCAGTTCCAGAGCGCGAACCTCGATGCGCAGGGGAAGACGCTGCTCGCGCAGGTCGACGGCGAGAAGACGGTGGCGCAGCTCGGCGCGCCGACCGAGCGCACACGCCGCCTGCTCTACGCGCTGATCTCGCTCGAGCTCGTCGAGCTCACCGAGCCGACGCGAGACGTGCGGCCCGCGCCGAAGAAGGCGGCGGCGCCCGCGGCGCCCGCGGTGACGTCGCCGCGCGAGGCGCGCCGGAGCGCGCCGGCGCCCGAACAGCGCCCGCAGATCTCCGAGGCCGCGTTGCGCGCGGAGCTCGCGGCGCTGAGCGCGCAGCTGGGCAACGAGAACCCGTGGCAAGCGCTGGGCGTCGCGCTCGACGCGAGCGACGAGCGGATTCGCGCGGCCTACGCCGAGCTCGCCAAGCGCACGCACCCGGATCGCTGCGTGGGTGCGAGCGACGCGAGCCGCAGGATGGCCGAGCAGTCGTTCGCGAACGCTGCGACGGCCTACGACGCGATTCGCGACGCCGCCGCGCGCGCGAGCTGGCTGCAGCAGCGCAAGCAGAACGCGCTCGACGCCGCCGCGCGCGAAGAGAGCGAGCGCGCGGTCTACGCCGAGCGCGAGTTCACGCGCGGCGAGGGCTTGTTACGGGCGCGGCGACCGCAGGAGGCGCTGCAGGCATTCCGCAACGCGGTCGAGTCCTATCCGGAAGAGTGCGACTACCACGTGTACGTCGGCTGGGCGTACTACCAGGTTTCGCCGGAGGCGCCGGGGCGAGCGGAGGACGCGATCAAGCTCGTGATGAAGGGCCGCAGGATCGCGCCCGATCGGCGCACGCCCTACTTGTTCCTCGGCCGCCTGTGCCAGGCCGCCGGCCAGGTCGACAACGCCGAGAAGATGTACGCGCGCGCGATCCAGCTCGATCCGGATTGCTTGGAGGCGCAGCGCGAGCTGCGGCTCGTGCGCATGCGCCAAGACAAAGCGAAGGGAATCGTCGGCCGCATCTTGCGGCGGTGAGACTCGAGGAGCATCGAGGCGGCGCTGAGGCCGCGGGGGCGCGGGCCGGCGGGACGCGATGGCTCGCCTGCGGCCCCTCTCTGCTGGGCGCCTCGGGAGATTGGGGTGGCTGCGCTGCCTCGAGGCGCTGCGCTGCCGGATGCTCGGGCCGGCCTGCGCTTGATTCGCGTCCCGCCGGCCCGCGCCCCCGCGGCCTCAGCGCCGGCGCGCGTCGATGTGTGGTGCGGCGTAGTGCGGCTGCAGCGCGGACTCGCGGTGGGGGGCGGGGCGCGTCAAGCTCGGCGTTTCGTGAGGAGAGGGCGATGGCGAGCGTGCGCGTGAGTGGGGAGAAGATTTGGCTCGACGGGCAGATGGTGGATTGGGACGCGGCGCGGGTGCACATCCTCACGCATACGCTGCACTACGGGCTCGGCGTGTTCGAAGGCATCCGTTGCTACCGGACCGACGACGGGCGCTCGGCGGTGTTCCGCTTGCCCGAGCACGTACGGCGGCTCTACGAGTCGGCGCACATCAACCTGATGCAGATCCCGTTCTCGCGCGAAGCGGTGACCGACGCGATCACCGCGACGCTGCGCGCGAATCGCTTGCCCGAGGGCTACATCCGGCCGCTCGTCTTCATCGGCGACGGCGTGATGGGCCTCAATCCCGCGGACAATCCGATCCGCGTCGCGGTGATCGCCTGGCCGTGGGGCAAGTATCTCGGCGAAGAGGGCATGGAGCGCGGCATTCGCGCGCGCATCTCGTCGTTCCAGCGCCACTACGTCAACTCGAAGATGACCAAGGGCAAGACCTGCGGCGACTACGTGAACTCGATCCTCGCGAAGCGCGAGGCGCTGCTGGACGGCTACGACGAGGCGATCCTGCTCGACACGAGTGGCTTCGTCTCCGAGGCGAGCGGCGAGAACGTGTTCATCGTGCGCGACGGCGTGCTGAAGACGCCGCCGGTCGAGACGGTGCTCGAGGGCATTACGCGCGCCTCGATCCTCGAGCTCGCGCGCGACAAGGGCATCGCGACCCAGGAGAGCACGATCACGCGCGACGAGCTCTACATCGCGGACGAGGTGTTCATGACGGGCACCGCCGCCGAGCTGACGCCGGTGCGCGAGATCGACCACCGCACGATCGGCAGCGGCAAGCGCGGGCCGGTCACGAAGACGCTGCAGGACGCGTTCTTCGCGGTCGTCGCGGGCCGCGACCGCAAGCACGAGAGCTGGCTCAGCTTCGTCTGAGCTCAGCGCAGCTCGATGCGCCGAAACGCGGCGGCGAGCGAGGCGAGTCCCAGCGCCGCCCACACGATTCCGCGCGCGAAGACCGCGGCGAAGTCCGCGGGCAGAGGAGCGCCCGGCAACCAAGCCGCGAGCGCGCGCAGCATCGCGCCCGCGATCGGCGGGCCGAAGCGGTCGAGCAGCACGAGGAACGCGCGTGTGCCTCCGATCTGAGTCGGGTCGGCGGGCGCGGGCCAGAACGCGGTGGACGCAGCGACGGTCGTGATGAACACGAGGCCGAACACGAGCAGCCAGATCGCGAGGCGCGGCAGCGCGAGCGAGGCGGCCATCGCGAGCGAGGCCACGGTGACGCAGGCGATCCCGCAGCCGATCGCGGCCAGCACGGCCGGCAAAGCGGGGAGGCCGCTGCGCGTCGCGAGCCAGAAGGTCGTCGTGCCGAGCAGCAGCGCGCCCGCCGCGATCGCGACGGTGAGCGCGCCGGCGAGGCGCGCGAACGCGAATTCCTCGCGCCGCACCGGGCGCGCGAGCGCCGTCGTCGCGTGGCCGTCCTCGAGCGACTGCGCGAGGTGATCGGCGGCCAGCAAGCCGGCGAGCGTCACCACCCAGAGGCCGACGACGATCATCAGCGCGATGCCCAACACGGGCGCGACGTTCGCGGCCTCGACCTGCGCGCCGTTCACCTGCGCGGCGGGGACGCAGCCCGCGCAGTTGTCGAGCACCATCAGCGAGAGCACCGACGCCGCGGCGATCGCGAGCACGAGCTTGCGGCGCAGCGCGTCCTGCAGCGCCTCGCGCCAGAGCAGCAAGAAGGCGCTCATCGACTCACCAGCCGCACGAAGGCGTCTTCGAGGTTCTCGCCGGCCCGGACGATCTCCGCGATCGGGCCGCTCGCGGCGAGCTCTCCGCCGTGCAGGATCGCGACGCGATCGCAGGTGAGCTCGATCTCCGACAGCACGTGCGAGCAGAGCAGGACCGCCGCGCCCTCGTCGCGCGCCCGCTGGATCCACGTGCGCGCGTCGCGGATGCCGAGCGGATCGAGGCCGCTGGTGGGCTCGTCGAGCAGCAACAGCGCGGGCTTCGCGATCAGCGCCATCGCGAAGCCGACGCGCTGGCGCAGGCCCTTCGAGAGCTCGCCGATGCGATCTCGCGCGCGATCGCCGAGACCCACGTAGTCGAGCATCTCCGCCACGGCAGCGCCGCGATCGGCGCCCGAGAGGCCGGCGAGCCCCGCGGACAGCGCGACCGCCCCGGTCACCGTGGCGCGATCGGGCAGCGACACGCGCTCGGGCAAGTAGCCGACGCCGCGGCGCGCGTGCGGGTCGCGCGGGTCGAGCCCGCGCAGTCGCACTTCCCCCGCGCTTGGCGCCGCGAAGCCCAGCAGCAGCCGCAGCGCCGTCGTCTTGCCCGCGCCGTTGGGCCCCAACAAGCCGAGCGCGCTGCCTTCCGCCAGGTCGAAGCTCACGCCGCCGAGGGCCGCGCGCGCCCCGTAACGCTTCACCACGTCGCGCAGCTCGAGTGCACTCACGCGCCGCAAGCTAGCTGCGCCCGCCGCGGGCGCGCTCGAATTCTTCAGCGCCGGGCGCGCTCACGCCGGTGCGGCGTTCACACGACCGGGCGAGGGCTGGGCACCGGCGTAGCGATTAGGCCGACGCGCGAGGGCGCAGCGCGACCGGGGGCGCGGCAGCTCTGCCACGCGCCCACCGGTGCGCTCTCCCAGCCGCTCCGCGCACTCGCGGCGCGCGCGCCCGATTGGCGCGCGCGGCTCGCGGCTTCGCCGGGCGGCTCGGTGAAGTCTCAGTGCGAGCCGATCGGGTCGTCGAAGACGTAGCGATACGGCCGCTTGAGCAGATACTCGGTGGGCTTGTTGAGCTCGGTCGGCTGGATCGCCGCGGTCATCGCCGCAGCGGGCAGCCACAACACCGCACCGACGCCGAGACCGATCAGGCCGATCGGTCGCATCACGAGCACGTCGAACATCGGGCCGGTGTGGGAGGCCTCGACGTCGTTGAACTGATTCTCCGCGGCCACCGGGCCCGCGAGTAGAACCGCAGCGACGGCCGCGGCGAGTGACTTCGAAAGGTTGCGCATGCGGATTCCCTCCATGGGATGCGATCCCGAGCTCTCATCGGCGTGTCGCGAAGGGGGCTGAAGTGCCGCGCGCGCAGCGCCGATGCCGAGAGGCTTCACGGATCGGCAAATGCGCGGCAGCTTGTGCTCGATCTGCGCGCCCGCGAAGCACTGCGAGGATTCCTGCCGATGTCTTCCGCCGCTCCGCAATCCCGCACCCGCTCCCGCTCGCTGCTCGCGCTGGCGGTGCTCACGCTCGCGCTCGGCAGCGTGGCTGCGGCGCACTACTACGTCGTGAAGGGCTTCGTGCTGGATCCCGCGCTGCCCGAGCCCTGGCGCGCGCTCGGCGTCGCGCTCGTGCCGCTCGCCTTCGCCGGCACCTTCGTGCAGCTCGCGCTCGAGCGCTCCCTGCGGCTGCCATGGCTGCGCATCGTCTCTTGGCCCTTCGCGCTCTGGATGGGCGCGTTCTGGCTCGGCTTCGTGGCGCTGCTCTTCACCGACGCTGCGTTCACCCTAATGGGCGCAGCGAGCTCGGCCTCGGCGCTCGAGCTCTCGCGCGGCCGGGCGCTCGCGGCGGGCGCGCTGGTCGCGCTCGCCGGCTCGGTGGCGCTGCGCTCGGCGCTGCGCGTGCCGCGCGTGAAGCGCGTCGAGGTCGCGCTCGCGAGCTGGCCGCGCGCGCTCGACGGCTTCCGCATCGTGCAGATCAGCGACATCCACATCGGCCCGATTCTCGGCCGTGCCTTCGCGCGCGAGCTGGTCGAGCGCGTGAACGCGCTCGCGCCGGATCTCGTGGCCGTGACCGGCGACCTCGTGGACGGCGGGGTCGAGCAGGTCGGCGGCGAGGTCGAGCCGTTCGGCGCGCTGCGCGCGAAGCACGGCGCGTTCTTCGTGCCGGGCAATCACGATTTCTACTCCGGCCTCGACGGCTGGCTCGCGCGCGTACAGGCGCTCGGCATGCGCGTGCTGCGCAACGAACGCGTCGCGATCGAGGGCGCTGCCGGCTTCGATCTCGCGGGCGTGGACGATCACCGCGGCGACTGGCGCCTCGGCTCGAGCGAGGACGTCGGGGCGGCGCTGGCGGGTCGCGACACCCAGCGCGCGGTGGTGTTGCTCGCGCACGACCCGCAGACGTTCGCAGCGGCGTGCGCAGCGGGCGTCGACCTGCAGATCTCCGGGCACACGCATGGGGGTCAGATCTGGCCGTTCAAGTGGATCGTGCGCCTCGCGACGCCGTTCGTGGCCGGCCTGTACCGGCGCGGCGCGAGCCAGCTCTACGTGACCCGCGGCGTCGGCTTCTGGGGCCCGCCGATGCGCCTGTTCGCGCCGAGCGAGATCGCGGAGATCGTGATCCGCGCGCTGCCGTTGCCGTCAGCCGCGAATCCCTAGCACGACGCCGAGCGCGAGCAGGCCGAGCCAGGCGGCGCGCCGGAAGCGCTCGCCGCTGAGGCGCGACGAGAGCGCGTTCCCCGCGTATTGCCCCGCGATCGCGAACGGGGTAGCCAGCGCGGCGTGCCGCAGCACCGAGGTGTCCATCACGCCTTGCGCCGTCGCGAGAGCCATGCGCGCGAACGTCGAGCACAGGAAGAGCGCCTGCAGCGTGGCCTTCAGCTGCTCGGGCGAGCCCGGGCGGCTGTAGACGTAGGCGATCAGCGGCGGCCCGCCGCTGTTGAACGCGCCGCCGAAGATTCCGCTCAGCCCCCCCGCGACCGCGTCCCCGAGTGTCGATTCCGGCACGCGCAGCGGCCGCGCGGACAGGTTCCAGAGCGAGATCGCGACGACGAGTGCGCCGAGCGCGCGCACGAGCAGGCTGCCGTCGAGGTTCGAGAGCGCGGCGACTCCCCCGGCGACGCCCGCGAGCAGCCACGGAGCGATGCGGCGCACGGAGCGCCACACGACGTGTGCGCGCAATTGCCAGAACAGGCTCGCGGTGACGAAGGGGCTCGCGATGTTCACCACGTTGGCGGCGTCGACGAGCGCCATCGTGAACGAGAGGCCGGCGGTCGCCACGATGCCGAAGCCGAAGCCGAAGAAGCCGGCGACGAACGAGGCGAGCAGCACGAGCAGGCAAGTTGTCAGCAGCGCGTCAGGAGTCATGCGCGCGGGTCGTTAGCAGCCCTGGCGGCGCTCGCTCCGTGGCGGGACAATCGCGCGCCGCTCCATCACCCGCTGAGATCCCGATGGTCAAGAGCAACGACGTTCTCGAAGTTCGCGGTGCGGCCGAGCACAACCTGAAGCGCGTCGACGCGCGCATCCCGAAGCAGCGGCTCGTGGTCTTCACCGGCCCGTCGGGCTCGGGCAAATCGAGCCTCGCGTTCGACACGCTCTACGCCGAGGGCCAGCGCCGCTACGTCGAATCGCTCTCGGCTTACGCGCGCCAGTTCCTCGGGCAGATGGAGAAGCCGCGCTACGACCACATCCGCGGGCTGTCGCCGACGATCTCGATCGAGCAGAAGTCGGCCAGTAACAACCCGCGCTCGACTGTCGGCACGATCACCGAGATCTACGACTACCTGCGCGTGCTGTACGCGCGCATCGGCAAGCAGCACTGCCACCGCTGCGGGCGCGCGGTCGAGCGGCTCTCGGCGGCGGAGGCGGCCGAGCGGCTGCTGCAACTCGCGCCCGGCACGAAGTTCCAGCTGATCGCGCGGCTCGCGGAGAATCGCAAGGGCGAGTACCGCGACGTGCTCGAGGAAGCCGTCGGCGAGGGCTTCTCGCGCTTCCGCATCGACGGCGCGATCGTGCGCGGCGACGAGCTGCCCGCGCTCGACAAGAAGAAGAAGCACACGATCGACATCGTGGTCGATCGCCTGGTTGCGCCCGACGCGAGCGATGCGAAGTACACGTCTCGGCTCACCGATTCGGTGGAGACCGCGCTGAAGAAGGGCGGCGGCGCGCTACTCGCGGCATTCGACGGCGAGGAGCGCCTCTACTCGGAGCATCTGCACTGCCACACCTGCGACCTCGGCTTCCCCGAGCTCTCGCCGCAGAGCTTCTCCTTCAACTCGCCGCTCGGGATGTGCCCCGATTGCAATGGGCTCGGCACGAAACCCGAGATGGACCCCGCGCTGGTCGTGCCCGATCCGAGCAAGTCGGTGCGCGACGGCGCGATCGAGCCGTGGAAGACGATCCTCGAGCGCGGCGACTCGTGGACCGGCTCGATCGTGAAGAACGTCGCCAAGCAGTACGGCATCGATCTCGACAAGCCCTGGCGCGACGTTCCGAAGCGACACCGCGACGTCCTGCTGTTCGGCACCGGCGAGAAGCGCATCGCGCTCTCGATGAAGTTCGCCACGGGCAAGATCGAGTTCGAGCGGCCCTTCGAGGGCGTGCTGAACGAGCTCTACCGGCGCTTCCGCATGACCAAGTCGGAGGGCATGAAGCGCTGGTACATGAAGTACCTGTCGGAGGCGGAGTGCAAGACCTGCGACGGGAAGCGCCTGCGGCCCGAGTCGACCGCCGTGCGCGTCAGCGAGCGGAGCCTGCCCGACCTCGCGCGGCTCAACGTCGCGGAGGCGCGCGAGCAGCTGAAGACGCTCGCGCTCTCGCCCACCGAGCGCACGATCGCGGGCGAAGTCATCAAGGAGATCGACGGGCGGCTCGGCTTCCTGCTCGACGTCGGCCTCGGC